>JAKSUC010000036.1 GCA_024413595.1 Bacteroidales bacterium
AATATAATCTTCATTTAGAACAATATAAAGGTAATATGAGATTTGTTGGAATTTCATACAACAAAGAAACAAAAAAACATACTTGCAAAATTGAAGAGTGGTAAATTTTTTATTCTAATAGCAAATATATTTCAAATAAAACCATAAATTTGCTTATTGAATAAAATATTCGTGGAATGAAAAATAATTGGTGGAAATATATTTTGTTTATTATTTTGATTTGTAACAAATCAAATACAACAGCTCAAGAATATAGTCTAGAACAATGTATCAATTATGCTTTGAGTCATAATTATGAAATAAAAGACAATAACCTAAATCTTCTAAACGAAGAAATAAATCTTAAATCACAAAAAAACAATTTTTTACCAACCATAAACGCCGAAATAAACAACGGTCTTGCGTCTGGATTTCAACAAACTTTTTCAGAAACTTCAGCAGGAGAATACGAAAGTGTTAAAAGTTATGTGAATAATGCAATTGTTGATGTAAGTATGGATTTGTGGAATGCAGGTGCGCGTCGTGTGTTGGTTAAACGTCAAGAAATGATTGTTAATTCTATTGAAAGTCAAAATGCTAATAGAATTATTTATATAAAATCAGATGTTATAGAAAAATTTTATAAACTTGCTATTGCTCAAAAAAGTGTAGAAATTTCACTACAAAATTGTCAAATGCAAGACTCTAATGTTATTATAGCACAAAAACTTTATGAAATTGGTAATCGTTCGTATCGTGATGTTATGGACGCAAAAACTAATCTTGGGCAAGATAGTATACAATTGCAAAAAGATATTAATAATAAAATATTATGTAATCTCGAATTAAAATTGGCTATGAATTGTAATGATAGTATAGAAATTATTGTTAACGATTTGTTAGACAATAGAGAAATTCCTACATTTGATTTATTTTATGAAAATGCAATAAATATTAATCCAGAAATAAATGCTAAAAAAATAGAAGTTACTTCCGCAGAATTTCAATTAGAATATTATAAACGAATTCAATACCCTACCCTATCACTAAATTATGAGTTAGGAACTCAAGGTCAGAAATTTATGAATGCTGAAAATATTAAATTTAGTCGTCAATGGGAAAATAATTCTTATCAAACATTGTTTTTAAGTTTAAAAATTCCTATATTTAATCAATTAAAATACAAAAACGATATTTCAAAAGCAAAAATTGATATTGATCAAAAGCAAAATAAACTAGAACAACGTCTTCAAACATTACGAAACGAACTTGAAACAGTTTATTTAGGCGTTGTACAAAGTAAAAATATAGCAGATATGTCACAAAATAATGCTAATAAATGTCAACAACAATATAATTTTGCATTGCAAGATTTTAAACTTGGAAATATTGCAAGCTATGAATTGAATGTTTACAAAAACAAATATATTTCTTCTCAATTGCAAGCGATAGAAGCTGAATATGAATTTCTTTATCGTTTGGCAATTCTTAACCTTTTTAAAGAACAGTAAATGCAACTACCTTCCGACATAGAAAATACAATTGACGTTTTAAATTCACGTTATCGTCACAAAACTAATTACATTTACATATTTATGGTTGTAGCTGTAATTGTTACAATTATTTTATTACCAATTATAAAGGTAGATGTTTCAAGTCAAAGTCGTGGAATTGTTAGATCAAAATATAATAATTTATCAATTATTCCTATTGTTAGTGGACGTGTTTTGATGGTTAATATACATAATAATGATATTGTTAAAAGTGGTGATACATTGTTAATTATTGAGTCTAACAATATAATTTCTCAACAAGAAGCTCAACAACGTTTAAAATCAGATTTAATAGATAGAATTTTTGATTTAAATATTTTAACATCAAAAAATTCTATCAAATCAAATCTAAAAACACCTTTATATATTCAAGAATTTGCAGATTACAATGAACAACTTTCTGATTTAAATGTAAAAATGAAACAAGCTGAACGTGATTATTCAAGATTAAATGAAGCTTTTAATTCTGGACTTGCTTCAAAAATTGATTATGAACAAGCTTTAGACAAATTTACAAATTCAAAGAATAATCTTCAAACTCTAACTCAACAACAATTGGCTAATTGGCAAAATACAAAAAAACAACTTGAAGAACAACTAATTACATGTAATGGAGAAATAAATCGTATTGAGTCTGAACTTAAAAACTATGTTGTAATAGCACCAACTTCTGGAACTTTGATTTCTAATCAATTAATTCAACCCAATTCTTATATATATGCAGGTCAAGAGCTTGCAACTTTATCTCCTGACGAAAATTTAATTGTAGAATGTTATGTAGATCCATCGGATGTTGGTTTAATTTCGTTAAATCAAGAAGTTAAACTTCAATATGATGCTTTTGATTATAATCAATGGGGACTAGGATTGGCAGAAGTGGAAGATATTGATAGAAATATTAGTGTTGAAGATACAAAAGCTTATTTTGTGGTTCGTTGCAAAATGAAACACAAATCTTTAAGTCTTAAAAATGGATATACAGTTGAAATAAAAAAAGGAATGACTCTTACAGGACGTTTTCTTGTTACGCGTAGAACATTATGGCAACTTTTATTTGATAAAATTGATGATTGGTTTAATCCCAAAATGATTAATTAACGTGTAAAAAAACTATTAATTAATATTTGCAAATAAATGAATATCAAAATACAACAACACGATGAATATGATTGTGGAGCAGCGTGCTTAACATCGATTGCTGCATATTACAAACTTGATATTTCAATAGCAAGAGTTCGTCAATATGCCTCAACCGACATGCGCGGAACTAATATTCTTGGACTTATAAATGCTGCTAACAAAATTGGTTTTACAGCCAAAGGAGTTAAAGGTACAGAACAAGCCCTTTCTCAAATTCCATATCCAACTATTGCTCACATAGTAAGAAAGATAGATGATACAATTCTTTATCATTATGTTGTTATTTATGGATGTAAAAAAGGAATTTTAAAAATAATGGATCCAGCCACAGGTCGTCTCGATAATGTTGCTATTGAAGATTTTAAGAAAGAATGGTCTGGAGTTTTAGTTTTAATTCGTCCTTCTGAAAATTTTGTATCTGGTAAACAAAAAGTTTCTTTGTTTACTCATTTTAAAGAATTGATATTACCTCACAAAAGTGTTTTAATTCAAGCGTTAATAGGTGCAACATGTTTTACAGCACTAGGTCTTTCAATGTCGATTTATATTGAAAAAATTACAGATTATGTTCTAGTTGGAGGAAATACAAATTTGCTTAATTTATTGGGATTAATAATGATAGCAATTTTGGTTCTACAATTTTTAATAATTTGGTTTCAAAACATGATGGCATTGCGAACTGGTCAAATGATGGATGCTCAATTAATTATGGGATATTATCGTCACCTATTGCAATTACCTCAACAGTTTTTTGATACAATGCGAGTTGGAGAAATTATTTCAAGAGTTAATGATGCATTTAATATAAGATATTTTATAAATACAACTGCTATTAGTATAGTTGTTAATACTTTAATTGTTATTTTATCATTTGCTTTAATGTTTTGCTATTATTGGAAATTGGCTTTAATAATGTTGATTGTAATTCCAATTTATGCACTAATTTATTATATAACAGACCGTTGGAATAGAAAAGTAGAACGAAAAGTAATGGAAGATACAGCTAGTCTTGAAAGTCAACTTGTTGAGTCGCTTAACGCTGTAAAAACTATCAAACAATATGGAATTGAAGAATTTGCAAACAACAAAACAGAAAATCGTTTTGTTAAAATGATGTATACGTTTTATAGTTCATCAAAAAATTCAATTTTTTCGGCTAATAGTTCTGATTTTATATCACGTTTATTTACAATAATTTTAATGTGGAGTGGAAGTTATTTTGTTATTGGAGGAGAAATAACAGCTGGCGAATTAATGTCGTTTTATGCTTTGGTAGGGTATTTTACAGGACCTGTTGCAAGTTTAATTTCTGATAATAAATCTTTTAGAGAAGCTGAAATTGCAGCTGATCGTTTGTTTGAAATTATGGATCTTGAACGAGAAGAATTAACCGAAAAAGTTAGTTTAACTCGCGAAACTATTGGTGATATAGTTTTTAGCGATGTTACTTTCTCGTATGGAACAAGAAAGACTATTTTTGACAAACTTAATTTGCGAATAAAACGTGGTATTATGACTGCAATTGTAGGAGAAAGTGGTTGTGGAAAAACTACAATTGCTAATCTTGTTCAAAATTTATATCCTATAAAGGAAGGTGCTATTTATATTGGTTCTTTGAAATTAAATCATTTGTCAAATTCTAGTGTTAGGTCATTGATTTCGGCTGTTCCTCAACAAATTACATTATTTGCAGGAACTATTGCTCAAAATATTGCTATTGGAGAATATCAACCCAACATGGAAAAAATTATTAATATAACCCAAAAACTCGGACTTACCGAATTTATTGAAGATATGCCCGAAGGTTTTGAAACTCTTGTTGGTGAAAATGGGTCTAAACTTTCTGGTGGTCAAAAACAACGTTTGGCTATTGCTCGCGCTCTTTATAAAGATCCTGAAATTTTAATTCTTGATGAAGCAACTTCTTCTTTAGACTCTATTTCTGAACGTTATGTTCAAGATACTATGCACGAATTACAAAAAGCTGGTAAAACTATTATTGTTATTGCTCATCGTTTAAGCACTATTAAAAATGCTGACGAAATTATTGTTTTGTCTAAAGGTAAATTGATTGAAACAGGTAATTTTGAACAACTTATAAATAATAAATCTAATTTTTATAATTTGTGGCAAAGTCAAGTTTTGTAATTTATAAAATATCAAAATATTATGGCAAAATTATCAGAAATGACTTTAGAAGAATTGTGGCAATTGTTTCCAATTTTTTTAACCGAACATAAATCTTATTGGTATGAATGGTATATTCAAGAAAAAGATATTTTAAATGATATTCTAAAAAATTATAATAATTATAAAATTCATCATATTGGAAGTACTGCAATTTCTAATATTTGGGCAAAACCTATAATTGATATTTTAATAGAATTTGATATTGATACAGATTTAGTTATGATTTCAAACATTTTTGTAAAAAATGGCTATATCTGCATGAGTAAATCTAATAACAGAATATCATTAAACAAAGGTTACACAGAACAAGGATTTGCCGAAAAAGTATTTCATATTCATCTTAGATATCAAGGAGACAACAACGAAATATTTTTTAGAGATTATCTTAATAAAAATCAAGACATTGCCAAAGAATATGAAACACTAAAATTATCACTTTGGCATAAATTTGAACACAATCGCGATGGATATACTCAAGCCAAAACAGATTTTATCGAAAAAATAACTAAGTTTGCAAAAGATGATTTTTTGCAATAAAAAACAATTTTTATGAAGTGATTTTTTTATTGATGGAAAATATTTATTTGAAGTTGGTGGTATGAAAAAAAATTATAGTCAAATTGCCGACATACCAAATAGTTATTTAGCAATAGACGATATTGACACAGGAATTATGAACAAAATTCCACTTTGGATGTTTGGTTGGTTATATTAATCACTTAATCAACTCATTAGGAATTAATCCATAATCAAACATTACTTCGGAATGATTGTTACGTACAAGTTTTTTGTCAATAACTAATCCTCCATTTTTGGCTGTTGTTATTCTATAAATCTTTGATATTCTGTAATATTTTTCTCCTTCTTTATGAAAATGATGATCTTCTTCTTCTAAATGATAATTAAATGGAATGTCGTATTCCGCTCTTAATTCTGCAAAAAGTGTTTCGTCTTGACACCAAGTTAATAATTGAAAATTTTGTTTTGTATTGTTTTTAAAACGATAATCAATATAATTATAATTTACAGAAGTTCCTGCATTAAATGGAATTCTTTCTCCTTCGTCAGGAGCAAGAGCATCACTATGTGAATGAAATTCAACAACATCGAGCGGACTATGAAGTATCAAACGATGAATTGTATTGGCTAAATTGCAAAGTCCTCCGCCAATTCCTGGCTTAAGTATGTTGTTTACAAGAACGCGACCTGCTTTAAATCCATTTTTTTCAGAAGTTTTTCCAACAATTTTCCAAAACGAAAAAACTTCGCCTGGATATATTATTAATTTGTTGATTTTATTGCTTGCTATTGAAATATTTACAGCTTTGTTTTGTTGTAGTGTAGGATCTATACCTTTGCCATGTTTTATTAAATGTGATTGCCAAGATGAAATAATAATAGGTAAAATTTCTGATGATTTTTTTTGTGCAAATTTTTCATTACTAAACAAGTTTTTTGTTTTTCGTTTAAATTTTTCCTTCAAAACAGAAATTTTATAAAACAAAGGATTAATTTCACAAAATAATCTCTTCTTTTTATTTCTATTATTAACAAATTCAGCCATAACTATCTTTTATTTTCAAAAAAACTTTTTAGCAAATCACTACATTCATTTTCAAGAACTCCCGAAGTAACTTGAGTTTTTGGATGTAAAATTTTGAGATTTGTTTTAGGATTTAGAGAATTTGAATAAATTGAAAAACCCTTTTTAGGATCTTTTGCACCATAAACAATTCTTGAAATTTGAGCCCACGACAAAGCTCCTGCACACATTAAACATGGTTCAAGTGTTACATAAAGAGTTGCATCTGTAAGATATTTTCCGCCACAATTATTACATGCCGAAGTTAATGCCTGCATTTCGGCATGGGCTGTAACGTCGTTTAAACGCTGTGTCATATTGTGTGCTCGTGCAACAATTCGTCCATTTACAACAACAACTGCTCCTACTGGAATTTCATCTTCGTCAAATGCCATTTGCGCTTCTATCAAAGCTGCTTTCATAAATTTTTCGTCGTCAGTTTCCATTTTTTTTCAAGAATATTAAAAAGAAAAAGTTCTTAAAGTGATATAAAATAACACTTTAAGAACTAATATACTAACCTAAAAATTTAGAAACGTTTTCTTCTATTCTTTTAGCAATATCAACAGAATTGTCAGCTTTAACAAATTTTTCACCTGTGATATTTTCATAAAGTTCGATATAACGGTTAGAAATTTCTTCAACAATTTCGTCGGTCATTTCAGGAACTTTTTGACCGTCTTTACCTTGAAAACCGTTTGCCATTAACCATTCACGAACAAATTCTTTTGACAATTGTTTTTGAGCTTCGCCTTTAGCAAAACGTTCTTCATAACCTTCTTTATAAAAATAACGTGAAGAGTCTGGTGTATGAATTTCGTCGATTAAAACAATTTTTCCATCAATTTTACCAAATTCATATTTTGTGTCAACTAGTATCAAACCGCGTTTTGCAGCTATTTCAGATCCACGTCGAAACAATTTATATGTTATTTGTTCTATTTGTTCGTAATCTTCTTTTGAAATTAATCCACGTTTAAGAATTTCTTCTTTAGAAATATCTTCGTCATGTCCTTCTGCAGCTTTTGTTGTAGGAGTGATTATTGGTGTAGGAAATTTTTGATGTTCTTTCATTCCTTCTGGTATTGCAACTCCACAAATTTGTCTAGCACCTGCTTTATATGAACGCCAAGAACTTCCTGTTAAATATCCTCGAATAATCATTTCAACAGGAAATGCTTCTGCTTTACGACCAACTGTAACCATTGGATCTGGTGTAGCTATTTTCCAATTTTCTACTATATCTTTGGTTTCGTCCAAAAATTTAGCTGCTATTTGATTTAAAATTTGTCCTTTAAAAGGAATTCCTTTGGGAAGAATTACATCAAATGCAGATATTCTATCGGTTGCCACCATCACCAACTTTGAATCGTTGATATTATACACATCACGAACTTTTCCGTGATAAACATTTTTTTGACCTTTAAATTTAAAGTCTGTATTTACTAATGCGTTAGCCATTTTATTATTATTTATTTTTTTAATTATCCAATTTAATTTTTATCGTAAGCATCTAAAATCTTTTTAACAACACGATGACGTACAACATCGTCGCGATCAAAAGATACAAAAGATATTTCTTTTATATTTTTCAAAATTTTTAAAGCATGAGCCAAACCACTGTCATTTTTGTTAGGAATATCAATTTGTGTTGCATCTCCTGTAACTATAAATTTTGAATTTTCACCCATACGAGTAAGAAACATTTTTAATTGAGCCACAGTTGCATTTTGAGCTTCATCTAAAATTACAACAGAATCTGAAAGTGTACGACCTCGCATAAATGCCAAAGGTGCAATTTGAACAATACGTTCTTCTATCATATCTTCTAATCTACGCTGCGGTATCATATCATTTAGTGCGTCGTATAATGCTTGCATATAAGGATCTAGTTTTTCTTTCATGTCGCCTGGCAAAAAACCTATTTTTTCGCCTGCTTCTACTGCTGGACGACACAAAATTATTCGTCGAACCATTCCTGTTTTTAACGCTCTAACTGCCAATGCAACTGCTAGATAAGTTTTTCCTGTTCCTGCTGGACCGGTTGCAAATAACAAATCGTTTTTTTCAAATTCTTTAATCATTTTTACCTGATTTTCAGAACGTGGACGAATTGGAATGCCTGTAACAGAATAGACTATAGCTTCTCCCCCTCCTGCTCGAAGCGATGCTTTGGTTATATTATTATTCAATATACTTTCTAATTCATTATCAGAAAGAGAATTATATTTTGCAAAATGGGCTTTTATTAATTCAATAGAATCAGTAAAACGCTTTACTTCATCGGTTTCGCCTAAAATTTTTATTTCATTGCCTCGGGCAACTAATTTTATTTTAGGAAAAAATTGGCGAATTTTTTCTAATCGTTGTTCATTAACTCCATAAAATACAATAGGGTCGAGATTTTCTAAATCTATTTTTTGCTCCATACAGATTAAAATTTAACCCCAAAAATAATGAATTTATGTCTATAAATACAAATTCTAAGATGTTTATCTTAATAATATTTTTAAAGATTTGACTTTATAAATATTTTTTTTCATAAAAACTTTTTATATGTTTGTATTTGAAAAATAACCTTGTTTAAAGTGATAAAATATATTAGTCTAACAATTATTAACATATTCTTTGTGCTGAATAATATTTTTAGTCAGCAAATCGACTCTATTAACAATTCCAATATTGAAAAATACAAAATACAATATATGGAAGCTGTTGAAAAATGCGACCATGACAAAATAATATCAACACGAACTAATTTAGGGTTAGCTTTTTATTATGCTAAAAATTACGCAGATGCAGAAAAACACTTGTTAGGTGCTGCAAAAGATGCTAGATCTATTAATGACGTAAAAAGTGAAATTAATATTTATGGTTATTTATGTATTGTATATTGCGATGATAATAATATTGAACAAGCACAAAGATACGCTGAAGAAGCTATTCGTATTGCTGAAAATGCTAAATTAAACAAAGAACTTATTACGGCTTTAATCAATTGTTCTTCTGTTATGAACCAAAAAAGAGATTTATCTTCATCTTTTAAATATTTAAATCACGCTCTTAATCTTGCCTTAGAAATTAAAAACAAACCTTTAACTGGACGATGCTATTTATTATTGGCTCGTCAATATGAAAATGCTGGCAATAACACTAAATCTCAAGAATACAGAAATTTATATGATCAATTAGAACAAACTTTTAAAGAAGAAGAAATTTTAAATTCAAAAACTCTTACTCAAAAAGAACTTAATATTGCTGAAGCTGAAGTTACAAAAAAAGAACGTCAACTTCAAATTCTTGAACTTCAAAAACAAAAAACTCTTGACTCTTTAAATCGTATCGAAGCCATTAATAATCAAATTATATTAGAAATGGAAATAATGAATCAAAAAAGAGAAATTGATTTATTAAAAATTCAAGAAAAAGAAGCTGAAATTGATAGAGCTAACAAATTTAAAACTACGGCTATTATTGTTATTTCAATTATTTCATTGCTTGTTGCAATGCTTATTAAATTATTAAGAGACAGAAACAAAACAAATTTTCAACTAAAAGAAACTAATATTAAACTTGAAGAAACCAACAAAAAAGTTAACTCTCAAAATATTGAACTAAGTGATAAAAATATTCAAATAGAATTTCAAAGAAACGAACTTGAAAGAAAAAATAATCAAATTATTGATAGTATAAATTATGCAAGCAGAATTCAAAAATCTATGTTGCCTAATTTAAAATCAATAATGACAAAATTTAAAGATAGTTTCGTATTTTTTTTACCAAGAGATATTGTAAGCGGAGATTTTTATTGGTTTACTAACGTGGGACAATACACTTTTTTAGCAGTTATCGATTGTGTAGGTCATAGTGTTCCAGGAGCTTTTATGAGTGTTGTTGGCAATTCGCTTTTAAACGAAATTGTCAACGAAAAACAAATTATAAACCCTTGTGAAATTTTAACAAAAATGAATTTGGGAATCATAAATATTTTATCTAAAGACATTAATTCTGAAGATGAAACTCCTGACGAAGGAATGGATATGACATTATGTAGATTTGATAACAATAGCGACGAAATTGTTTTTTCGGCTGCAAACCACACAATTTGGACTATTTATAACAATGAATGCAACGAAATTGAAGGCGATATTTATTCGATAGGAAGTAATTTTTCGGACAGTATTCATAGTAAATTTACAAACAAAACTATCAAAAGCATTCAAGGAATGTCTATTTATATGTTTTCGGATGGATACCAAGATCAATTTGGAGGTCCTCTTGGTAGGAAATTTATGAAAAAAAATCTTCAAAAACTAATCATAAAAAATTCAAATCTTTCAATGTCAAAACAATACGATATTTTATCTTCAACTTTAGAACAATGGAAAAAAGATAAACCTCAAGTTGACGATATTTTGATAATTGGAGTTAGAGTTTAATTCAAAATAAAAAATCATAAAAATCAATTTTTTTATATAAAAATAATTAACTTTACGCATTAAAAAAATTGAATTTTATGAAATCACGACATATTGCAATAATAATATCTTTAATTCTATTAGGATTTTTGGCATATAAATTTATTACTAATACATTGCCAATTACAATAAAACAAGCATTTGAATCATCAACATTTACAAATTTTCGCGACACTATACCTAGAACAGATACAACTCATCAAAAAATTTTATTAATTGGTGATAGTATGGCATATTCATTAATGTTTCGAGTAAAAAACTATTGCGATTATAACAATCATGAATTAAATGTAGTATCATGGGTAAGTGCAACAACATTAACATACGCAAATTGTGACACCCTAGAATATTTTGTAAATCTATATAATCCAACTTACATAATATTTGTTATAGGAGCAAACGAAATGTTTGTACACGATGCTTACGAACGTGTTGAAAATGTTAACAAAATTATTCCTCAAACTCATGGAATTAAAACTGTTTGGATTGGTCCTCCAAATTGGAAAGAAGATACAGGAATAAATAATATGCTGATGAAAAAATTTGGACCAAAACAATTTTTCTTATCAAAAAACCTAAAATTTACACGAATAAAAGGCGATGTAGCACACCCAGACCGCCCTGCTGGTACTATGTGGATGGATAGCATTGCATCGTGGATAAAAAATAAAAGTTTTTTCCCTATTAGACTAAATAAACCAGTAGACGAAAACCCTATACACGTTGATTTCGTAAAATTAGTATTGCCTCCATATATTCCACCTTCAAAAAATAAAGATAATTAAACAATAAACAATAAAAAAAAATAATATTCAGTTTTAATAATGAAGATTTTTACAATAATAAAAAAAATGTAAAAATTCATAAACATACAATGTTTAATCTCAAAAATATTAATACAATGGAGTCAATTTTAAGTTTTTTTAAAGCAAAAGGCACAAAAGTTTACACTATATTTGCAACGAAAAAATTGCAACGAAAAATATTATTATTATTTCTAATATTATTAGGAACAGTAAAAGTATCATATTCACAACGAGGCAATTATCAATATGACGAAATAGGAGGATTTATTGGAATAGGCTATTACAATGGCGAAATATGTCCCGTAAAACCTCTTTACAATCCACAACTAGCATTTGGATTAAATTTTCGTCATGGATTTAACGATCGTTTAGCTTTATCGTTTCAAGCCTTACGATGTGTATTAAAAGGCGATGACAATGATTTTGATAACGAATATCAAAAAGCACGAAATTTACGCTTCGAAAACGAAATAATTGAACTATCATTACAAATGGAGTTTAATTTTTTGCCGTTAAAAAAAGGTTCTAAATATAACTTTATTTCACCTTATATAGCGGCAGGTCCAGGATTAGTAATTGGTTCATTTCCACACGAAGGACTGCAATTTTGTATACCATTTGGATTAGGAGTTAAAATAAGTCCTACACAAAAATTTACTTTATCATTTGAATGGAAATATCGTAAAATGTTTACCGACATGCTCGACCATATAAATGACGACTTATACGATCCTCAATACGGAGTGGAATATACAAAACAACGTTCTTTCTTAGGAAACGATGATATGTATTCGTTTATTGGAGCAGTTTTTTCGTTCCAAATAGGTTCTACAGCACCTAAACAATGTGGTGCTTATAGGTAAACAGAATTTAAAATGTCAATAAAAGAAAAACTAGACTTCGAAAGAATCCCTAAACACGTTGCCGTAATTATGGACGGCAATGGAAGATGGGCTAAAAAAAAGAATCTACAACGATTAGAAGGTCATTATGCAGGAGCTAAAGCAGCACGAAATATTGTTGAAGCAGCTTCTGAAATTGGGGTTAAATACATTACTCTTTACGCTTTTTCTATAGAAAATTGGAATAGACCAAAAGACGAAGTGGCTGGACTAATGGCTTTACTAATTAAATCTATTGCTGAACAACTCAACGATTTAATCAAAAATAATGTAAGATTAAAAATTATTGGTGACCAAAAGATGTTGCCTAAAGACGTTTTTAATCAAATTAATAATGTAGTTGAAAAATCGGCTACTAATACGGGCTTAACGGTTGTAATTGCTTTAAGCTATGGTAGTAGATATGAAATAGTATCTGCTGTTAAAAATATTTTATCTGAATATCAAAAAAATCCATTTGATATTGATAAATTTTCTGAAAATGATTTTATATCTCATCTTTACACTAAAGACATTCCTGATCCTGAATTATTAATTAGAACAAGTGGAGAATTAAGAATTTCTAATTTTCTTCTTTGGCAAATTTCTTATTCAGAATTATACTTCACTGATGTACTATGGCCTGATTTTGACAAAGAAGAATTTTATAAAGCTATCTTTGATTATCAAGGTCGTGAACGTAGATTTGGGAAAACTTCGGAACAAATTGCAATGTTAAAATAATTTTAATTAGTTTTGTAAACTCAAATTTTTTGAGTAATACATATTTTTTTAACTTATTATTATATATAATATTTCAAATGAAAAGCAAACTGCTCATCATTTTATTTTTAGTTATAGCGTGTTTCTCTTCTGTTCAAGCACAAAATAACATAAACAATATGTCACCAAAAGATTATACTATTGGTGGTGTTACCGTTTCTGGTGTAAAATTTTTAAATAAACAAGCTCTTGTTCAAATTTCGGGACTAAAAGTGGGCAAAAAAATAAAAATTCCTGGAGATGAAATTGCACGATCTATCGAAAAACTATGGAAACAAGGTCTTTTTTCGGATGTTAGTATTTCTATAACTTCAATTACTCCTGACGATCAAGTTTTTTTAGATATTAAACTTGAAGAACGTCCTAAACTTTCTAAGGTTGAAATTAAAGGTATTAGAAAAGGTGAAATCGATGACATTAAAGAAAAAATTAAACTTGTTCCGGGTACTAAAGTAACTGAACACGTTATTACTAACACAAAAAATATTATTGAAAAACATTTTTATGAAAAAGGATATTATAATGTTGACGTTAGAATTACTCAAAACGTTGATACTATGATGCAAAATGTTGTTCGTTTGATTGTAAATGTTGACAAAGGCAACAAAGTAAAAATTAAAGAAATTATTCCAGAAGGAAATGTTAATTTTAGCGATAAAAAAGTTCGTCAAGGGTTGAAACAAACAAAACAAAAACGTTGGTATGGAATGTTTAAACCTTCTAAATTTATCAGAACAAAATTTGAAGAAGACAAAGAAACTCTAATTAAAAAATTTAACGAATTTGGTTATCGTGATGCTCAAGTTTTAGGCGACTCTGTTTACAAAATTGACGATAAAACTGTTGGAGTAAAAATAAAAGTTGAAGAAGGTAAACAATATTACTTTAGATCAATAACTTGGGTAGGCAACACAAAATATCCAAGCGACAAACTTCAACGAAATTTAGACATAAAAAAAGGTGATTTATATGACCAAAATCGTCTTGACGACAGATTAAACAACGATCAAGACGCTGTTGGTAATTTATATCTTGATGATGGTTATTTATTTTATCGTTCAATACCACGCGAAATTTCTGTAATAAACGATAGTATCGACGTTGAAATTATTATTTCTGAAGGTCCTCAAGCTCACATTGATAGAATTGGTATTTCTGGTAATACAAGAACAAACGATCATGTTGCACGCCGAGAACTTTATACAATACCAGGTGAACTTTTTAGTCGTACTGATATTATAAACTCAGTTCGCGAACTTGCCCAACTTGGTAATTTTGAACCTGAAAAATTAGTTCCAAATGTTGAACCTGATGCTAACAACAGCACTGTTGATATTAATTATAGTTTAACAGAAAAAAGTAACGACCAATTTGAACTATCAGCTGGTTGGGGTGGAGGTTCTTTTGTTGGACGTTTAGGCGTAACTTTCAACAATTTCTCTACAAAAAACTTTTTTGACAAAAGTTCATGGCGTCCACTTCCTGGCGGTGATGGTCAAAAACTTAGTTTAGCATTCCAAAGTAATGGAAAATATTATCAAACATATAGTTTATCATTTGTTGAACCTTGGCTAGGAGGAAGAAGAAGAAATTCTTTAACTGTTAGTTTCTATTATACTGATGTAAATTATTTAAACTATTCTAGCTATTATAATTACAGAATGCAAGTAATTGGAGGTGCTGTTGGATTTGGACGTCGTCTATCTTGGCCTGACAATTATTTTCAACTATACGAAGAACTTGAATATAAAAGATATAAGTTAAATAATTATCCATATTTTGAAGGTTTTGATGCAGATGGTATAGCAAATGAAGTTGCTTTAAAAACTGTATTTTCAAGAAATAGTATCGATGCTCCTATATATTCAAGAAGAGGATCTTCATTTTCTCTATCTCTAGAAATAACACCTCCATATTCTAAATTTAACAACAAAGATTACAGATCATTGTCCGACTCTGTAAAATGGGAATGGGTTGAATATCATAAATGGGGATTTGAAGCAAAAACATTTACTCCTTTAACTAAAGATCTTGTTTTGCACACAAAAATAGAAGCAGGAATTTCAGGTTTCTTTACTAGAGATTTAGGATATTCACCATTTCAAGGTTTTACAATGGGTGGTGATGGTATGAATTATTACACTTATGGAAAAGACGTTGTAGGACTAAGAGGTTACGATAGCGAATCTATTTCTGATGGAGGAAATGCTTATGTAAAATATGCTGTTGAAATCAGATACCCAATTACATTATCAGAATCTGCATCTATATATGCTCTTGGATTTGCTGAAGGCGGTAATTGTTGGAAAGAAATAAATCAATTAAAACCTTTTGACGTTTATCGTTCTGCAGGTTTAGGTGTTAGAATATTTATGCCTATGCTTGGAATGCTTGGTCTTGATTGGGGTTGGGGATTTGATACTGTTCCTGGAGAAAATAAACCTAGCGGTAGCAAATTCCAATTCACTATGGGACAAAATTTCTAAAATATTAACAGTATTTAAAATATTTTTACGTAAAAAAGAACTAAATTTGACAATAAATATTAAAAATAAAATAATGTATAACCGTAAAATTGATCTAATATGAAAAAAATACTATTAGTAGCAGTTATCTCTATTTTGGGTAGCTTATCAGCATTTTCTCAAAAAATTGCGCATGTTGACACTGAATATATTTTAGGTAAAATTCCTGCTTATCAACAAGCACAAACAAAACTTGATAATTTATCAAAAGATTGGCAAACTGAAGTAGAAAAACAATTCACAGAACTTGACGAAATGTATAAAAAATATCAAGCTGAATGTGATATGTTACCAGAAGCTACAAAAACTAAACGCGAAAACGAAATTATCGACAAAGAAAAACAAGCCAAAGAATTACAAAAAAAATATTTTGGAACCAATGGCGAATTAGCTAAAAAACGTCAAGAATTAATCAAACCTATTCAAGATAATGTTTACAATGCTCTAAAAAGCGTAGCATCTGAAGCTGGGTATGATTATATATTTGACAAAGTTACTGGCGACATCATTTATGCTAACGAAAAATATGACGAAAGCGACGAAGTTTTAAACAAAATAATTAAATAATTATAATTTCTAATTTTTATCATGAAAAGATTATTATTACTTTTTATTGCTATTTTATCTTGCGCATGTATCAATACAATTTCTGCACAAAAAATTGGACACGTTGACACACAAGATATTCTTACAAATTTTGCTGATTATAAAAATGCTCAAACTGCTTTAGAAAACGAAAGCAAAAAGTATGAACAACAAATGCAAACTTTAGCTACTGAATATCAGACAAAATTACAAGCTTATCAAGAAAACGTTCAATTAGCTGATGCTGCTCCTGAAAAATGGAGTGTTGCTATTCGTGCAGACAAAGAATCTGAACTTATGCAACTTCAAGAAAGAATCCAAAGATTTCAAGAAACTGCTCAATCTGCTTTAAAAAGCAAACAAGACGAACTTTTTGCTCCTATTATGGATAAAATTGACAATGCTATAAAAAAAGTTGGTACTGCTGGTGGTTATGTATTAGTTCTTGAAAAAAACGCTGTTCTTTTCATTAATACAGATTTATCTACAGATCTTACTGATACTGTAAAAAAAGAACTTGGTATAAATTAATTATTTGTAATAATTTTACACGTTTACCCTTTTAAAGTTTTTTTTAAATACTTTAAAAGGGTATTTTTTTTATTTTTGTATTTAAAATAAATAAAAAATAATGACTGGTCCAATAGGTGTTTTTGACTCTGGTTTTGGAGGACTTACTATTCTAAAAAAATTTATAGAAAAACTTCCAAAATATGATTATATGTTTTTAGGAGATAACGCACGTGCGCCATACGGGTCACGTTCGTTTCAAACTATTTATAATTATACACTCCAAGCTGTTAAATTTTTATTTGAAAAAGGATGTCCTTTAGTTATTATTGCATGCAATACGGCTTCGGCAAAAGCATTAAGGTCTATTCAACAAAACAATTTAAAATTATTGAATCCAAACAATAGAGTTCTTGGAATTATTCGTCCAACAGTTGAAATGCTTGGCTCAATAACAAAAACTAATAATGTAGGAATTCTTGGTACTTCAGGAACTATCAACTCAAAATCTTATATATTAGAAACCGCAAAACTTTTTAAAAACATTAATGTATATCAACAAGCTTGCCCTATGCTTGTTCCATTAGTTGAAAACAACGAAATTGATAATTTTGGAACAGATTTTTTTGTAAAAAAATATATTGATTTATTATTTAATCAAAATCAAAATATTGACACTATAGTTTTGGGTTGTACTCATTATCCTTTGTTAATCAATAGTTTCAAAAAATATCTACCTAAAAATATTAACATTATAAAACAAAACGAAATAGTTGCTGAAAAACTAAAAGATTATCTAATAAGACATCCTGAAATAGAACAACGTATTTCTAAAAAATCTACTGTAAAATATTTAACGACTGATAGTTATGAAATATTTAACAAATCTGCATCAATTTTTATGAATACAATAATAGAAAGTGAAACAATAGAAATAAACTAATAAAAAAATAAAATCATTTGCAACCAAATCAACTATTTATAAGTCTTATCAAAAAATGGTCGAAGAAGAACTACTAATCAAAAGATGTACATTAGGTGAATACAAAGCCCAAAAAGAACTTTATGATAAATATTCAGCTCTTTTAATGGGTATTTGTATACGTTATGCACAAGATAGATCTTCGGCTGAAGATATTTTACAAGAAGCTTTTGTAAAAATTTTTCTTTGTATCAAAGATTACAACGCATTAGGCTCTTTTGAAGGATGGATGAAAAGAATTGTGATTAATACTGCTATAACTTATTATCACAAAAATATAAAACATTTAAATCATTTTGATATTGATGAAATGTATGACATTCCAGACGAAGATTATAAATATAATAATTCTGATTTTACTCACGAAGAATTATTAAATGTTATTAATCAATTGCCTCAAGGATACAAAATGGTTTTTAATCTTTTTGCTATTGAAGGTTTTAAACATAGAGAAATTGCAGATATGCTTAATATTGATATTAATACAAGCAAAACTCAATTTCTTAGAGCTAGGAAATTTATTATTAAAAAGTTGAACATTTTAAGAAATTGCGGAGATAATTATTATGAATAATATAGAAGACTTGTTAAAAGATAAATTTGAAAATTTTGAAGTTAATCCAACTCAAGATTGTTGGCAAAATATTAACAATCAAGTTGCTAAAAAGAGTTTTTTCAAATTTTTTCCTAAGCGTTTTAATATATATTATCTCGCTTCTATAATTATTGTCTCTGCTAGTATAGTTGCTATTTTAAACAATGAAAACAATAAAGAAATATCAATAAATTCAATGTTTTATAGTCAAAAAAACATCACAGCTTCTCAACGAAAAGTTTTAATTGAAAACACAATTCAAGAAATAAAAACCAACATTGACAAAAATATAGAATCAATAAATAACGAAAATAATCAATCTCAAAATAACATTTTTATCAGCGAAAATTCTAATAATAATTCAACAATAAATAATTTTCAAAATTTAAATATTTCAGAAAAAAAAGAAATAGAAGAACCTGAAGAACAAAACTTTACAGCAAAATTTGAAATTGAATATTCGTTAGGTTGCGCACCTTTCAACGTAAAATTCAAAAACTTATCTACAAATATAGATTATTGTGTTTGGAATTTTGGCAATGGACAAACTTCTTACGATTATAATACTTCAACCGAATATTCTAATCCAGGAACATATTACATAACATTAAAAACTGTTTGTGGAACAAAAGCTAAAGTCTATGCCGACTCTATAAAAATATTGCCTTCGCCATCTGCAAATATTGCAAAAACAACTGCTAAAATTGGATTTCCTTTTATTTGTGAAGCTCTTAATTTAGAAAATACAACTCATATAAAATGGAATTTTGGAGATGGAATTTCTGCATCTGGCAACAAAGCGGCTCACGAATATAAAATCGAAGGTGTTTATAATTTAGAATTAATTATTAGTAATCAATATTGTAGCGATACTATTTCTCAAAGTATTGAAGTTACAAAACCTGAATATTCTATAAACTTTCCAAATGCTATTATAGCTTTAAGTTCTGGACCATCTGATGGATATGATAATAATATAAAAAAATCGTCTGTATTTATTCCAAAAGGTGATATTAATCAAATTGAACGTTATTATTTAGAAATTTTTGATAATAAAGGTAAATCTATTTTTACTTCTAAAGATCCTTACTTTGGTTGGAACGGATATTACAATGATAAAAAATTAAAAGCTGGTGTTTATGTTTATAAAACTTCATACACTTTTACAAATGGAGAAACTTATCAAAAAGTTGGAAATATTACCTTAATTTTTGGAGAATAATTATTATTAATAATTATCATTTGTTTTAATTTTATTTATATCAAAATATATATTTTTTTAAAATTCAATTTATTTTTCATTTTTTTTAATTTTTTTCAAAAAAAATTATGGAATTTTGAGTGTTTTTGCATCTATATAGTAAAAATATTTAAATGTAGAATTTAATACAAAATAAAAATGAAACAAATTTTAACTTTAATTATCGCATTTTTTACCATCAGCATGGTAAATGCACAAACACTATTTGAAATAAAATATTATGACCCAAACGACCGTTGTCAGTACACTGGATTATTTGTATATAATAATGAAAATGATTGTTATATAAGATGTATTGACCAAAACAATGAATATTGGGAATGTAATTATGAATGTGGTTTTGAAGAAGATGAAGATTTAAGTTACATGGCATTTTTCCCAAAAAAAGACGATGGCACATATCCAACATTTTTGTTAGCATGTTCAAATTATGGAGAATATGAAGATGCAATGTACTATTATTTCGATGAAGATGACGATGTATTAGAAGCTAAATCTTTTAAAGAAATAGATATTGCATCAAAAGATGAAAATTACTTTGGTAAATTTTTCAACGATGACGAAAGAATGTATCAACAACTAGTTAGCGCAATAAAAATCCTTAATAATCAACATAGTGGAGGTTATGCGTATAACAATGGTGGACATCAAAGTCATGGTGGAGGATATAATCAAGGTGGTTATGGACACAACAACGGAGGAAACAATAACCATGGTGGTTATAACAATGGTGGACACAACAATCATGGAGGTTATAACAATGGTGGTTATAATAATCATGGTGGTTATAACAATGGTGGAAACAATAATCATGGTGGTTATAACAATGGTGGACACAATAACCATAATGGCTATAACAACGGTGGTAACAATAATCACAATAATTATTCAGACGATGATGATGAAAATTATTCAGATGATGAAGACAACAATGAAATATCAGAACCTGAATATGACAACAACACAACAAACAATCAAAATGTAAGTTCCGACGATGTTACATTACATTTCTTAGTTGTTGCTGCAACAAAAGACGAATCAATTGGAGAATCTGTTCAAACCGACCTTAATTTAGTAAAAAAACAATTTAGTTCAATTGCAAATACATTAGGTATTAAATATGACGAAAAAGTTGTTTCTGATAATAATTTCAACAAAACAAACGTATTAAATGCTGTAAATAATTTATCAGCAGGAAGTAACGATATTATAGTTTTTGTTTATTCAGGTCATGGATTTAGATTTGACGATGACACTGACGAATATCCAGAAATGCACTTAACTTATGGCGATGTTAGTGGTAATACTTATTTAGGCGTAAGCGAAGTATTTAACAAACTTACACAAAAAGGAGCTCGTTTAACTATATGTTTTACTGACTGTTGTAATTCTGAAATAGGTGCAAAACGCGCACAAGTTAGATCTGCTTCTTTATTAAGCAGAAGTAGTGTAAACACTGATGTTGAAAAACTTAAAACTTTATTTATCAATAATTCTGGAACAGTTAGAGCCACAGCTGCAAAACCTGGTCAATATGCACTTTGCGACGAAACCGGTGGTTTTCTTTTAACTTCTGTTTTAAGTAATATTCAAAGTCAAGTTAGTGCTTTGTCTCAAACTGCACCATCTTGGACTAGCATTCTTGATAAAGCAAGTCAAAATGTTGCTAATAAAACAGCTGGTGACACAGAAAACGGTGGTTCTCAAATAGTTGTAAAAAGTGTCAAAATAAAATAGTTTTCTTTTTTTAAGTTCTTAAATTTTTGATATTCAATAAATTTAAGAACTTTTTTTATATCTATAATAATTTATTATCATGAAAATCAAATTGTTAATTTGTATTCTTTTAACTTTTTTAGCTTATAATAATATTAATGCTCAAATATTATATGAATTTAAATATCAATATAATGGTGATAATTATTTGGGGCTATTAACTTTTACAGACTTTGAAAATTGTAAATTAAGAATTTTTAATGAACGTTTTATTAATAAAGATGGTTGTAAAGAACAAAATTATTGTTGTATGTTAGGCGCAAGAAATAATAAAAATTGTAAAACATTTGTACCTTCTGATTGTGATACTATTAATTATTTTCTTCCTTGTATAGCATGGTTTGATTATATCGACGATAATGAAAAAGCATGGATTTTTTTCAACAAAAAAGATTTTAAAAACGAAAATAATGATTGGATAGAAACCGAATATTTTAAAGAAGTGGATTTATTAGGCAAAGACAAAAAATTTTATTTACAATATTTCAATAAAAAAGAACCTTTTTACTTAAATATTATTGAAGCACAAAAAAAATTAAAACAACAAAATAAGAAAAAATAATCTTTTGATTATAACTATAAAAAAAGGAGAAAATAAAAATTATTTTCTCCTTTTTTTGTGAATAATAATCTCATCTATTGATATAAGAAACGTTTGATACTACGTTTAGGAGTTTTTTCAAATTCTTCGTTATGAATAATAACTCCTTTAATTTGACTATATGCAGGCAAATCTTTATTAAGTTCAAACACATATTTTTCAATGGTTGATTGAATATCAGAATCTGCAATATTTTGACTTAGCAAACTTTCAAAATCAGGATAAATACGAGCAATAATTTTGCCTTCTTTTTCTATAACAATAGACTCATTTACAAAGAATAAATTATTGATTTTATCTTCAATTTCTTCAGGATAAATATTTTGACCACTTGGACCTAAAATCATATTTTTAATACGACCTTTTATAAAAATATTTCCATTTTTGTCCATAGTTCCAATATCGCCAGTATGTCCCCAACCTTCGCTATCAATAAAACTCTTAGTTGCTGCTTCGTTTTTATAATAACCAATCATCATAGCCATACCGCGTGCAAGAATTTCTCCTGAAACATGTTCTGGATCTTCAGAATCAATTTTTATTTCCATACGATCAACAGGACGACCACATGAAGTTTCAACAAAAGTATCCCAAGAAGCATATGTTAATAATGGAGCAAATTCTGTCATACCATAACCAATGGTATATTCAAATTTTATTTTTTTCAAGAAACTTTCAATTTCTCGATTTACTGGAGCTCCTCCAATTATAATTTGACGATAATTTCCACCTAATGCTTGACGCAATTGATCATGTATGCTCTTGTAAATTTTTTCGTTGATTACTGGAACTTTTAGCATAAAGTTGATTGGTTGACGTTCAATTTGTGGAAATATTTTTTTCTTGATAATTTTTTCAATAACCAAAGGAACTGTAATAATAACAGCGGGACGAATTTCGGCTAGTGCATCCATCAATATTTTTGGAGATGGAACTCTTGTTAAGAAATGAATATGAATACCAGCTATAAAGTGGTGTAAAAATTCAAATGCAAGTCCATACATATGAGCCATTGGCAACATTGCTAACAATTTTTCGTCTGGTGTTGTTCCTAGAAAATCTATTGTATATTGAATGTTTGTTAATAAAGAACGATATGGCAACATAACACCTTTTGATGCACTTGTTGTTCCTGATGTATAATTGATAATTCCTAAATCTTCAATGTTTTCTTCATAAAATGTGATATGTTCTGGTTTAAAACGTTCTGGATAACGTTCTCCAAACAAACGATTTAAATTTTTACGTGTTTCTGTTAGTTTTTCATCGCGTGAAAATCGTAAATCAAAATCTTCTATTCTAAAAATTCCAATAAGATTAAGCATATTGGCTTCGTCTAAACCATTCCAAACCTCATCACCACAAAATAGTAATTTTGCTTCACTATGATTTACAATATGATGAATATTATCTGGTTTAAATTCATGAAGAATTGGAACCACAACTGCACCATATGTTAATGATGCTAAAAAGGCTATACCCCAAGTTGAACTATTTTTTGCACAGATTGCAATTTTATCTCCTTTTTGAATTCCACATGAATCAAATAAGATTTGCAATTTCACAATTTTACGGGCTACGTCTTTATAGGTATAAGTGGCGCCTCGATAATTTGTTAACGAAGGGCGATCCCAATTTTTACGAATGCCTCGTTCAATTAATTTAAATAAGCTTTTTTCCATTTTAGTTATCTATTGGCTTGATATTTCTTTTTTTTTGACTTTTTTTTTAGAAAAATTTTGTTCGAAAAAATTATCAAAACAAACTATCTAATAAACTGCAAATTAAATAAACATTTTTGTATTACAAAAATTAAAACGTCTAATTTTTTAGTTAATTATTTGGGAACTCTTTTATGTAATTTTATATTAAAAAGATATGTTTTTTATATTGATAGATTTTAACTATAATATGTTAGAGAATTTTAATTGAATATTAATAAAAAAACGCGAATTGTTTTTTATAAATTCGCGTTTTTAGAAGTTTTGTTTTTGTTTTTTATTCTACAACATCTTTTCTTCCATATTTTATGATTACAGCATTACTTGGTTCACTTTCTAAATTATATCCATTTGTGGCTGTAATTTTATAGGTATAATATTTTTTTCGAAACGATATTTTTCTACTTTTAAACAATGAAAAATCATTATCATATATATTTTTTAAGAAATTGGATTTTGATGGTGTAAAGTTTGGATTTTTACCTTTTACTCTATAAACAGAATAATAAATTATGCTATCGTATGAAGATAATTTTTTATCTTTTTGTAAATAAACAAGATATTGATTTTGAAGTTTAACTATTTCTGTTTCTGGTGCTTGTGGTGCAACATTTAACCATGGCATCAATGGCATTTCTGCTTTTTGATTAAAACACAACTGTTTAACATTATTCACCATGTTTAATGGATTTTTTACTATTGTTGTTGATCTATAAACTATTACACCATTTACATTGGGATATTTTCGTGTTATTTTTATTTGATTAGAAATTTCATTTGGATTTGACCACCCTGTTGTAGGATTTTCTTGATTATAAGCTCCAATTCCTATATAAATATTTCTTCCATAAGCATGATTGTCCCACCATTTTACAACCTTTTCAAAATCGTTGTAAACGTGACCAATATTCCAATAAACCTGTGGTGCACAATAATCTACCCAACCATTTTTTAACCATGTTAATACATCTGCATATAAATAATCGTAGCCCGAAAGACTATTTGTTTCGCTTCCATCTGGATCTTCTCGTTTATTGCGCCAAACTCCTGCTGGTCCTACTCCAAATTTTACTTGTATTTTTTCTTTTTTGATGGCTTGATATACGTCGCGTATAAATTCGTTTATATTATTTCTTCGCCAATCTGCTATATTACTAAATCCTTGTCCGTATTTTTTATAAGTATCTGTATCATTGATAGGTATTATCTTTTTGTTATCGTCTGTTACTGGATATGGATAAAAATAATCGTCAAAATGAACTCCATCAATATCATATCTTTTAACAACATCTAC
This sequence comes from Bacteroidales bacterium, assembly GCA_024413595.1. Classification (GTDB taxonomy): domain Bacteria; phylum Bacteroidota; class Bacteroidia; order Bacteroidales; family UBA3824; genus UBA3824. Next base: position 25,243 of record JAKSUC010000036.1, read on the forward strand.
AATTAAACGAACAAGATAATTTCTTACTTCAGGAATTCCTGGATTAAAATATTTATTTGCTCCATAGGTTATAAACCATTCTGGTTTTGTATTAGAAATATGATCTTTACAAACATCTGCATATTGAATTGTTGCTACTGCTCTAAATGGATTAAACCAAGCATGATATTCCATTCCTTTTTTGTGAGTTTCTTTAATCATAAATTCTAATGGATCAAAATAAGGTTCTGGAGCACGACCTTGTTTTCCTGTTAACCATTCACTCCATGGCTCAATTTCTGACTCAAAAAAAGCATCGGCTGCTGGTCTAACTTGAAACACAACTGCATTATAACCTGCATTATACCATTTTTCTAACAAATCAAGATAATTTTGTTTAAGAGTTTCGCTATTGGTTGTTGCAATTGTTGGATAATCTATACGTTTGCTTGTTGCAACCCATATCCCTCGAAATTCACGTAATGTATCTTGTGCAAACAATTGAGTGGACACCATTATTAATATGGCTACTAATAGTTTTTTCATCGTTGTATGTTTTTATTTTTTTGTTACAAAATAAATAATTTTTTTTCAATTAACTAGTCTATCGTATTTCAAATAGACTTTTCAAATAAAATAATAATATAAACTTAAATATCAAATAGATTTTACATACAAATTAAATGATAAATTTGCAAATATTTTTCAATAAAAAATAAGAAATTAATTCTATACAACTAAAAAAAATCATTATTATTCGATGATAAAATTTATTAATTAAACAAATAAAAAATAGAAGTATTTATGAAAAAGTTTATTTTTATGGGTGCAATATGTTTTGCACTAACTAGTAATGTATTTGCTGGTGGTTATTTAACAAACACAAATCAAAGTATCAATTTTTTAAGAAATCCATCACGCGATGCTTCAATTGGTATTGATGGAGTGTATTTTAATCCAGCGGGAACAGCATTTTTTAATGATGGATTTCACATTCAATTTAATTGGCAAAATGTTCATCAAAAACGTGATGCTTTAGCAAATTATGGTGGATTATATAATTATAATTTTAATAATATACCTGAAAACGCAGATGGTAGTAGAGTTTTTAAAGGTAGAGTTAATGTTCCTATTCAACCTTCTTTGTTTGCAATGTATAATGTAAATTCTTGGAGTTTTCAATTTGGATTTGGCTTTATTGGAGGTGGCGGTGAATGTGAATTTGAAAATGGTGTTGGTTCTTTTGAAGCTTTGGTTGGTAGCAAAGGATTATCTACTTTGCAAAATGCTTTTGGTGGTTATTCTCTTGATAGTTATGTTAAAGGCAAATCATACGATTTAGGTTTTACTTTTAATACAGCTAAAAGATTAAACGACAAATTAAGTATATCGCTTGGCGTTCGTGCTATTTATGTAACAAATAATTATGTAGGTCATATTAGAAATATGCAATATCGTATGTTACCAACAAATACAATAATTGATGCTAATATAAATCCAGCATTAAGTGATTTAGAATTAGATTGTGATCAAAAAGGAATTGGCATTGCTCCTATTATTGGTGTTGATTATAAAATCAACAAATTTATAAATTTGGCTACAAAATTTGAATTTAAAACAAAGTTAAGAGTTGAAAATGATGCTAATAATAATGAAGCTTTTAATACATTAGCATCACAAACTCCTGCTTTTAATGGTTATCTTGATGGTGTTAAAACACCTGTTGATATGCCTGCTTTATTTACTATTGGTGTTGAAATAACTCCTATAGATAAACTAAGTTTGAATATTGGTTATCACAGATATTTTGATGTTGACACAAAACAATGGACTAGTGATCGTTTAGATGACTCTAACGAATTGACTTTGGGTGCTGAATATCGTTTTAATGAAATATTTGAATTTAGTGCAGGTTTCCAAAAAACTATGTATGAACAAACTGATGATAATGTTAGCGATATGGCTTTTAATTTATCAAGTTATTCTTATGGTTTTGGAATTGGTGTTAGAATTTCACCTGTAATTAAGCTTAACGTTGCTTATTTTCAAACTATTTATGATGATTATACTAAAACAGTTCCTAATCAATCTGTTACAACTTATAGCCGTACAAACAAAGTTATTGGTTTGGGGGTTGATTTCAGTTTTTAAAAAATAAAGTATTAATGAAATCGAATAAACTCGATTTCATTAATATTTTAATATTTTATTTCTTTATTATTTTCATATTTTCTATGAAAAAACAATAGTAATCCAAATCCTATTAATTCAAAAGGAATGCCTGTTAATGCAGAAGATTTATACCCATATCCTGCTAAAAGAGGAAGTCCTCCAACGAATGCTCCTATGGCATTTCCTACATTAAAAGCAACTTGAATTAACGCCCCTCCTATTTTTTCGCCTCCTTTTGAATATTCTATTATCAATAATTGCTGTGGTGATGATAACGCAAACAGACAATAAGTACACAAAAACATCATTACAACTGATAATACAGAATTTTGTGCAAACAAAAATATTATTAACAAAAATATTGCTACAGAGGCTTGTGTCAACGAGGCTACAAGTCCTGGAGAATGTTTATCACAAATAAATCCACTTATAAAATTTCCTGAAATCATTCCTAATCCTGCAACTACCATTATTATTGATAATGCCGACTCGGTATATCCAGAAACATTTAGTAATAAAGGACTTATATAGCTATACCAACACATTATACCGCAATTTCCTGCTAATGTTCCTCCAACAATTAGCCATGGAGCTCCATGTTTTAAAAATTTTAATCTATCGGATAGTTTGTTTACAGGAATAGTTTCGATATTTGGTACAAAAAACTTTATTCCAATAATAATTAATAATGCAAATATTCCAACACCCAAAAATATTGTTCGCCACGAAAAATTATTACTTAAATAAGTTCCTAAAGGTACACCCATAATATTAGCAATTGTCATTCCTGAAACCATTATAGCAATGGCAGTTGAAGCTTTACTTTTACCTGCTAATTTTGTAGCTATTATTGTTCCTATTCCGAAATATGCGCCATGAGGCAAACCTGAAATAAATCTAGCCACCATTAGTGTATAATAATTTGGAGCAAACGATGCCAAAATATTTCCAAATATTATTAATGCTCCCAAAAACATCATTACATTTTTCATCTGATATTTTTCTACTGAGAGTAAAATTATAGGAGCTCCAAAACTAACACCTAAAGCATATGCCGAAATTAAATGTCCCGCATCTGTTATTGAAATATTTAAATCTTGGGCTACGAATGTTAAAATTCCAGGCATTATAAATTCTGCTATTCCTAAACAGAAAGTTCCCAATGCCATTGCTATCAAACTTTTTGTCATTTTATTTTTTAGCGCGAAGGTACAATTTTAATTATTTATTTTTTATATGTGGATGTAACGACATTATTTACAACATATAAGTAAACTTGTTAATGAGTTATTTTTTTTATAAAAGTCGAAATTAATATTTTTCGTATACTAATAATTTTTTTTCACATTATTTTCTTTCGTAATAGTTTTATATACTTTCAGAATCTTGTAAAAATCTACTTTTACGTAGTCAGTTTGAGTAAGGTTACCAGCTATAAAATTATTAATTTGAGTTATTTGAGATTTATAGCTGAGAGTATATAAATTTAATTATTTAATTTTTTCGATTTCGTCAACAGTTAATCCTGTTGCACTCGAAATTATAGAAATAGCAACACCTGAATGTTTTAAACTTTTTGCCATTTTAAGTTTTTCTTGATAGGCTTTGGAGCGTTCTTCTTCTCTTCCTTTTTCAATTCCAATCTTTTCGCCTTCTTCTCTTCCTTTTTCAATTCCAATCTTTTCACCTTCTTCTCTTCCTTTTTCCAAACCTTCTTCTCTTGCATTGCTTAATGCAGAACGTTCTGTTATTTCATCTAGTTTGGATTTGTCGTATGCTGCTAGTTCGGCATCGGTAAAGGCTGAACGTTTTACGATTTCTAATGCTATGCTTGTTTCAGGATTGTTTAATAAATCAGGATCTACGTCTACGGTTTTTTCGTCTATTTCTGTAAAATATTGTAACCACAAATCTTTTAATTTTTTATCTCCTTTGGTTACGGGTTTATATTTAGGTAATTCTACAAATATCATTGATATTGCATCGCGTATATCTTCGGGATGATGTTTGTTTATGATATAATATTCTTGGATATATTCGTCTGTATGTGCAAATTGTGGAAAAGCATTATCATTAACTATACACAAAGCATAAACACTTTTTAATTGTTTAAATTCATCTGATTTATACAATTGCGATGAATATATTTTTGTTGTATTATGTAATGTTCTGATAAAAAATGCACTATTCCAATAGGTTTGCATTTCTACTATAAAATATCTGTTATAATTATCTTTACATTTTACGTCTACAATGGAAAACTTTTTCCCAGGATTTTCTGGTATTTGCTCTGGTGAAAGATATTCTAAACTTTCGATATAACATCCTTGTGGCAATGGTAACAACGAATTTAATAAACTTTGTATTAAATTTGGATGTTCTCCAAATACTTTTTTAAATGTTAAATCTACTTTCGGGTCTAAATATTTACTCATGGTTTTATTGTTTTGTTACTGCAAAGATATGGATTTTTTTGGGATTTTATTTACTTATAAATGTTCTTTATATTTTAAAACGTAATTTCTGATTTGAGAGCATGAGTCTTCTATTTCGTTTTTGCTGTAAACATCATAATGGAAAATATATCCATAATCTGTTATTTTTTCCCAATTTTCGTGAGTGTTAATATCTTGAGAGCAAACATGCCAAATATCTTCAAATTTTTCGTTTATATTCTTGAATACAAGGAATGTATCTATATTTGATATGTCATAATTAGGTTTAAAACTTACTTTCTTTGGCGTTCCATCAATTTCTGTAAAACTTAAATTTATTATACTATCATTCACTTTTTCTTTTACAGATTTATATACTATATTATAACCGACATTGTAATAAACTAAATCGGGTTTTAGTAATGAATAGTCGTGGTAGGTATATAATTTCTCGTTTTCTAAAAAGGCGAAATCTTTAATTAATTCAAAGTCTGTATAATTATCAACTAAATAATATTCGATTTTATGATTTGCGGGACAATCAATATTCCAATAACATAATATATTATTACCAACTTTTTTACAAGGAAAATCTAAAGTTCCTTTGTTTATAGTATCATTATTTACCAATGCTACAATATCTGTTTGCCAAACCATTGTATTCTTATAAGGAACTTGATAAATTTTTGTAATTTTACATTTTTTTACAATTGATGGTCCTTGTATTAATTTATTATATTCAAGATTTTTACTAATAAACATATCAGGTACTATCATTGTTATAGGAATAAATACACAAAATATTTCCAAAATCATATCACCAAAATACATTTCATTACGTACTTCTTTAGGTATTAAGTATAAAGAAAAACCAGCCAATGCTAATATTGGACCTGTTAAAATATAAAAATTACAGATATTTATATAATTAAAAATAAAACAAATAAATATTGTAGAAAAATAAAAACAAAATAGAATATATTTATATTTTTTCATAATTTTATGAATAAATAATTTCAAAACCCTTATCAAGTAAAAAATTATAAAAATCAGAAATGTTATCTAATAAAAATTTTCTAACGCCATCACTTCTTATAATATTAGAAGATATACCATCGACCATATTAATAATAGTTAAACCAGTTTGATTTTCGCTAAAAATATAATAACAACAATTTCCTGATTCAGAAGCCACTGCAATACCTTTTTGATCTTGTTTGTCTTTAACAATATATTCAACAGTCTGAAAATGTTTACCCAAAAGTTCAGATTCTTTTTTCTCAAAATAATATTTACCATCAGAAATAAAATCAAGAATTTTAATTTCTGTTTGTTTTCCATTTATATTAACAATTTGAGATGGCTTTTTTTGATAAATTTGATAATAACATGATATTAATTCATCTGTTTTTAAACTTTTAGTTTTTTCGGAATATAATGATAATCTGTTAATTAATTTTTCTGGATTGTCAATATTTGATATCATTGAAAATAAGTATTTTATATTTTTAATATCCGATAATTTGGATATAATATTCGCTAAATCAGGATATTTTAAAACAATATTTATAATTTTTGTTAATTCGTTTATTTTAATCTGAGACAAATATTCTATAAATTTAGTAGCATCATCTAAATTTAATAACGCTGAAAATAAATTATATATTTCTTGACAGTTTTTACAATTATCTGCAATATCATCAATAATTGAAGAAATTTTTACTATATCATTTGAATTCGAAATACGTATACCATTTTCATGATACATAAAATTGACAAATAAATCTTTAAAAGAACCTTTGCTTGGTTCATAATTTTTTATAAATTTATTAAATAAATCATCTTTAATTGTGGCAACTGCTCCATAAGATGTTTTGCTTGTCCCATCTTCTTTGGTATAAAATCCTGAAGGTCTATAATCTTTATAGTCTGCGACTTTTCCATCTGGTAAATAATAATATCTATAACCTGATTCTTTTAATTTATTTACGTAAGTTTCAGAAAGACAAATATAATGAGAATTATTACCATAAGCTTCCGCATCTTCTTCTTCAAAGTTCCATTTAAAAATTCGTTTTGGTGGATTTTGAATTGCATTCCATTGAAAATGATAAAGTTCTTCTTTATCGTTGTAATCCATAAGGTTAGCAGTTTTGGCTTGGTCACGAGTTTGGTCGTCGAATGGGTGAGTTAACGAACCAATTCCGTGTCCAAGTTCGTGAGCTATTGTGCGCATGCCTGCGCCGTGATAGATAAATCCAAAGTTGTAACCAAATGGATTGTAACCTGCTACGCCGTTGGTTTCTACACCGTCAGGCATAAAAAACAAGTAATTTATATCGTCTTTGGCTTGGGAATCAAAGGCTTGCAAAACTCGTTTTTGGTCTTCGTTATAACCAGACAAACGTTTTTTGTCTCCATGTTTAAATGGTAATAAATCTTTGATTTCTAATGTTGTAGTATTTATTTCAAATTTTGTAACTAATTGATTATAAATTTGATTTAAATAATCTTTTAATTTATTTGTGTATGGAAGTTTTTCACCGTTTACACTTACTAAAACTATATTGTAAATTTTTGGAGTATAGGTTTTTAGCATTAATTTTCCAATTTTAACACCTTCTTTATCATACGCATAAATATAATTTGTATCAGGTTTTTGTGTGCCAGTAAATGTTAAAATGTTATCGTTTGATAATTTGAGTTTTATACCATAACGGTCTTTGAATATTACGCTGTCTTTTAAACCGTTATAATTTGAAAAATCTACTTTTACGTAATCTGTTTTTCCAGTTTCAATTGATTTGTAACGAAAATCGTAACTTCCTGATTTTGGGCAACATTCTGAATTTAAGTATATTCCATGGTCGCCAGAACCTAAATAATCAAAGGCGTATTTTTGTTTGTCTGACGGCAAAAAGTTTAGTTGAAAATTGGCTGTGGAATCCAATTTTCTGTGATAATCGTTAAGCATGGCCTTGTTGCCTCCTGTGGCGCGGTATTCTGATATGCCCATGGGTTGTCCTTTGGATGTTATTACTAAACTATCTCCTTTGCCATCGGTTACAAGGCATTGTTCTGGAGATTTGGCAGTTACAACGTCAAATTCTTCGGTTTCGCCGTTTGATTTTATAACTACTCCTTTTAATTTTCCATTTTCATCTTGATACATATAATCGAATTTTTGATCGATGTTTATGGTATCGCGAATTACGGTGGAAGTTAATGCAGAATTCGTTAATAACCAACCATTTGCAATTTTTTCTTACCATGCGTCAACGTCGATTACGCCTCCTTCTACGGGAACGTTTGCAAATTCGGTTTCAAGTATAATGTTGTCGGTGTTGATTTTGGTGTCGGTAAATTCACAAAGTATTTTGGCATTGTGCCAACATTCCATTATCATAAAAAATGTACCTGATAATACTCCGTTGTTGTTGGACGCAATGTTTTGTATTTCAAAACGAGAGTCTCCGTTTTTGGATTCTACAATTTCACCTTTTTCAAATTCGGTTTTTAATTCAAAGTTGGTGATTTCACGATCTGGAAATACTTTTCCACATTCTATTTTACGTTCTGGTCTTATGGGTATGTATCCGCTACATTCTACCCATTCTGTTAAACGATTTTTGTCGTTATGACAAATTGCTCTAACTCTGGCTGTTATTCCGTAATCATCTTTGGCAGATTTTAAAGTATATTTATTTTCTGGTATTACGCCTGATGGTCGAAAATCATTTGCACTTGATTCTTTAAATGTAAATTCTTAACTTGTATGTTCTTGATTTGCATCCCATTGAAAGCGAAATTCATTGTTAACAACTTTGCACGTAAATCCTGTTATGGGAGGTGCAGGACTTTTGTATTGAAAGGTGAAAATTTCTGATTTTCCGTTGTTTGCAAATGTTAATATATTTGTTTCGTCAAATGCTACTACTCGCCAAGCATATTTTTGACCAATTTTCATATTAACATTATTAACGTTAAATGAATATTCTTTTATTATGCTTGTTAATTCTTGTGTAAAAATTGGCTTTGTGCTTTCGGCAATGGTATAAAGTGATATATTATTGTTTGGAATTTCAAAAAGTTCAAAACGATATTTAAATGGTGAGGTAACTATTGATTGTTGAAACCATTTAAAGTTTATTGTGTTTGTAACTTGTTCCGTTTCATATAGTTCATCGTTTTTTGGAGCTCTTAATTCTGGTGCTTTTACAATGGCAGCATACAATGGAATTGTAGCAAAATTTGATATTTGTTTCCTGAAGTTACGTCTATCAAACATATTTTCAATAAGTTATTTCCTTCGGGTATGTTGCCAATGTGTGAATAATCGTATCCATTAAAATTTATGTTGTTTGGATTAAAATATTCGGCTAAATCTGAACAATTAAAAGTTACCGTTGAACCTCCGTTTATATAAAAATGTCGGATATTATTTAAGCGAGTTACAAATTTTTTAGTTCCATTTGTAATTGTAAATTGAAATTTTACAGGTTTGTTTATAATAGTTATATCCGAAACTACCATTGTTAGATTTAGCATTGATGGACTTGAGTTGGATATTCTGTTAATTTTAAGGAATATCGCCCTAATCATGTTAGAATAAGATTTACTGGATAATTTCCTTGTGCAAAAATGTTATTTATAAAAATTATCAACAAAATACAGATTAATAGTATTTTGCCCCCCATATGGATTATTGTGCATTTTATTTGATATAACTCGTTTTATTTTGAGCAAAGATAGAAATTTTTTAAATTAAGTTCTAGATTTTTAAGATTTTTTGTTGAGTGAGAAGTAAATGATATAATATTGTAATATCTTTGATTTGTATTTTGAGATTTACTAGGACAATAAAAATAAAAAAAACGTCACTTTTATTTTATACTAAAAGTGACGTTTTTTAATAAGCATTTTGTTTTTATCTACGAATAGGCTTGATAGTGATGACTCTGTTGTAAGATTCAGGTTTAACTCTGTATTCGTCAAGTACATATACACAAGTACAACCTACACCAGTTGTGTTGTAGTCAAGATTGAAAGTATAGCGGTCGGCTTGTGGTTTTAGTTGATATG
>JAKSUC010000037.1 GCA_024413595.1 Bacteroidales bacterium
TAAGAAATTTAAGAATAAAATAAGAATTAAGGAAATGGGTAAAGATTTTGAATAGGTTAGAATTTAACAAGATACAGTTTGGAAGGAATGGAATAACATTTCCAGAAAAGAAAAGGATTGATGGTATCAGTTTAATAGAAGATCTGGCCAGAGAATGTCAAAGAGCAAGATTACAATTCATTAGATTACGAATGCAGATAAATGACAGAGAGGGTAATAAGCTAGCAGTTCTTCGTAATTTAGGAACTAGGTTAGAGTTTACAGATTTAGTAAATAATCGTAAGGGTTGGTTAAATAATAGTAAAGATGTTAATGTATTTGTAACAGAATTATATTAAAAAAGGAGAAGTTAAAAGATGATAACTGAGCAGGATTTAAAGGAAATAGGTAAGAAGTATAATATAGAGTTTAAGTATGGAAGTACAAAGGTTATAGCATATTATACCAATTGGAGGGATTGTAAGAAGTATTATAAGCGTAGGCCAGGAAAACAGATATTATTAGAAATATATATGGATGGAGAGAAGGAATGGCGTAGTTGGAATTCATATAAGTCATGTGAAGATAAGTGTACAATAAAGAGTAAATGGGGATATAATAATAATATGAGGGGTTATGGAAAGATTATATTTCCAAGGACATTAGAAACAATAAGTAGGTGGCGAGTTGAAGATTTTCTAGAAGGAAATACAATGAGTCCAATGAAGTTAGGTACATATGAGATGTATTTAAATAATAAGGAAGATATTATAAAGTATATGGATATATGTGTAAAGAATCATGAAGCAATGAAAGAATTACAGGAAGATGAAACATTTAAGGGTTGTTTAAATAAATACAGTGAGAATATGAAAGCAATTGAAGTAGCCCAGAATAGTAATACAACATTAGTAAAGAAGCTACAGACAATTATACAAAGAAAAGCAAAAATTGAAACAGATTCAATGGAGGAATAAGAAATGGAAGATTATAAGGAAAAGTTATTAATAGCTGTACAAGATGGAATTCTTGATGCTAATGAAGTTATAGAAAAGTTATTATCATATATGGATGATGAAACTGTACAGCAAGTAATAGAAGAAGAAGATTGGGAAGAACTCTGTGGAATAAGAGCACTAGAAGATAATGAAGAAGATGAATATTAATGGATTTTTAGAAGAAATTCAGAAAATAGGATATATAATAGAACAAGATGAAGATCATATAAATTTATTATTTGACAGATCAGAATTTTGTTCAAATTATCCAATGTGTATAAAAGGAAATAAGATAGTATATTTGTTATCATTAAGAATGAAAGATAAAGATATATGTATAGGAAGGACAATTTATACAGATAATCTATTAGATATTGATTTTTCATATAAAAAGGTTATTAATGATTTAACAAAATTAATGACAGAATATAAACAATTAAAAGTTAAAAATCGTAAAGATCAGTTAGAAACTGATTTTATGTAACAAAAAATTTACAATAAAAAGGATTGACAGATGTCAGTCCTTTTATTAAATTAAAATATGAAAGAAGAATTTAATAAATTTTGTAGAAGTATAGGTTTAGAGTTAGAAAAAGAAACAAACATATACAGAAATAAAAGATATGGAGAGAAGCATGAATGGGGTTGTGTATTCAAAAGAAAAATATAAAAATGAAAGAATCAAAGAAATAGAAAAGGATTTTTAAAGTATGAGTGAATATACAGAAGGAATAGAACGATTTAATAAGGTAGTATCATATATGGGTTTATATGTACCACCTGAAGATCAAATGTTAATTGATCAGAATAATCTTAATGCAGATGAAAATGGTAGTTATCCACCAGTATATGCTTATGTTTCACAAGAATGTTATGAAAAGAATTGTGGTTTTTTAATTGCATATATAGATGAACAAGTATATATGTGTTATGAAACAGAATATATTAATGATAAATTATATTGTTCTGGTAGTGTACCAGCTTGGTGTTATAATGATGATATGTTAATTGAACATTTAAGTAATTTATGTAAAGAATATAAAGCTGATTTAGTTCGTAAGCGTAAAGCAAAAATGTTAGAGGATTTTGAATAATTATGATTTATAATGTACATACAGATTCTGTATTAAATAAAATTAAAAAAATAGATAAGGATTTTAAATAATGGATTTAGAATCAGAAAAAATCAAAGGTGAAGAATATGGAAATATTCTTAAAGAATTAGGTTTTTATACCACACATACTTATACAACCACAAATAAAATTGATAATGTGAAATGTAGTACATTTTGTAATGGTTGGAAATTAAAAGATGCTCTTGGTGAAGAACATTGGGTTGTTGATTTAATCAATACAGAATTAACTGAAAATTCTAATCAAGAAGAAGAATATTATGATGTTTGTAGTCCAAAAGTATATAAATTTAAAATAATTACAGATGATACTGGTGCACATATAAAAGATGATTTAGAAAATAATGAATTAGTATATAATGTTCCTAATAATACTACAGAATTTAGAACTTTATTAAATAATGTGATCTTATTATTTAAGCAAGTTAAAATTGAATCATCTAAATTAAATTTAGAAAAAGATTTTGAAATGTAAACTTTATTTTACATAAAATAGGGTTGAAATGAGTATTGAATGTTTATATATTTGTACTCATAATAATGAACAAATAATAATGTTAAATGTTTTTTGTTAATAAAATTTTACATAAAATAGTATTGCCAAAAATAACATTTTAAATTAAATTTGATTCTGTCAAATAACAACAATAAACAAAAGGTAAAAAACTATGAATATTAAAACTCTTAAGACCGTTCTCTCCGTTACACCCGCTGATCAGACTATTATGCTCAAGGGTCCGCACGGAATTGGTAAGACCGAAGTAATTCGTCAGCTCGCTCGTGATGTTTGGCATCAGGACTGTATTGAATTCCAGGCATCTCAGATTTCTGATGTGGGTGACCTTATTGGTCTTCCTCGTATTAATCCTGAAACCGGTCATACTGAATTTGTACCGCCATATTGGTATGTAAAGGATGAAAATGGTAATCCTAAGCCGGTAACTCTGTTCCTGGATGAAATTAATCGCGGTACTACACTCATTACCAATGCTATGATGCAGCTTGGTCTTGACCACCGCATTATGCAATTCCAGCTTGCTCCGGGTTCTCATGTCATTTGTGCTATCAACCCTGGTGATGATGGTAATTATGATGTTGAAGAATTTGACCCGGCAAAAATGGACCGTTTCGTGGTTTATAACTTTACTCCGGAAGTTCAGGAATGGATTGACTGGGCAATTGATAGTGGTATTAACTCCCTCGTTACTGGTTACATTTCCCAGTTTGGCTCTGATCTGGATCCTTATTCCAATGCCGCAGCTGCCAAGACAGCAGGTAAGTCCTTTGATGGTATTTTGCCTTCTCGCCGTACTTGGGTCCGTTGGTCTAAATTCCTTGATGCTGGTTTGGAAGCTGGTTTGTTTGAAGGTCCACAGGGTCTTGGTATTCTCCAGGAATCCTGTGCTGGTTATGTTGGTCAGGCTATTGCTGCCAAATTCAAGACCTATTTCACCCAGCATGGTACCGGTCTGGATGCTAAGGCATTGATGACTGCTAAGGACTTCAAGAAGGAATTCACCAAGAAGATTGCTGCTCTCTGTAAGAAGTCTAAGATTGAAGCCGTCCAGTTGGGTAATTCTGTTGCTACTTACCTCCACGAAAATGAAGGCAAGATGATGACTGGTGCTAAGCCGAATGATGAAGGAATTAAGCTGGCTAACAACTTCTGTGAATTCCTGAAGGCACTCACTCCTGAAACTCGTGTGGAAGTCTATACTAACTCTGTAGAAACCGCTCGTGAAAAGGGTCATAAGTGGGTCCGTAATGTTGGGCAGGGTTGTCCCGAACTCAAGAAGATCTATACTGAACTCGTTGATATTCAGGCAGAACTTCTATAACAATTGAAGGTGGGGGAGGACCTTTTATTACATTGTTTGTGGTCCTCTCCCGGCTTTAATCCATTTTTTTCATAGTGATACCAATATAAGGATGATTCTGATTTCACATTGGAATCATCCTTTCTTTTAAAGGATTTAAATCATGACTTATTATGAATATCTTGAAATTATGAAAAAATTTGGTAATCCATTGCCAAATATGGTTAAAGAAACTTATGAAATTGGTATGCCTTTAGGAGCTTATGTTACAGAAATAAGTACTAAGTATACTTATTTGAATTTTCAAAATGAGGATATTTTAAATCCAAAGACTACAGAACCAAATATCTATTATGAACAATTATTATTGAATAAGAAAATTAAAAACTTATTATTAAAATTAAATAAGATCAATATGGATTTTTAGAATTTGTTAATATAATTTTACATAAGATCTATTGACTTTTGTTGAATAATTATATAAGTTTATACTATAACAAACTAGAGGGTATACTTATGGAAAAGAAACTGGAATATATTGCGGCTATTAGAAATGACGAAGGTTTGAAGACTTTTAAAGTTAATGCTATAGATTATAAGGCAGCTGAAGAAGGTTGTGAACTTATGGCTACTGAATTAAATGGTGTTCTTGAAGATCTAATTATGATCAGTGTTATGTAAATAAATTTTTACATAATTTACTATTGAATATATGTTAGTATTTTATTAAATTTAACTTAGAAATTAAAAATAGAGGTAAAAATATATGAATAACTTGGCTCTTAATTTGCTCGCCGATAATGCTGAATTTGCTGGTGTAGCTTCTTATATTCAGGATCGTTTGAATGCTGCAACCGCTCCTGTAACTAATTCTCAAACTGCACCTGGTGGTGTTCAGATGTCCGATGATGAATATAAGCAATATAAGGAAGATTATGATAATGCTCTTCCTGTTTGTAATGATTTGATTGAAAAGGCTGTTAAGCTACTTCAGTTTGAACCGGCAGTATTGACCTATTTCTCTCTTTGTGAAATTAAGCCGGTAAAGGATCCAAAGGTTACTATGCGTTTGAATTGCCGTGGTACCGGTTCCGCTGTTTATTTGGAATATAATCCATTGTGGATGACTAAAATTCAAGAAGCATCTGTTCTTTCTTACTGTTTGTATTGTGAATGTTTGCGTATCGCACTTCATCATCCTACAACTCGTAAGAGTTATCCCATTGATTGTTTTAAGAAGGCTAGTGATTATATTTGTTTTGATGAAAATCAGCGCACTGTATTGAATACTCATAAGCCTGAAGTTCTTGCTTTGTTGGATACTTTCCCTTCTAAGGCAAAATTCCATCAAGAAGCCAAGGATTACAAATTTAATAATGATGAGGACTGGTTCCTTGAAAAGGTATTTGCTATTCTAAATGATCTTAAGCAGAAGAATGGAGATAATCAGGGACAAGGTAATGGTCAGGGACAAGGACAAGGCCAAACTGGTAATGGTCAGGGTAACCAACAGTCTAATGGTAATGGCAAGGGACAAGGTAATCAGAATAATAATGGTAATAGTAATTCTACCCAACAGGCACTTGAGGAATACCTAGATAGTTCTGAAGAAGCCGCAGAAAAGGCAACAGAAGGTTGGGAAGAAAATACTCTGGTTGATCAAGAAATTCAAGAAATTACGCATCATATTGCTGAAAATGGTTCTCGCTGGGGTAATGTTAGTGGTGGTTTGCTTCAAGCAATTCTTGCTGCTAATACTCCTAAATTTGACCCTCGTACTGTCTTGAAGCGCTTTAAGGCAAATACTGTGGATAAGTATTGTGAAGATACTCGTATGCGTCCTGATCGTAGAAAGTCTTTTGATGTTCCTGGTAAGCGCCATAAATTCCGTTCTCGTATTTTGATTGCTACTGACTGTTCCGGTTCTATGGCAGACGATGATGTTGAAAAGGCATGTTCTATTATTAACAAATTCGTAAAGCACGCAGATGTTTCTTATTGTTTCTGGGATGGTGTCTGTGGTCCGTTTGAAACACAAAAGCGTCCTATGAATGAATTTAAGCTGATCGGAAGAGGTTGTACTAATCCTGATGTTATCCTTGAAGCAATTAAAGAACGAAAGGCAAAATTTGATGGTGTAGTTGTAATTACTGATGCTTATTTTAATTGGGAAAGACCTGAACACCAGGCAAATAAGATCTTTTTGATTACTACACCAGATCATGGTGAAATACCTGAATGGATTAAATATCATCTGGATTTCAAACAGATCTTTGATATTGATAAGTAAAAATATAAAGGGACAGTTACCAAAATATGTCTAATGCTAAATCATTTAATGAATTTATAAATGTCGCTGTGAAAGAGCTTCTTGATGCTGAAATTCTACATAATGATAATTTTAGTAATGGTAATGAATTTATTAAATATAGTAATAAAAACTATTCTGATACTTATGTTAATAATTCTTTTACAGCCATGAACACATTAGATACAGTTACTGATATAACATATACCTATAAAGGTATTATTGAATTTAGAAATTTGCTTGCTCAAACTACATTTTGTAAAGTAAAAGGAATTTCTCCTTTTTTAAAGAAAAATAACCATCATAATATTACACGTCTTATTGTTCTTTGGCTACGTGATAATACTATTGTTTATAGTTTTACTTCCTGGCAGTTACCAATAAATTATACTTTAAATATATGGATAAGAAAACGTACTCAAGAAGAATGTGATTTAATTGCAGATGCTTGGGATTGTTCGTATCATAATGTAACTACCAGTGATTATCGTCCTTGGCCTATTTGTTATAATATGAATTATTTACCAGAATCTGAACGTGTTGATGTTTATCCAGGTACTAAAATGTTTTCAGACATTAAAGACCTTAAAACTTCATTTGATGAAGAAAAATCTGAATTATTTCGTTGTATTCCTATTGCTATTAAGATGACTAAAGAATATAATGAAAGTGTTAAAAAATCTCGTGAAATGATGAAAGAAGCAAATCGTTTAAAACGTGAAGCAGTTATTAAAGCACAAGAAGCTAAAAATATTGTACTTAATGCTAAAGCTAAGATCAATAATGTTTATACTCGTAAAGAATTACTTAAAAAGGATTTTTAAATTATGGCTATTACTCAATGGAAATCTTATATTGAATTTAATAAATCAGATAAACCAAAAATGGAAACATATGCTTCCAAGTGGATTGAAAATGCAGAAAAAGAATTATCTACAGCTTTAAATAGAAATATTAAATTTATTAAACATAAAGATCGTTGGTGTGATGATAGATATAGTTGGTGTATATCTTTATTTGAACTGTATCCAGATCCTGAAGATCATCAATTGTTACTTCAAACTAACAGTAATGAAGAAATAGTATGTGATATTCATTTTCCTATAATTTCTAATACTTCATTTTCTGAATTTGAACATATTATTACAAATAAATCAGATCCTGAAGCTTTTCAGATTGATAATGTTGGTTATGTTAATATTATGCCTTTAATTATAGCAAAAGGCTTTAATGAAAAAGAAATTGATTCTTTTAATAATATGATTGATATTTCATATACAATTGATAATTATTATTATGATTTGAATAATTGTTGGACTGAATTTTCTTCTAAGTATAATGTAAGATTATATCATAATATAGCGGCCGATACTCGTACTATTAAACATATCGTTAATCCTTTAAAATCTCTTGAAAAAATTCTTCAAAAAAATATAAGAGTTTGGGATAGTTATTTAGATACCTATAAAGACTTTTTAATTCAAAAATCTAAAGAAATTGAAGCTCAAAATAAATTACTTCAATCTTTAACTCGTAAATGGAAAATTAATGCTTGTAAATAAATTTTTACAATAAAATATGTTTACAAATAAACTTAATTTTTGTATATTTTACTTGTTAAATGAATAAACACATAAACAAATAAACAAAAGGAAAAAAACTATGACAAAATATGATGTTAATTTCACCGACCGTAAGTATGTCTCTGACGAAGTGAAGGCACTTATCAACCCTAATCTTAAGGATAAGGAATTCAATAAGGAATTTAATAAGTTCATGTTGGATGAATTGAATAAAGTAGATAAGCCTTCTAAGGAAGTTATTCAGGCTGGTTTCGTTCAGGTATTCTCCTGTTATGATTCTTTCCTGACAGATCGTCAGAAGACTGCTGTTGTTGAAGCTGTTCAGGCTGTTTACCAAACTATGTCTAAGACTAATAAGGCTTCTGTTGTTGCCGGTCTTACTGTTATTAATCTCTTTATCTAAGAGATGATATACATATTAAAAATGACTGTTATAAGGACCAAATAAAAGGTCCTTATATCAGTAAATCTTTGCTGAGGTGAATATATGTTAATGAAAAATGAATTTAATTTCTTAAATAAATTAAAAATTGATGAACTAAAGATTACTGCTCCAATATGTATTCCCACATATAAGAACAGAGCAGAAAAGTCAAAGACTTGTATAATTAGAAAGTTAGATGCTCTTAAAGATGCTGAAATTTATCTTTTCTTATATGAAGATGACTATATTGCTTCTGGTTATGATAAATTAGACTTAAATAAGCCAAATATACATTTGGTATTTCTTAATGTAGATGAAAATTCTACAGATGTTAATCTTGAAAAGAATACTATACCAGGCCGTTCTGTTAGATATAAACGTAAATTTATGCAGATGTATATGGAAAAAATGAATATAGATTTATATTTTATGTTAGACGATGATCTTGATGTAGTTGGAAAGATCAGTTGTGCTGATCCAAATGATGAAAGACAATCTAAACAAATAAGTTTATATGAAACATTAGCTGTTTGGGAATGGCAACATAGACAAGAAAATTGGTGCTTATCAACAGTCAATAATCCATTGGGAACTTGTAATCCAGATAAACCATATGTATCTGATCAAATAGTTATTCAAACTTATTTAATAAATGGTAAATGGTTTAAAGAACATAATGTTTATTTTCAATCAAGAGATGATTTAAATAATGATGTTATATTTTCTATTGATACTTTAAGAGCTGGTGGTAGTCCACATAAAATTAACTATTTAGCAACATTCCTTGTATTTACTGATGGTAATAATAGTTTAATGAGTAATCTCCAAAGACATAAAAAGAGTACCATTGGTTCTTTCTTATATTGTAATGGTGCTATGAAATTTATGTATCATCAAGATAAAGATCTTCAATTAACACTACAGAAAGTATATCCAGATACTTGGAAAGAATTTTATAATTATAAGAAAATTATTGATGATGTATTAAATTCAGGTGGTACACCAAACGATGCGTATGATGAATGTTTAAAGACAATTAAACCACCTGAATCAGGTTTAAACGACTTCTTTGAAATGCTTTAAAAAACTATACTTATAGAAGTATATACATTAAAATACTAATTTTATGAATTATTTATTTAATTCAGCCCACCATTCATAACTTTCACATGCTAAGTGTGGATTTATTATTGTGAGTTCATTAAGGATAGTATTATTATCATTATATAAGTGTATAAGAGACTTATTATAAGTCTTATTATAAGACTTTATATCTTTTAAAGTCTTTTTAATTCTCTCTTTTACACTTGTATAACGGTTTTTACTTTGCTTATAAAGATTCTTATAAGCAATAGAAGCTTTTAAGGATAATTTAATATCATCTTTCGTTTGATTAAATTGTTTAATTAAATCACCAATCCATGCTTTAATACAATCAAATTCTTTATAGAAGTTAATAGAAGTTATAGTTTTTTTATGAGTACATTTATAAACTCTTAAAGAATTAAATATATGAGAAAAATTATCTGTTTTAAAGATTTTAGCTAATTCAAATTTAAATAAAGCTTTAATAGCACCTGAATCAAACATATAACAGTTATTTATTTTTTGTTTAATATGTTCAGGAATACTTAAATAATGTTCTTCATTATGAGTTAAAATATCTGTATAATTAGTACATCTACAATTAAATTTTTTACTATTACCATAAATAAAAGCTTTATTTTTAGTATATTCACAAGTAACAGTATTATATTTACAATCATTTAATAATTGTCTTTGTGCAGCTATATCTGTTAAAGACATAATATTTTCAAAAAATTCTATATCTTTTGAATAATCATAAGTAGATAACCAATGATTTAATAATTTTGAAAGTACTTTTTTATTATAAATTTTTAAGATATAAGTTGAAACAGTATGTTTTATATCTGCTTCAGTATATATCATATTCCAATTTTTATCAAATTTTTTCATAATATAATCAAGTGCAGAATAACTAACAATAGTAGCTTTAATAATATCTTTTATATTATTTTTTACTATATGTTCATAATTAGTAATTTGTTCAGATGTACTTATTTTTGGAAAATAATGATAATCTATAACACTTGATGCAGCATAATGCTTTATCTTTATTTTTATATCATATAAACTTAATTTATTATATGCTGTATTTCCGAGTCTTTATTAAATATGCAGCTTTTGAAAATACATCTTGTATATTAATTGGTAATATTTTTGCTTTACACTTTAATGAAGAATGATATTGATCTTTTTTTCTAATATCTGGTGCAATTACTGTATTACCTGTATATTTTTCATTATACATACTATATGGTAATTTAGAAAGGGTTATCATAAATTATCTACTCCTGGTGGTGAAGACCTTAACTTCACCACCTTTTTTAAAGGTTAAATTTGACTTAAAAAAGACATGAGATGTTACTCTCATGTCTTTTTTGTTTAAAAGATTATGGAAGGATAATATAGTTGCAAGGAATAAACCTTCCATTTTAATTTCTACTATTTTTACTATACTATTATTTTTAATAATTCCTTGCATCATATAGTATATATAATCTTTTTACTTGGAATTTTGTTGTTTATCTTGTATATAATTCAAATATTTTTCTTCTCCATATAAGAATTTTGATGCTATTATTATCTTTACAGCAATTTTTAATTTTTGATTGAATGTAGTTTTTTGTTTAAAAAATAATTCTTTACATTGTTCCAAAGTTAATTGCTGATATAAATGTACAATGTTATCAAAATCTTCTTTAGATATTTTTGGTTCTATTTGTTTATTCATATATTTAAATATACAAAATTAAAATAAAAAGATCATTCCTCCTTTATATTTATTGTTTATTGTTGTACTTAAAAAAGACATGAGATGTTACTCTCATGTCCTTTTTGTTTAAAAAATCAGTTGGGTTTATATAGTAAGCATTGGAAATACCCAACTTTAAAATGTTTTGATTTTCTACTATACAACTATTTTTTATTTTTCCAATGCTAATCATATAGTATATATAATCTTTTTATTTTGAATTTTCACTTCTCTGTTTAATTTTATAATTTTCACCATATATGTACTTTGTCGCAATTACAAGTCTTACAGCACACTTTAATTTATTATTAAATGTATCTTTTTGCTGTAAATATAATTCTCTACATTGTTCTAATGTCAATTGCTGATATAAATGAACAATATTATCAAAATCTTCTTTAGATATTTTTGGTTCCATATTCATATATTTAAATATATATATTTTTTGTAAATTATAATTTACTTTTTATATTTTTTGTTGTATATATAATCTTTCGTAACTCATATGCAGGTGAACTACTACAAACCTAAAGGTTGGTAGCTTCTTTCGTCATATCCCAAACCTTGCTGGTATCAAAAATACCAGTATAGGATTCAGAATCAGAAAGCATAAACTTCCTCTGTTCCGGAGGTACTAAATCTAAACCATATTTAAGAATATTTGTTGCAGCATGAACATCTCTATCATAGACAACACCACAACTTGGACAAACAAATTCTCTATCATTGATACTTAATAAAGTATGTTTTATACCACAATCATAACAGTATTTGGATGTAGGTAACCATTTAGATATTACATAACAATTATTTTGTGATTTTAATTTATTTTTTATTCTCCCAAGAATTGAATGTTGTATAGCTTTACCATGACCCGTTTTATGCCATTTAGTTAATTGTTCATCTTGGATAAAGATATATCTAAAATTTGAATTGAGATAATTTACAAGTTTATTTGTTATATCCTTTTTCTTATTATTGATTTTTTGATGTTCTTTTTGTATTTTATTGATTGTTTTATGTCTATTGTTAGAACCCTTCTTCTGTTTAAACATTTTTCTTTGATAATGTTTTAGGTGTTCACTTTCTTCAATTTTAACATCTATTTTCTCACCCGTTGATAAGGTTAATGAAGTTAGACAACCCATGTCAATACCAACATCAGATTTTTGGTTTTTATATGATTTTTTAAACTTATTATCAGTATATGTAGTAACTAAAAGATAATAACCATTTTGTCTTTTAACAATTTTGGCATTAGCAAATTCAACATTATTTTTTATTTGGTCTAAACCATTTAAATGTATTTTACCATGTATTCCTTGAATTTTTGCTTTATGATTATTATAAAAACGATAAGTTGTACCAAATTGCTTTAAATTTATACTATTATAATCGGATTTAAATTTTAATTTTCCAACTTTATGTCCTGTTTTCTTTAATGTTGATAATGTTTTTATGGATGAACATATTTGTTTATGTACAGATTGTTTCATCTGTGATCCAATAGTATTTAATTCTTTTTGTATAAATGTTCCATCTTTTAATTTAACATCAACAACATTTTTAATAGTATAATTGAAAACTGTATTTTCTACATTAAGTTCAGACCAATTTAATATATCATTATACAACCATTTGGCTTCAACAAATAACATTTTTAATTGTTCTTTTTGTTTAGCTGATAATTTATTGTTTTGTATTTTTAATTCATATATACGACAAAACTGACTTTTTCTTCTATTAAGAGTTTCTTTCATAGAAGCTTTTATATTATTGTTTTTTTCTAATTTATTTTCTATTTGTCGCATATATAAGTATATATAAACTTTTTAAGTTAAAAATTGTTTTATCTTAAACATATTTAATGAAAAATTAACCTAAAGGTATAAAATAATGAGTAAATATGAAAATTTTTCCCATGCTAAAACAAAAATAAGATATCATATAATATTTTCAACAAAATATCGTAAAAAATGTTTAAATTTAATACATGATGATGTTATTTCAATAATGAAAGAAGCAGAAAATAAAAATAAAAATTTTAATATAGAAATGATGGAATTAGATAAAGATCATATACATTTTTTATTACAAATTAAACCAACAGAAACAATAAGTAATGTAGTACATTATTTAAAACAAATAAGTACATATTACTTATGGAAAACACATCATGATTATTTAACAAAGTATTATTGGAAAGGAAAACATCATTTATGGACTAAAGGTTATTTTTGTAGTACAATAGGTGAAGTTTCAGAACAAAAAATTAAACAATATATTGAAAAACAAGGATAATTTATTATATTAATAATGCGAAAATTCATATACTACCCTAAAGGGATAGTATCTTTCTTTTCGCGATTTATGTAAATATTCATCTGGCAAATATACCCATTCATATTCATATTTTTCTTCTGGTCTTACCTTTGTTTCCTTTTGTTTACTTTTCTTTTTAAAGGACTTTATTCTATATGGTATACCGAAAACCTGCTATATAATTACCATTTATATCATACATAAGTCCAATTATAGAAAACTTTTGTTTACATAGTTATTGTTCTTGATTATTTTCGTTGACATATTATTCTGTATTGATTAAGTCCACAGATCTGACAGTCTCTGACCAGATCTGTTATTTAATATATGGTTATACTATACTCACCAGATCTGGTCAATTATATTAAATTCTTTGTAAACTTTAATTTACAAAAGATCTATTGACATACTTAGAAAAATATACTAAGTTTATATTATAAAACAAACCTTTCATAAAATAAAATGGATATAAAAATGACTAAATCACAGTTCACTACCTGTATCAATGCCTTCTATGCTGAAATCCGTGAAAATAAGGGTAAGCTTGGCAATCCGAACGTTGTTCTTTATCGTAAGAACGCAGCTCCTATTACTTATAATCCATGTGGTAATGTGCGTATGGGTAAGACTTCTATGGTCATTCCTGGTCAGGAAATCGCATATTCTGACATTCGTGGTGTAAACTTCTATTTTGATAAGGAAGCCTCTAATTTGAAGAAGTGTTAATTTTTTAATCTTTTTTATTGACAAATAAAGGTAATATTTGTATATTTAATCTTGTAAAAATGGAACTGTAGCTCAATTTGGTTAGCAGCAGCTGACTCATAACCAGCAGGTTCTCGGTTCAAGTCCGAGCGGTTCCACTAAAACATAAACAGAGGAATATAAGGTATGGGTGTAAAAGCTGGACAAATTTATAAAATTACATCTGATTTTGAATCTTGGAATTTGAATGATCCTAATCCAGGTCGCCAGGAATTTTTCCAAATTGTAATGAATGCTTTGGAAAATACAGAAATGGGTTTTTCTACTTTTAATATTGGTGTACCTATGTATAAGGGTATTGGTGGTTATTTTACAAATCATTTGTCCTTGGATAAGATTTGTCTTCCTAATATTGTTAAGGTAGATGAAGCAAATCATTTATTGACATTTACAGATACTATTCCTGATCCTGAAGATCCTGATTATGAACCAATGACAGCAGAAGAATCCTTTGCTATTTTTGTACATGAAGCATGTCATTTTCTTCATTTTAGTAGGGATAATGGTGTATTTACTTCACCATTGATGAAGGGTAAGTCTTATGATATGAATGAACTTATGAAATCACCAAAGGTTCGCCGTGAAGCTGAATTTGAAGCTGGTTATCGTTCTGTATTTTATGATAAGGTTTATAGAATGTATCCTGGTTCTCGTCAAATTCTTGATACAAACCTTATTAATATGCTTAACTATGATACCAAAAATCAGTCACCGGAATGGATTAAGCGTTATCAGGAATTAACTCGTCCTTTTTATGGTGATGCTGTTGATGAAAAGGGTACTGTTATTTTAGATAAGGATGGTAATCCTGTATCTTCCGGTGAACTCGTTGATAAGAAGGGTTATAAGGATTTTACAAAATGTATTCGTGATCAGGTTAAAAAATTTACTGAATGGGCTGATCCAAAACATGAAATTAAAGGTATTCTTTAAAATATAAGGAGATAATAATATGACACAGATTAACCGTAAAATCGTTCCATTTAATGCTCCAATTATGAAGCTTCATGATGATTTCATTGAAGATGTAAGACATCAGATTGATAATATTGCTGAACTTAAGCGAAAAGGTGATATTAAGGGAGCTGCTCTTGCTGGTCTTGAATTGGCAAAATCAAAGGTAGCTTATTATGAACAATTTATTAATCTTGATGCTCCTCATACAGGTACTAATAAAATCTATCTTGATGATTATAATACCGCACTTCGCCAACTTGGTGTTGCCCGTGATAAGTGTCTTGACCTTGGTATCTGGGAATCTTAATTTATTGAAATCTGTCAGATTTTAATGTAATAAACTGTCTCTTTTGTATATGTGGATCCTTATGTACAATTATTCATAAGGATCTATTTTTAAGTTATGTAACCTTTATTTTACATAAGATCTATTGACAAACTTATTAAATTTAATTAAGTTTATATTGTAAAAAACAATAGAGGTAAAATATGTACTATTACAAAACTAAAACTTGGTTTGCTCCTGTTAATAATGTTAATAAAATATCTATCCATGAAAATAGACTTATTAAAATTTATTTCAATAATGGTACTTGGGATATGATCGGTGATACACTTCAGCTGCTAGATGGAACTGGTAAAGTTGTTAATACTTATGATAGTTGTATTAGTGATGATAAAGAAATTATTCAAAATCGTTTTGAAACTATTATTACTGATTTCATTCAACTCAACAAACCTACAAAAATCTACTAATCAGGACTATAACCTTATGACTGAAATTAATGAACTTATTTCACTCTTCAATGAACAAAATAAGTTAAAACCGCATCATAAATCCTTTGTACATATAGATTCATTGGAACAATATGATACACCGGCTTCTAATGGTGCTATCTTTGCTCTTCATTTTTCTGAATGTACTTTTGATAGAAATTTCACTTCTACTTTTGAATTCACTTCAAAAGAAAATCTGTTAAACTATCTAAAACAACATACTTAAAATTATGAATGATTATTTTGATGAAATTGAAAATAAGGCTTTCCAAAAGGAAGTCTTAAATAGCTTTGCTGAAGCTGATGTTCAAGCTAATGAAACTCATAATAAAATTTGTATTGACATTATGTATAAAACTTGTCAATCTTTAACAGCATATAATAATCTTATAATGAGTGAGAATAATCTTTGGGAACCTGTTAAATTGACAACTTCTAAAATTAATATGTCACCTTTCATTCTATTTGGCTTATTTAAACGAGGACTTATTACTGATCCTTTAGTATATAATGCTTGTCTGAATTTATATAACAAATTCAAAAACTTTCATAAAGATTTAGGTATAGAATCCTTTATGCATTTTCTAAGTATTGTGTGTATTGGTTATACAAGAGCCGATAAGTATTATTCTGAACACATTGAAACTGTTATAGAAAATCAAATTAAAGATTTAGAAAAGGAATTAAATAATGCTTAAAAAGATTTCTGTAGATATTTGGATTGAACCAGCTACTAATATTGCTGGTAATTCCCAATTCATTGATAATATTAAGGATCTTATTCATAATATTAATAATTATGGCTTAAATCTAAATGAAGATGAATATGATTTATCAGTAGTTAATCAGGAAGCTCATTTAGAAGAATGAAATGTAAACAACAATTTACAAAATAACTATTGCCAAGAGTTATAAATGTTATTATATTTAACACCGTAATTGAATGAAACATTTGATTACAAAACTACTGGTCTTTTGATTAAGGCTTTTAATGCGATGTAGCCAAGTGGTAAGGCAGGGGCCTTTGAAGCCTCCATTCGGGAGTCCGATCCTCTCCATCGCAATTAAAAAAATGTTAATAATTGTTTACAAACTTTTTTAACATTTTTCCATTGACAAACCTTATATAATTTATTATATTTGACTTGTCAATGAATGACAACATTGGTTCAATGAAACCTTTGTGCTGATTGAAAAATCGGGTTATACAAAAGAAAATGTTTTGTTGTGAAAATAGCAAGCTGGGTAAGCCTTACGAGGTGCCTGGTTTGGACATGTTCCTTGGTGCACCATAAAAACAAAACATTTTCACAAAATGATTATAACGGACAAGGCTGTATTTAAGCAGGTGAAATCCCTGGTGGGTGGCGAGTGGTTCACTAATCATTTTGAAAAATAAATCTGTACATAACTATTTTGTAAATAGTCTCACCGAAATGTAGGAAGTTCCTCATCAAAAAGAATTAAAATAGTGTGTTTAATTTATGTACAGCCCTGATTTTCTAAACAAAGAAAATCACGCTTGACTGATAACTGCGTGAATGTTATCCACAGATGCCCTCGTAACCCAAAAGCAGAGGTAGTGGTCTTAAAAACCATTCAGTGCGGAGGCAGGAACCGCCGAGGGTACTAAAAATATTTTAAATTTTTCTATTGACAAGATAGAAAATATTTATTATATTTGACTTGTTGATTTGAATGAATCAACCGAGGGAAATAGTCTAACCCTCGTTAATAAAACGAAATGTGAGTGTGGTGAAATTGGTTATCACTTGCCACTTTTAATGGTAAATTCCGAGATCATGCCTCGGCACTCGCACGAAATTAAATGTGAGGGACAACAGGTTGCTTCCTGCTGATATTAGAAATTTCTCTATAATATCTTACCTCTATAAATAAATTTAGTCAAAGCAATGACTTAAAAGGTAAAAGGAGAATATATGAAAATAAAATACATTTGTCAGTATTGTTCAAAAGAATTTAAATCTAATAAAAATAAAGATATACATGAATCCCAATGTGATTTATATGTAAATCGGTGAAAAATTTAAATTTCAATGTAAATTTTGTGAAGAAACTTTTCCAACTAAAGGACAATTAGCTGGTCATACCATTTGGTGTTCAAATAATCCCAATAGAAGTCATATGGTTAATGTTTTAAATGAAACAAGAAAATTAGCCAATTGGGGTAAAAAAGCATTAAATAATTGGTTTTGTGAAGAATGTAATATAGTTTTTAATACACGAAGAGAATTAAATTCACATAAAGATCAGTTACATAGAACTGGCGTGAAACAACAATATGAAATTGTAAATGGTAAACGAACTTTAGTAAGTGGAACAGCCTGGAATAAAGGTTTAACAAAAGAAACAGATAAACGAGTTGAACGTTGTAGTGAAACTTTAAATAAACATTATGCTGATGGAACTGTTATTCCTTCAAATTTGGGTAGAAGTCATACTGACGAAGAGAAAGAGAAACTTTCTAAAACTTTTAAAAAGAGATTCTCTCCAGGAAAAGTATCTATAAACTATTCTGAAAAAGCTTGTGAATATATAGATAAACTTAATGAAGAAAAGAATTGGCATTTACAACATGCTTTAAATGGTGGTGAATTTAAAGTTGGTAGATATTCATTAGATGGTTATGATAAAGAATTAAATATTGCTTTTGAATATGATGAATATAGACATCACTATGATAGACAAGGCAATTTATTAGAAAAAGATATTAAAAGACAAAATTATATTATTAAAAAACTGTGATGTAGATTTTTTAGATATAATGTAAGAACAAATACATTGTATGAAGTATATTTATCTTTTGAAGATATAAAGCCCGCATAGTTCAGTGGTAGAACGCAGCACCTGAAAATAAACGGGACAACAGGTTGCTGCCTGCTGAAAAGAATAATTCACTTTTCTAACCGTTATACATAGAATACATGCCGGTGTGGCTGAGTGGTTAAAAGCAGTACATTTGTAATGTACCTCGGAAACGATACGGGGGTCCGAATCCCTCCACCGGCTTTATGGTTGCAGCAACAACCTGTATAATAAAGATAAAAGGAGAATTAAAATATGATATGTGAAAATTGTAATTGTGAACATGATGGTTCCTATGGCTCTGGAAGATTTTGTTCTTGTAAATGTGCTAGATGTTTTTCAACTAAAGCAAAACGAAAAGAAATAAATGAAAAGGTTTCTAAAAATTCATTAAAGCGAAAAAAACTTGGATTATATAAAACTGATTTTAGTATACGTTATTGTAAAGATTGTGGTAAAAAACAATTATGTTTTAGAAATAAATCAGGTTATTGTTCAATCTGTATTAAAAAGCATGTAAAATTTTCAAAAGAAACAAGGGAAAAGATTAGTAAAGCAAATAAAGGAAGACCTCGTTGGAATATACATCGTAATCAAATTTCTTATGCAGAACGCTTTTGGAAAAAAGTTCTTGAAAATAATAAAATTGATTTTACACGAGAAGTCGCAATAAAAAAAGCTGACAACCAACATTGTTATTTTCTTGATTTTGTAATCGGTAATATTGATTTAGAAATTGATGGTAAACAGCATAAAGATGCTGATAGAATAATAAGTGATGCTAAACGAGATGAATATTTAACTTCTTTAGGGTTTAAAGTTTATCGTATAGATTGGAATGAAATAAAAAGTGAAAAAGGAAAACTCTTAATGAAAGAAAAAATTAGAAACTTTTTAATTTTTATTGGTTTACAATCTGAATAAAAGTTATATAAATTATAAAAGTTCATTGTTATCGTTAAATTGGGATCATAGCCCGGCGGTCGGTATAGCTTGTAAGAAGTTCTTTAAGTTCCAATATACCGGCAGCCAAGTAGAAACAAAGGAGTTTCCAATGAACTACTTTATGTTTTAATAAAATAACAATAGCTGGTAGTCCAGTGGTGAGTGAAACACCATAACTTCACAAAAGTTTTAAAATAAACACTGTTTATATTGTTATGGGTTTACAATATGAATAAAAATTGTTATATTAAACCTAAAATGAAAGGAAATAATATTATGACAAAGACAACTAAGACTTCTCCTTCTAATAAAAAGGTTCCTACTGTAACCGATCGTTTAAAGGTTGAACTTGAAGATCTTAATGGTAAGATTTCTCGTCTTGAAAGTGCTCTTATTAGTGAAGGTTTTCAGGAAAAGGTTGGTGTAGCACAATATGCTTTGATGTGTAATCAGCTAGAAGCTATGCGACCATATCGTGATATTGTAGAGGCTCGTCTTAAGTTATTGATGTAAAAAATTTCGGAATAAACATAACATAAATATGGGCCTCAATGATGTAGTGTTAGCATGGAACCCTTCCGAAGTTTCCGCCTGAGTTAGATTCTCAGTTGAGGCTCCAAAAAAACATCGGCATGTGGGGAAATAGGTAGACCCGAAAGTCTCAAAAACTTTTGCCAAAAGCGTATCAGTTCAAATCTGATCATGCCGACTAAAAAAGATAAAGGAGATAAAATGAAGTATTATATGATTGATGGAAAGCTTATTAGTGCTGAAAATGAAAAGAAGGCCATTAAGATGTATAAGGCAATGTTTCATAAGAAGCCTGAAAGTATTAAGGAAATTTCTCGTCCAAATCATTAAAAGAGATAAATAATTTAATGATTAGAGCTTCTCCTTAGAATATTATGAAGAATGTCGCGTATAAGCAGTACTTCTAATATATAAAAAGTATAGAAACGAAAGTGCAAATCTTTCACAGTTGAAGGAAAACAACGGTAATAAGTTAAACCAATTTTTTTATAGACTTGTGTCAAGAAAAATCCCATGCTTTAGCATGGTGATATGAATTGACACTAAAATTTCATAAAAAGCAAAAATTGAAGAATAAAATTATATAACATAGTACCCCAGGAAATGAGGAATCTCTAGGTAAATATCCTAGTAAGCCGATTGATACTGATTTGAATACAAATCTTGAGTCGGAACTGTTGTTAAATCCTTCAAATGAAGGTCCTCTGCTTTAGCAGAGCGACAGGTTTCACTGACAAGGCTTAATTATATTACTATATTGACCTATGTCAATGAATGATAACAATGGTTCACTGAAACCTTGTGTAGATTGAATAAAAATGGACGATTAGCTCAGTAGGTTAGAGCGACGGTCTTAAATCTAAAAATATGAGTGCTTGATTGGAAACAGTCAATGTAGAACACATCAAATTCGGTGAAGGCTTTAAAATGCTAATACCGAGCGAAGCTTGGATAAAACCTTGAACGTGTAGAGACTAGATGGTGTGTACCTAAGGTAGAAATACTATGGTAAAGGTATAGTCCAGACTACAAAACCTTAAATGGGTAGTGAAAACTATAGTAGCAGGATAAGCCGCAGGTCCTTTGTTCAAATCAAAGATCGTCCACGAAATCACTAACGCTGTGTTACGTTCCCACAGCTAGACATTGGAACTATGAATTATTTTGTTAGTGATTATTATGCTCGCATAGCCGAGTCCGCCTTCTAAGCGGATAATCGTAACTGGAGCTGAAAATGCAGGTTCGATCCCTGCTGCGAGTACTAAAAAACAATTTTTAAAGAAAAAGATTATATATACAATATAACAAAAAAATACAAGGTAACAAATGCTTTATATGAATTCAAATGAAATGTTTAATAATTGGTATAATACCAATGTTAATTTTGAAGTCAGCATTTGTGGTGAATACTTTAATCAGAATAATGAGGAATATTCACCAACACCTTAATTCACAAAGAAAATAAAGAAGAAAATCTTATAGCCTTTGTGAATGAAAAATTCACAAAGGTTTTTTGTTAAATAAAATTTACAAAAATTCTATTGACAAAAATTTGTAAAATTGTTATATTTAACTTAGAAAATGAATGAAATGTTCTTTGAAACATTTTAGCTTCTTGAAATTCCGGAAAATTTGCAAAAGACTAGGTTATTGGTAGTAAAAAGATTACATGGCTAATCCGCCACATGTGTGGTAGGTGTATGAACCATTAGAACCATCCCGGCGTCATGGTCTAAAATAGACCGATAATCTTTATCCAAACTAATTGGGGACAGCAGGCACCCACCTGTTGCTAGAACTAATCATCCTAGCTCACCCAATATAAATATAATGTGGTTATGGGTGTAACCACAATAAAATAAAGGGAAAATGATTATGAATTATGAAAAGCTATATTACGCTATCATCAATAAAGCATTAAGAAAACAAATCTCAGGACAACGTTTTAAAGGCGATGGATTTTATTATGAATTCCATCATATAACACCACGTTCATTTGGTGGTTCTGATGAAGATAAAAATCTTGTTTTATTGACAACAAAAGAACACTATCTCTGCCATTGGCTACTTGTTAAAAGATATGATCTAAATTCTTCAGAAAGAAAAAAGATGATAAAAGCTTGGTATATGATGGCTGCAGTTGGTTTTACAAAAAGGCCAAAACGTAATATGAATACATATGCTAAGTATCGTAATGAAATGGGTGAAACAATGTCAGAAGCGCAGAGTGGAAACAGAAACTCTCAATATGGCAAACATTGGTTTACATCTATAGATACTGGTGAAAGCAAAAATTTTTTTGAAAAACCAAATGATAGATGGATTGAAGGTAGATGGTTGTTTAACGGTCAAACTTCAGAACTTAAATTTAAAGTGAAACAAACACAAAAATTTAAAGTAAATTCTACACAAAGAATTAAAAAGAATGTTTCTCATAAATTTATAAGTTTAAAAATGACTAATAAAATTAAACAAACAGAACTTGAAACAAAAAATATGTGGAATGAATATCATTCTGGCAATTATAAATCTTTGAGAGAATATGAAAAACAAATTTCAATAAGTTTAGTTGCATTAAGAAATAGATTCATTAAATATACTCCAATTTTTCTACACATGAGAAAAAAAGGAAAAGAATTTCCTTCAGATAAATCTTTAGTTGGTGTATATGAATAACATTATTGTTTATAAGAAGTGACCCGGGCCTCTGCTTAGTAAGCAAGACGGAGCAACACTTCTTATAAACAATAGACCATGACAAGGTCAGGAAACAAATATGT
This sequence comes from Bacteroidales bacterium, assembly GCA_024413595.1. Taxonomy (GTDB): domain Bacteria; phylum Bacteroidota; class Bacteroidia; order Bacteroidales; family UBA3824; genus UBA3824. Next base: position 22,982 of record JAKSUC010000037.1, read on the forward strand.
TTCCATATAATCGTTCACAGATTCAATAGTGAACATAGAACAAACCCCTGAAGCAATAGGCCGTATGGGATCGTTTGTTTCGCCCTTCAATGAAGGGCATATTTGGCTCATTAGACTAATTGGTTAGGTCATCGCCCCTTCAAGGCGGAGAATCCAGTTCAAATCTGGAATGAGCTATATACTGCGGGATGTAGCAGTGGTTAGCTGACAAGCCTCATAAGCTTGGAGTCGTTGGTTCAAATCCAACTCCCGCTATAAATTGGACAGATTTGCGAGTGGTTAATGCAGACAGACTGTAAATCTGTTCCCTTCGGGGTTCGCTGGTTCAAATCCAGCTCTGTCCACTATTATTATTATTATGCTTGAATGTACAAAATAAGTTTAAATATATTTTGAAACAACAAGTTATATTGATAAAAATTTGGGTCGCTGGCAGAGTTAGTCAATGCACCGGACTGAAAATCCGGAAATCTAGGTGCGATTCCTAGGCCTCCCACTAAAAACTACTTTGTTTAATTCCTCACGTTCAGATCGCGACTGTTCGTTCAAAAGACCTGTTATAAGACCTATGTGAAAGGTTTGGTGAGTTATCCTTGTCGCAAGGCACGAAGATTAAATGAGGAATGTATCTTTCTAGCTTGCAAACTCAACAAGCGCCGGGTATTGAAAGAGACAACCTAGTCCTTCATATTTAAAAGGTAGACAAGTTGCTTTAAAGATTGTGCAAACTGTACAACGCCTTTATGGAGAGTTATCCTAATTGGTAAGGAAGCGGTCTTGAAAACCGCCGCGATAAAACGCTTGTAGGTTCAAGTCCTGCACTCTCCGTATAACAATTTCTCTCTTATTAATGAGGTCTTATCTTATTTTGATAAGACCTTTTTTAAAAGTGAACTTTCATTTAATTGACAAAAGAATTTATTTTTATTATATTTTAAAATAAAAGAAGGTTTTTATGGAAAATACAAATCATTATATGAAATTTAATCAACAATATCCTAAAAATTATGGTTCGGTTAATCGTGATAAAACAATTTGGGATAAAGAAGTTTTTGATTGGAATTTATTTAAAACAGCTATGTTAAATAATGGTATACAGTTATATGATATAGGTTGGAGTAAAAAATGGTCTGATGGTATAGTATATTTTGATATGTGGTGTAATGATACAACAGGAAATTTATATTATGAAAATTTTACATTAGATAATATAATGAATCGTTCAATATTTTCTCTTAATAATAATAAAACAGGAAATCATTTAGGATATAATGGTTATACAAGTTTAAATTCTTATTTACAAGAAAAGTTTGCAGAAGATTATTATAATAATATAGATTGGACTCAATCAAAAGAATTTTTTACAAATAAACTTATTGAAATAGTAATTAAAGGTTTTAAAGAAACATCAAATAGAATAACAATAAAGAATAAAAAGAATAATATTCAAAAAAGAATACAGAATATAGAAAATGATATTGATAATGCTATTATAAATTTAGCAGAAGAATATAAACAATATGATGTATCTTTTACACAAGAAAAAGGAATAACACAAAATATATCAACAATATATCATTTAAAAAAAATATTTGAAGGTTATGTAGATTTAAGAGAATATTCAATTCAAATAAGAAAAGATATAAAAGGTAATTATGATTTATCTTGGAGATTAGATGATTGGAAATATTCTAAAATGATCCATTTTAAATCAAATATAACAAGTCAAGATATGATTAATGTTATTAATGGATTATTTGAAAAATATTTAAAAATTCCAAGTATAACAACAATTTATAATATACCTGATGATTTAATAAAATAAAAGTGTTGAAATCTGTAAGATTTTAATGTAATAAATTATAAGATTTAAATGCTTAAAGCTCTTTGTATAATTGTATAAAGAGCTGTTTTTAAGTTTTGTAAACTTCATTTTACAAAAGATCTATTGACAAATAGTAGATCTTTTATTAAGTTTATATTGTAAAAATAAAATAGAGGTAAAATATGACAAACTACATTTTGGGTATGAACAATATGATTTATTGCCGTGTAACAGGTGGTTATGCTTGGCGAGATGACACAGATGAAAATATTACACCATATGTAATGAATGAAACTGAAGCTAATTGGGCTTTGAAACATTGGACTAAGGCTTGTCCTGAAGATCATGTTTATATTAAGAAGGTTTAATAATGGAAAAGAAAAAGAGACATCGCCGTACTAAAGCTGAAATGATTGCTGCACGGGCTGCGAAAGCACAAAAGAATGCAGAAAAATACCTTGAAAAGGTTGAAAAGAAGATGACGACTCGTAATAGTGGAGATATGAAAATTATTCCCTGGCCTCCAAAGGAACAACCTGATGATGGTAAATTCTGGGAATTTCATGCTATTACCGGTACTGAAGCTGAAATGAATGAATTTTATAAGGAAAATAAGGAAAATGTAATATGTGGTCCTTATTTGTATAGTGGAAATACTTATCGTGTAACTTATTGGAAGGAAAGAACTTAATGGCACGTAGTTATAGAATTCTTATTGATAATATGAGAGATGTCAAAAATGTTTATGCTTTTGATATTATTTCTGATATACAAAAGTATTATACAATATCACAAAATATTTTAGATTCTATACAATCTAAATTAAATAGTATTTTTAAGCCTTTTATTGATAATAATATTTCTATATGTGTTACTACTGAAACATATAATAGTTTTCCTACTTATATTGAAAAATATATGGGTTATTTTAGAATTAATTTTTCTTTACGTACATCAACAGATAATACAGTAAATTCTTTTACTGCTCATATGATAATGTATATTGATTATAATTCAGGTAATATTGAACTTAAAGGATATGATCTAGAAAAGAATGAACTTGAAGGAAATTTTATTATTATAAGTAGAGGTAGAAGAACTGTATTTAAAACACATGGTGGTTCTAATTCATATTATGAATGGTATAACATTCAGAATGGAGATAAATTATATAGTTTAGCTAAATATCTATCAAAGAAGTATTATGCTAAAATGCAAGAAAATCTAATTAAAACAAAAGAACAAAAGGTAAAAAATCGGTCAAGAGAATTTATAATTGATGAAGTTCGTACTATATGTGATGTAATCAATCAACATAATAATCATAATATTTTTGCTCATTTTTATGATGATGGTAAGGATTATATGGAAAATAAATTTTCTATTATAATCAATAATAGAAATGATTATCAAGATATTCCTGTAATGAGTTATCAATATCGTGATTGTGATATATCACTACCAACAGCTGAATTGGCTTCATTAAAATATTTTAGTTCTGCTGATTGTATTACTATTTCTTTAGTAAAAAATGTAGATAAAGATTGGTATGTTACTATTAACTGGCCTTGTTATGGTAAATTCTCAGAATTCATTAATAAATCTGAATTTAGTTCAAAATATTATTCTTCAATTGAAAATATAGCTGAAACAGTAAATATGTTAATTGAAAAAGATATGAAACTATGTAACAATATGAATCAAATCTGGTTTTAAAATCTTACAGATTTTAATGTAAACTTTATTTTACAATTTTATGAGTTGTCAAACTGTTAAAATGTTTATATATTTTACTTGTAAAAATTAAATATGAGGTAAAAACTATGAAAATTTATATTTTAACTCGTACTGATGATTTTGGTACACCTCGCCGTATGATTGAAGGTGTATTTAAAACTCGTGAAAATGCTGAAAAAGAAAGACAAAATATATTAAAAATGTATGGAGCACCTTCTAAGCTCTGTATTGATACTGAAATTGAAGAAAAAGAACTTGTAGACTAATTTATAAAAGGAAAAAATAATGAATACAACGTATTATACTCTTAATGATCTTTTTAAGATCCTACAGGGTGGTGTTATTGAACCTGAAAAGGAAGATGTTCCAACAAAGACTTCTAATGTTGGTTCTATTTACAATGAAGATGCTCTTGAACAGGCTCTTCGTACAAATACAGATGAAATTGCTGAATTACAGCGACAAATTGAAGCTAAGAATCGTTATGCTGAAACTGTCCGTAATAAGCTCGCACAGATGAAGACACAAACTAAACTTGTACGAAATGGTACAGATGTAGCAATTACAATGTCCCGTGATGAAGCTATTAAGTTAGTTGAAAATCTTTCTAATCATCTTTCTACATCTTCTGCTGATCGTCTTACCTTCACTCTTAAGAATGTTGGTTAAAGATCATTCAGTAACACTTTCATAAAACTATGGGTTGCCAATAGAACTTTAAAATGTTATATTATACCCATAAACAAAACAAATAACTAAAAAAGAGCTTTATGCTCAAGGAATAAAATACTATGGCAAATATGACTGCTGATAAGGTTAACACTCAGACCTCTAAGATGAGTACACGTGAAGCTATTGCATCTGCAATTTCTGATATTGTTTCAAAGTCTCGTGATAAGATTGAAACTGTATCTGATGGTGTATGGAAGTTTGCTGCTATTGATACTGGTGATGGTCCGAAGGACTATATGGTAAAGTGTTATGATAAGCAGGGTAAGTCTGGTAAGATGTTTAAGCAGCGTGAACTTTATCGTGTTGTTGATGGTGTTGAAACTAAGGTAGAACTTGGTGAATATAAGAAGGCTTATCTATATAAGATCATTAAGTCTCTTACTGCACCAAAGGTAGAACGTACAAAGCGTACTGCTATGGCATCTACTGATGTTATTGCTCTTCGTGATGCTATCAAGAAGAATAAGACGGCTTTTTCCATTAATGATAAGGGTTCATTGGTTGGTAAGCTAGATGCTTATGGTGATATTGAAATTGTAAATGGTTCTATTAAGCCTATGAAGAATGGTCATAAGCGTAATTTTGGCCGTAAACTGTTTATCAATGGTCAGCTTGTTCACGAAGGTTCCTTGTTGAATTGTTGCTTCAATACTTTTAATGCTAAGGGCCGTACCAAGAAGGTATCTACTCCTAAGGTTGAAGCTTAATTGTATCATATTAGGAAGGTTCATAATATAATAAAAGAACCTTCCTTTTTCTATTTTTTAGAGGATTTAATTATGTTTGTTAAAGCACCTGTTATTAATAGTGAAACTAATGTAAAAGGTACAGCAAAGTTTCTTGTTCAATTTCATCATACTCCTTATAAAAAGGGTAAACATCGTCGTAAATGTATTTGTAAAATCTATGCTTGTTCAGGTGAAAATGTAGATATTGTACAAAATAATTATCCTTGTAATAATGTAAGTATTATTAATTCACCTAAACATCCTGATACTAAATCCCGTATGTTATTGGTTGAAGCTGAAGCTCAATGTGTTAATACTGATAATTATGTAAAAGCTTATGGACGTATGCTTTCTTTACAACGTGGCCTTCGTTATTTGATTGATAAATATTATGATTCAGATTCCATAACTGCTGTTTGTTCTGAAAATCCTTTTGTTTTTACTAATGAAACTTATAAAGCTTTTACACATCAACTTAATATTGAATGTGGTTCAGGTAAAAATGTAGCTTGGAAACTACAACATACAGATAATTATAATCCTTTTGATGATATTAAACATTAATTTTTAAATATTCATCCTACTGCTCCCTATTAAACGGGAGTATCTCCTATTTTAAAGGAATTATGGTTGTCTGATCAGATCTGTAATGTAATGTCTATTTGTATAGGAATGATATAAGAATGGCTCTTAAAACGATCTTTTTAGATATGGACGGTGTCCTTGATGATTTTGATAAGCATGCAGATGAATTAGAACTCTGGCGTGAAGATATTCATAAGATTGATTGGAAAAAACTTAATGCTATAGGATCTAAGTTCTGGGCAGAAATTGAACCATTTGATAATGGATTATATTTGTATCATAAACTTCTAGAACTTTGTCAGGAACGTGGTATATCTTTGAAGATCTTGTCAGCTGGACCAGGTGCTAAATGTCGCTTCGGTAAAATTGAATGGCTGACTAAATATTGTCCAGAAATACCTGTAGAAAATGTTATTATCAAAAATAAAGGTATTGAAAAAGCTCAAGAAGCTTCACCAGATTCTATTCTTATTGATGATGTGGGAAAGAATATTATTACTTTTAAAGAAGCTGGTGGTAATGTGTTTCATTATAAGAATAATCCTGATGAATGTATAGATTATTGTAGAAGTTTGTTGAAGAACATTTTTTAATATGTAACTATTGACAAACAACAAAAAATAAATTAAATTTATTATAAATAATAGTGATACAAATGATGATAAAGGTTAGGATATTATACATCATTTAACTAAAAAGAATTTGATTAAATGAACTTTCACCAATGTGTATTCCTAACCTGCATATTGGTGAAGTTGAATAGCTAGTATGAAGTCATTTGTACTAGCTATTTTTAAGTATATAATAAAGGTTAGGATATGAAAAAGATCAAATATACAGAATACAATCGGATTAATTAAAGAAAATATAGACGCAAAGATTATGCCAGTAAATTTGGCAGGTGTTTTTAATCGTATACAATATTTTATCAGCAGTGTAAAAAATGACATAAGTGTAATAGATGTTATGAAAGACTTATATAAGAATTCTTATAAGTCATTACAAGAGTCTATTACACTTATGTCATTTTTTGATACTATTGCTAAAGGTGAAGTAATAGAAACTCATTATTATATCCGCCACGCCATTTACGATGATTCTACACCAAATTTAAAACACAAAATATTATTTCATATAAATGCTATATTTAAATCAACATTGGTACAATATTATAATCAAAGATATCTTTTACAGAAATTAAAGTTAGATAATTTATTAAGTTGTCATTTAATTATTGAAGATTGTAAAAATACAGTATATTATTATATAAAGAAGTTATTAAGACCAAATACAAAATATGATTATATAAAAGATATTGAAGAATATTTTGATGATACAATAAATTCAACAATAGAAGATTACAGTAGAAAATTTCAAAATTTATATCAAGTTAAGGCTGATATAAATCATGATTGTGAAGATTTATTTTTATGTAAAGAAAATTATGATGATGAAAGTTATTCTTTAAATAAAAGAGTAAAAATTTATGTATATAAAACTAAAAAAAGAGATATAGGTTATGATAAAGTAAGAACTTATGATGGAGTATATAAATTATATTTTGATACAACTTTAAAAACTAAAATACAGAATTGGTATATTACTGATAGAAAAGATTGTGTAAAATGGTTAAAAGAACAATTAGAACCATATTTTGTACCAGGTAAAGGTATTGATGTACATGGTAATGTATGTGGTTTAAATTATTTCTTTAATTCTTTATCACAAAATAAACTAAGAACCAAAGAATATAAATTATTATCAGATTTTAATATTAGAATGTTAAAAACTATATTAAAAACATATATAGATGAATGTATAAAAACTATGTGGAAAGATCAATCTGCTGCTAAAAAACATATTGAAAATACTTATAAAGTACAAGAAAATATAATTGAAACATCTAAAGAACCAGAAAATATAATTGAAGAAATTAAAGAAATTGAAGAAATAATTATAGAACCAGTATATACTGAACAAACTATTATAGAAGATACAGTTACATATGAAAATCCATATGAAGAAGGAACTAATGAATGGTGGAATTATCTAAATACAACAATTATAATAGAAAAACCTAAACCTGTTATAATAGAAACACAAGAAAATATAGATTTTTGGAATAATTTATCAAAAGGGTAAGAAATATATGCCAATTATAAGAAATATAAATCAAATATTTAATAATAATGATCCTGAAATAGAACAGTTATATACTGAATATAAATCAGGTACATTAGATATGAATACTTTAACACCTGAACAAAAATATAAACTTAATGATAAAATAAGTTCTGAAAAAATGGAACAAATAAAACAAATGATATTTAAATCACAAACTTCTACATATAAACCAGCTAAACGTAAATTAAAATTTCGGTTTAACACTTAAAGATGGTTATGAAAATTATAAAAAATGGATGAATGAACATAATCTTAATAATAAGATTAAAACATTTGAACAATATTGTGAAGAATGGGAAGAATCAAATCCAGCTGATTATCATCCTCAATACTTAGATAGAATTAAACATTCTATAGATAAAATGAAAGCTTTAAAAGAAAAATATCATACAGATAAATATGATTCTGAAATTGCTAGATTAGAATTAACTTATAAAAAAGGTGAATCTGAACGTAAAAAGAAAATTATTAACTGGGAAATGAATAATTCAGATATAACTGATGAAAAATAACTTGTTACACTTCTTTTTCAGATAATATATTGTTTAATTAAGCATATTATATGATCTGCTAAAAAAGTGTAACAAAATTGAATATTATAAATTCCATTAGTCTTCCATTCTTAACGATTCTTATTAACTTACTATGTAAACTTTATTTTACAATCTTTTATATAAAGATCTATTGACAAACAGTAGATCTTTTATTAAGTTTATATTGTAAAACAAATAACAATAGAGATAATGAAATGACAGTTAATGAACTTGCTAACATTTTGAAAAATATTCCTGGTGATGCTGAGATCACTCTCAATTACGTTTATTAAGTTGATTGCGAAATTTGTTATAGCTCTGAGGATGTTGCTGATGTTGTCTTTGACAAGTATAGCAAAACCGTTGACTTTTTGACAAAAGGGTATAAGGAGAACTAAAACTATGTTTGGCCGCGAAAATCTTATTTGTGAATATGCTGTAGACTTTGTACCTGATGAAAAGGTTTATTCCATGGAACAAGCAAATGCTGTAATGGATAAAATGGAAGCTCGTATCAAAGAACTTGAAGATGAACTACATTGCCTAAAAGCTTGGGAATACTATGAAGCACCTGATACTGGTTGGATTTAATCTATACTTATCTGTCCAGACCTGACCAGAAAACGTATCATCCCGTATATTTCATATATCTGTTATATCATTCCATTTATATTTAATAAACTTGGCTAATCTTCTATTCTCTTATGTAAACTTCTTTTTACATAAATTAGCATTTTTTATATTGACAAACTTAATTTATTTTATTAAGTTTATTGTGTAATCAAATGATAGAGGTCAAAAATGATTGAACACTTCATGGCTAATAATGTGACTGTTTGCGTAATAGTTTGTTGTGTATTTTGCTTAATTTTCGCTGTTGGTATTATCTTTGCCATTGCTATTGCTTGTAAATGGCTAAACAGAAAATTTCCAAAATTCTTTGATATTGTTGAACATTGTGAAAATTTTAATGAGGAATTAATATACTGGATGAAAAATACCGTACCTGGTAGCTTTACCTTAACTGCTATTTATTTATTGATCTTTATTAAAATAGGCGGCTTTATATTTGGTTTTTTACTTTTCTGCTCTTCGTATAATTTATTGAAAAACTGTCTTAACTATATTAAAAATGAGGACTAGAACTTATGAAAATTTTTGAACTTGTATGTGGTAAGGTCTGTCATGCTATCTGCCACTTGAATTATAAAAATGTCAAACATCAAGCAAAAATGCTTAAAAATAATGATACTTCTTTTTCATTTGAAACTGTTTATTCTGAAAAATATACTGTAGTATTCTTTGCTAATGAAATAAAAATTCTAGACGATAATAAAAGATCTACTTCTCTTCCCTGGAATACCTGGAATACTTGTGATGAACTTGCTGATCTAATTATTGAGAATATCTCATTTTACTTCTAATATATGGACTAAAACTTATGAAATATGTGCAAATTGAAAAGTTTTGGAGAGTATGGGATAAAGACCCTGAATTGATGCTCGTAAATAAAACTGGAAAAGTGGTAAAAGTTGATACTATCTATAATCGTGAATATTACGAACAAGAAATAAGAAATCAGCTTAATTTATTAAATATTTGGCAAAACATAGTGAATCTGTAAAATGGTTACAAGTTAATTCACCAGAAGAAATACCAAATGATTTATTCAAAATTGTTCCTTATGATGAGCAAAAATGTATTGCTGATGGTATTATAGAAATTAAAACTGAAGAAGAATATAACAAATGCTTTTATCCCCGTGGAAAGGTAGAAAAATAAAAATATTTCTGGTGTATAAAATAAGAAATAATTAAATATGTATACTGGATATTTCGCTAAATTAAAAACTTATTATCAATTATAATATCCTTAACTCCATTCTTAATACCCTAACTAACTTCCTTAATCATTATTCTACTACTCCTATTACATTCATTAACTATCCCCATCTTCTTACTGAACCGTCCTTTATACCGTCCTGTAACTTTCCATTTTTAGCATTTATTACATCAGATCTGATTATGTCAACTTTTATATCTACTTCTTTGTCCTTTTATATGTCATTTCCGATATCCCTAAAATGACACGTTTTTGACACATTTTTGGCGACCTCTCGCGGGACCACCAAATAGGTCTAAGAAATTTGTATTAAGGCCATATAGGGGGTATATACCTGACAGAAAAGACTATGGGGTTTATGAAAAAATATGCTGGCTGTTTTATACTGTGTTCAGATCTGAAGTAACTTGTTTATAAAAAATGTTAAAGGATATTCAAAAAATAATACAAAGTATTCTACTATAGTCTTCAATCATTTCCAAAGAATGGACAGTAGAAAAAAAATCTGAAGCAAAGGAAATAGAAAGGAAATAGAAAAAAAGACAGTTAGATTATAATATAATGGAGAATAAAAAGTATAGAAAAGTTAGAAGTAGAAAAAAAATCTTATACTTGGAACAGTTATAAAGTATGCGAAGATGGTCAGTGAAGAAAAAATCTGGTACTTAAGGAAAGTTGTTTATATAACAAAAATGGCAGTTTAAGAAAAAATTTGAAGTATAGAAGTAGGTTAAATATGTTAAAGGAAAA
>JAKSUC010000038.1 GCA_024413595.1 Bacteroidales bacterium
AATTCTCCAATAGCTCAGTTGGTTAGAGCATCTGACTGTTAATCAGAGGGTCCGTGGTTCAAGTCCACGTTGGAGAGCTAAGCTTCCAGAGTTTTTTGATGTGAATCAGAAGGCTCTTTTTTTTTGCCTTAACTTTTCGTAATTTATTTTTTGTATTTTATTAATTTTTATAATATTATGTCAAATTCTTCTGAATTTTCTCGTTCTGAAATGCTTTTTGGTATTGAAGCCATAAAAAAACTAAATAATGCTAAAGTTGCAGTTTTTGGTATTGGGGGTGTTGGTGGATATGTTGTTGAAGTGTTGGCGCGTAGTGGCGTTGGAGAAATTCATCTTTTTGACAATGATGTTGTGTCTATTACTAATATTAATCGTCAAATTATTGCTACTCATTCTACTATTGGATTACCTAAAGTTGATGTTGCTGCTAAAAGAATTTTGGATATAAATCCTAATTGTAAAGTTTTTCCTCATAAAATGTTTTATGTTAGAGAAAATGCTGATGAAGTAAATTTCTCTGATTTTGATTATGTTGCAGATTGCATTGATACAATTACTTCAAAAATTGAAATTATCAAAAGATGTTATCAATTAAACGTGCCTTTAATTTGTAGTATGGGAACTGCTAATAAATTAGATCCTACTGCTTTTTCTGTTGCTGATATTTTTGAAACCAAAGTTGATCCACTTGCAAAAGTAATTCGAAAAAAATTGAAGGAACTAGAAATTCCATCTTTAAAAGTTGTTTATAGTCAAGAATTACCACAAAATCCAATTAATGATACATTGTCTTGCCGTTTTGCTTGTGAATGTAATCCTGAAAAACTTTTAACATGTAAAAATCGTCGAGATATTCCTGCAAGTAATGCTTTTGTTCCAGCTTCGGCTGGTTTAATTTTAGGTGGTGAAATTATCAAAAATCTTATTGAGAGTTAAAAAAAATATTTTATATTTGTAAAAAAAAGATATGGCTGAAGATTTATCTTTAATATTAGAAAAAGATATTAGATGGATACAACGTTTTGAAAATTTTAAAAAAGCATTCACTTCTCTTTATAATATAATTCAAACCAAAGATTATATTGATGATTTGTCTGATTTAGAGATTGATGGTGTAATTCAACGTTTTGAATTTACATTTGAATTAGCTTGGAAAACTCTTCAAGATTATTTGAAATATTTAGGTATTGAATTTCAAACCGGACCTAATCCAACTTTAATTTGTTCTGCTGAAAATTCTTTGATTTCAGATCTTGAAGTTTGGAGAAAAATGGCAAAAGCTATAAATTTGACTACACATATTTATGACGAGCAAATTTCAAGAAAAATTGCATATGAAATATTTGATATTTACGTAGATAAACTTAAAGAATTAATTTTGTTTTTAGATAATAAAAAGTATAATATTGAAAAGGAGAATTTATAGATGTTTGGTTTAGGACAATCTGAAATCGATGAAATCTCTGGTGTTTTTAAAAAATATAAGAATATCAAAAGAGTATTAATATTTGGGTCTCGTTCAAAGGGTAATTATAAAGAAGGTTCAGATATTGATTTAGCTATTGAAGGTGATGAAGTAGATTTTAATCAAATTTTGACTATTCTCGCCGATATTGATGATTTAGAACTATTACACAATGTCGATTTAATTAATTATCAAGAAAAAAAAGATACTCCTATTGGTGAACATATAGCACGTGTAGGTAAAGTATTTTATATTAGAGAATAAATATTATCCAAAATATTTTTCAACAGTTTTTTTATCATTAAATAAAGCCTCTTGTAATTGACTTATAGAATTGAATTTTATTTCGTTGCGAATTTTTTTATAGAAAAATACTTTTACCTTTTTCCCATAAATATCTTGATTAAAATTTAGAATATTAACTTCAACAGTAACAATATTTTCACTCGAAATAGTAGGATTATTTCCAACATTAACCATAGCATGATAAATGCTATTATCAATTTCAATATCTGCAATATAAGCACCGGGGTAGGGTAGAAGTTTACCTTTAGAGTCGGCTGAAATATTTGCGGTTGGAAATCCTATCTTTGTTCCTATTTGTCTGCCTTTTTCAACTATTCCAGTAATATAATATTTATAACCAAGTATTTTTGATGCAAATTCAATATCTCCTTTTAATAGCGACTCGCGAATTAATGTACTACTTGCAGAAATTCCGTTTTCTATTTTTGCATCTATTTTTTGAATTTTAAATGATAATTTTTTACCATATTCTATCAATGTTTTAGGGTCGCTTAATCTATCACACCCAAAATGATTGTTAAATCCTGATATTAAGTAACGCATCTTAAGTTTTTCTGTTAAAATATTTTTCATAAATTCAAAACAAGTTTTGCTTGCAAATTCTTTATTAAATGGATGTATTACTAAAATATCAATTCCTGTATTTTTAAAAGCTTCGATTTTTTCGTTTGGCGTTAATATTAAATTTAGTGGATGTTCAGGAAAAAGAACTTGTCTTGGGTGAGGATCAAATGTTAAAACTACGCTCTTTAATCCGTTTTCTTTTGCAGTTTTTATCAATGTGTTTATAATAACCTTATGTCCAATATGCAAACCATCAAATGTTCCTACTGTAACACAAGTATTATCTTTTTCTGCAATATTAAAATTTTCTATGCCGTAAAATATTTCCATCAGAGGAAAATCATAAATTATTTCGGTGCGAAATTAATCATTCAATATGAATTTTTCAATTATTTTTACATATCAAAAAAATCTTTTATATTTGATTTTTCTATTCAATAAAATTAAAAAAATATATTATGAAAAAAGTATTTTTAATTGCATCAGTTTGTTGCGCATTAGTTTCGTGCAATAATTCAAACAATAGTCAAAACGCTGAAAGTTCAGCTGAAACTGAAGTTAAAACAGAACAGTGTACCAATCAAAAAGCAGATTTTGAATCTCCCGACTACAAAATTTATGCTCTTAGAGGAAAAGTGAAAACTGTTGTTACTTATTCTCAAGAGAGTAATAAAGATTTCAATAATAAAATATCTAAAGAATTTGGAGATACAATAAAATTTTCATCTGATGGCAAAATAATATCTGATAAATATTTTGTTAGAGTTGGTTTTGATGATTGGGAACGTAAAGAAAGTCGTGACGAAAACGGTCAATTATTAGGTTTTGATTTAGACGATGAAGAAGCAAATACTTCTTTGTTTTACAATAATGATGGTTTCTTAGAAAAATTAAATGATTGTAGTTCGGAGCATAGCACTGATTTTACTTTTACATACAATTCTGACTATGAGTTAATAAAAAGTGAAAAAACATTTTGTTATTTTTATGATGAAGGTGATAATTGTATGTCTGATGGCACTTCAACAGAATACACTATTTTAGAACGTGATAACAAAGGAAATTGGACAAAACGTGGTTATCATAGCTTTATAACACCTACTTGTAATGACAACACAGAAGAACTTTATGTTTTAGAAGTTCGTGATATTGTTTATTATTAGGTGTTTAGTTAAAAATCTGCCTACTTTTTAGATATAAAATAGGCAGATATTTTTTATTTAATTTCTTTCCTTATATTTGTAAAAGTCATAATCCTTAATTCGTAATTTTCATAATATGGCTTTATATTTAAATGTTGGTGATAAAATTAAGATATTTAATGTTTCATGTAGTGTTATTGGATTATCTATTTTATTATATAAATCAGAAAATAGTGAATTTCACGCTTATGCTGTTTATAAATTATCCAAAAACAAAGATAATTCTATTTGGTATTTAGAAGATGATATTGATTATAACGTTTATAGATTATATTACAAAACAAATAAAATTGATCTTATACCGATAAGAACTATTAAACATTATTATTATGTTCTAAAAAATATTGGTGATACAGACTTGGATAAGAATGTGGTTCTTTATCATTATTTTGATACTAATTATAATTTTAATCTTTTAATAAATGAAGAAATAAATTGTCATGGTAGATTTATTAAAAGATCTGATATTATTAAAGTAAATTCAATTGAATATAATGAAGATCCACTCCAATTTTTTTTGCCTGATATCACTAAATTTCACGAAGAAAATGTAATTAAAAATCAGTCTTGCTCAATTGAAGAAGGTTTTGATATTGGTGATGGACTTTTAATTAACGATCAAGAATATTTTGTTTTATCTAAATCTATTTCAACTTATAATTCAAATTTTAATAACCAATATAATGAATTTAAGTTATATAACAACAATGAAAAAAAATATTGTCGTTTAATAAACATTCAAGATAAATATTATATTTTTTCCCCTTCAACAAAAATAGAAACTTATAAATTGATTTCAAAAGGCAAAAAAAGGAGAACTAGTTGTTTTGCTGATTGGGAAACTATCAACAATATTGAATGTGATTATAAATTATATCAAGGAATAAAAGGTGGATTTTCATTACAAGAAAGGCATGAAAAATCACAAGGATTTGAATTTGATTTTTCAACAATTTCTGTATTAAAATATAATTATTTAGCATCAAAACCATGGCTTAATTCTGAAATTTTTTCTTTAAAACATTCTACTGAAAACAAAAAAGAAGAACCTTCTACTTTTAGTATCGTACATATATTTTTCTTTTTTTCATTATTAATAGTTTTTTTTCATTTATTTGCCAAATATCATAATATGTTATTTTTATTAGTAATTATCTCAATTGTAGCGTTATATATCTTTATTAAAATAAAAATATCAAATAATAAATTAAAAAAAGAAATTACTCCTGAAGATTTTGTTAATTATTTTAAGGGTAACAAAAAAAAGGCGAACAATATTATATTGTTCGCCTTATAATTTATAAACTAATTCTTTTTACTCTTCGCTTTCTTCAATTTCATCACCACCGATATAGTCAAAACCTGTATATTTTCTTAATACTTCAGGTATTTCGATGCGATCTGCTTTTTGATAGTTTTCTAGAATTGATGCTACAATACGAGGCAATGCTAGTCCTGAACCATTCAATGTGTGACAAAGTTTAGTTTTTTTGTCGCCTTCGTCTTTAAAACGTAGTTTTAAACGATTTGCTTGATATGCTTCAAAATTTGATACTGAACTTACTTCAAGCCATTTTCCTTGTGCTGCGCACCATACTTCAAAATCGTAGGTCATTGCTGATGTAAAACTCATATCACCACCGCATAAACGAATTATTCTATATGGTAATCCAAGTTTTTTTACCAATCCTTCTACATGAAGAACCATGATTTCTAGTTCTTTGTATGATTTATCAGGATGAACTATTTGAACAAGTTCTACTTTATCAAATTCGTGCAAACGATTTAGCCCTTTAACGTCAGAACCATAACTTCCAGCTTCGCGTCTAAAGCATGGAGTATATGCACAATGACGTATAGGTAATTGATTTGCATTTAAAATCATGTCGCGATAAATATTGGTTACTGGCACTTCGGCTGTTGGAACTAGATATAAATCATCTAATTCACAATGATACATTTGTCCTTCTTTGTCTGGTAATTGACCTGTTCCAAATCCTGAGTCTTTATTAACCAATACAGGAGGTTCTACTTCCATGTAACCAGATTTTCCTGCTTCATCTAGGAAGAAATTGATAAGTGCTCTTTGTAGTTTTGCTCCTTTTCCTTTATATAATGGAAAACCTGCTCCTGTTATTTTTACACCAGTTGCAAAATCTATAATATCATATTTTTTTGCTAAATCCCAGTGTGGAAGTGGATTGATACCATCAAATGATGGATTTTCGCCACCACGACGTATTTCTACATTGTCTTCTGCGCTTTTTCCTGGTGCTACTAATTCGTATGGAAGGTTTGGTAATGTAACCAAATTGTCGAAAAGTTCTTTGTCTAAGGCATTAAACTTATCTTCTTGTTCTTTTACAATGTTTTTTAAGTCCGACGATTTTTGTTTTGCATTGTTGGCTTCGTCGGCTTTGCCTTGCTTGTAAAGGTCGCCGATTTGTTTAGCCAAAGCATTTTGTTCGGCCTTGTTGTCTTCCATTTGTTTTTGGATTTCGCGTTTTTGTTTGTCGAGTTCTACTATTTTCTCAACTACTGCGCGTACGTCGCGATTTTTTAAAGCTAAACGCTCTATCACGAATTCCGGATTGTCAACTATTGTCTTTACTAAAAGCATGATGAATTTTTTATTTTTTTCAAGCCACTAAATTATAAAATTTATTTTAATTGTTATTAAAGATTTTTTAAATAAATTTTTATTGTTTGTTTCTATCTCTATTTTTAATGGATTTTCCTTTTTCTTGTACTAAATTTCTATATATTCACGTTGATTATAAAAAATGTAATTATTATGAATTTAAAATTTTCTGTTTTCTCTGTAATATTTTTTATTTCTATTATTTGTTTGTTTTCTTTTTGTAATAAAGAAGATGAAATTTTACCTAATAAATCAAAATCTGATACTTCTAAAATAACTTATACTCTAAAACCTTTTGATGGACCATTGGCTAATCCTCACAAAGGTTTTACTCTTCTTACCGAAGGTAGTTGGAATTTTGTTCCTGAATTTAAATATGGTCCTTATGGTTCGCTTGGTAATAAAGCGTGGGATCTTATTACTTATGGGTCGGGTTATCAACAATGGAATAAGTTGAATCCAGAAAAAGATGTTTATGATTGGTCTGAACTTGATGAACTACTAAATGTTCTTAACGAACATGGAATGGGTTATGCTTTAAGAGTTTTCCCTTATACTCCGTCTTTTATTACAAGCAATGATACACCTACCGAAGAATATGATTGGACACCTAAATGGATTTATGATAATGGTGCAAAAAAAATTAAGGCAAAATTAGAAGGTTCAGGCTATATTGCACAAGTGCCTGTTTGGGACGATCCTATTTATTTAACGGCAGCTAAAAATTTTGCCAAAGCCTTAGCTGAAAAATATGATGGAGATCCTAGAATAGAATATATTGATATAAGAACATTTGGCGAATGGGGTGAATGGCATACTTCACATTTAGAAGGTAGTGAAATGCCTTCTTTAAAAATTCAAAAAGATATGGTTGAATATTATGCTTCTTTGTTTAAAAAAACGCAACTTGTTCTCACTTCTGATGGTTACGGTGATATTTATACATTTGCTTTAAGTCTTGGTATTACTAAACGTGACGATGGTTTTATTGGTATTCCTGGTACAGCTGATTCTTTAGTGAGAGCTTATAAGGCAAATTTACCTACAATTGCAGAAAATCTTGGTGGATATACTACTATGCTTACTTACAACGATATTATTCCAGGCGGATATTTAAAATGGACTCCACAACGTTGGGTTGATGCCATTAAAACTGCACATCTTACTTATTATGTACTTGATCAAGATAGTGATTGTGGTTATATTTTTTATAAAGAAAATAAAGCTCTTGCTGATTCTATGACGCATGTTATTGGTTATAACTTTACTGTTTCAAATGCTGAACTTTTAACTTTTAAGGATGATAATAATACAATTGATCAATTAAATATCACCGTTAAAAATTCTGGTGTAGCACCTTGTTTTTTTGATGTTTATATGGTTGCAGAATTTATTGATAATTCTGGTAAAACAATTGCTCAAATTGGTAAAATAATTTTGATTGAAAAGGGAACATTTAAAGATGGTTCTTCAAAAGATTTTTCGTTTAGTTATACAATTCCAAGTGATCAAGAAAATATTGCAATTCAGCAAGGTGTTAATGTTGCATTGTCACTTTACGAAAGTGAAGATGCTTATAAAAATGGTAAAAATCCTACTGTACGTTTTGATAATGATGGTATTTTAGAAAACAAAAAATTGATACTTAAATAAAAATATAGACTTTGTAATATTAAAATATTATTTCTCAATTATATCTATTTGGGTTATCAATTTTGATATTTCGATAATTTTTGATAGATATTCAAAATCTCTTTCTAAGTTTTTCTTAACGTTGGCTCTCCATAATACAGGGTCAAAATAGTTTATACCAGCAAAGTAGATAGCAAGTATTATTGTTTTGTTAGTTATTATAATTGAAAACGAAGGTATTATACTATTTATTTGTTGAATAATATCATTAAGGTTTGGAAAATTCCAATCATTAAAAATACCTTGATCCGACACTGACACATTGTAAGTTTGACAAAATGGAGCATAGTTTGTGTCTTGTACTTTTATTGGTCGTGGTTTAAAATCATCTGTGTTTGATATAATCATTGTGTAATCGTGTTTCATGTTGTGTTTTTTTGCAAATAATTGTCCATTCCACAATGTAATATCTTTTCTTTCGTTGCTTGTGCGAGTTTTTGCATAGATTCTCATTTCTTGAGTACTATAGTCTATGATTTGGGAGTTTATGTTTATGATAAACTGATCGTAGACTTGATATGAATAGTTATTATCTTTTAAGATGTATTTCAATTCAGTTTGATTTATGTTTGAGTAGCCGAATAAGTCGAGTGTCAAGTAATGTTCTGGTTTTTTGTCTGGATTATATTCCGATATTTCTTTGAAATATTTGATGCTGTTTTTTACAATGTTGTTGTATTCGCGAATAGATATTGTCTGAACTATTAAACCTGTAACCATGAAAGCAATTGCCGTACTGAAAATACCAAATAACAATTCTACCTGAAAACCTGTTATGCCTAATAAGGTAATAATTGTCCATATCACAAGTAGAATAATTTTGTGGATAGTAGCTTTTTTTATAAGAGTCTCGTTCTCAGTTAGAAAGTTTTCGATATCGGTTTTGTATAATGAATGATAGCTCATAATTTTGTTTTATTGAATAGTTATAATTATTGGTTGGTTAAAGATAATAAAAATTATAATATTCTTATCGATTATCTTAAATTAATTTTTTTTAATAATCTCTCTAAATAAAAAAAACTCCCAAGTTTGAATTTCAAACTTGGGAGAAAATACGTTATTGATAAAAGAAACAATTAAGCTTCTTTTTCTGCAGTTTCCAAAGGAATAACGTTTACATAGCTTTTATCTTTACCTTTAATTTTAAAAGCTACAGTACCGTCGATTAAAGCGAATAAAGTGTGGTCTTTACCCATACCAACGTTTTCACCTGGATAGTGAACAGTACCACGTTGACGAACGATGATGTTTCCGCCTTTAACAAATTCTCCACCGAATTTTTTAACTCCTAATCGTTTGCTGTGCGATTCACGGCCGTTTCTTGAACTGCCGACACCTTTCTTATGTGCCATTTCTTTCTACTTTTTCTAAGTTTAACAATTAATAATTTAATAAACTATCGAAGAATGATACTAAAGGTTGATGTCTTCGATTAGAATTTGTGTGAGGAATTGACGATGTCCTCTTTTTACTGCATAGCCTTTTCTACGTTTTTTCTTGAAAACAACAACTTTGTCGTCTTTCAAGTGTTTAAGAATTTTGGCTGATACATTAGCACCAGAAATAAATGGTGCGCCAACTTTAACGTCGCTGTCTGTGTCTACCAATAACACTTTGTCGAAGTTGATGTTTTCACCTTCTTCGCTGTGTAAACGGTGTACATAAACTTTTTTGCTTTTTTCAACTTTGAATTGTTGACCTGCGATTTCTACTATTGCGTACATTTTATTGATGTTTTTATTAGCAAGGTGGTAATCTTAATGATTATCGCTTTGTTGACCTCTACTAATTGATTATAAAATATTTTTTTGCACCGCAAAATTAGTCAGTTTTTCTTTTTTTACCAAAATGTTTTTTAATCTTTTTTTTAAATTTTTGAAAATTTTTGCTTTCTTTTTTGTATATTTGCTAATGAAACATTTGTTTCTGATATTTTAATTTTTTTTTAATAAAAATATTTTTTGTCTTAGTTATTAATTATTAATTGTTTGCGCATGGATAAAATACAATTGATAGTTAGTGGGGTTGCTAATCAATCTAATCCTGATTCAACGGCGTATACTCTTATTTTATCAGAAAAAGAAGGAGTAAGAAAATTGCCGATTGTTATTGGGGTTAATGAGGCGCAAGCTATTGAATTACAATTGGAAGGGTTGATTCCAATTCGTCCTCTTGTGTATGATTTAATGTGTAGTTTTTTTTCTTCATTTAGTATAGATATTATTGAGGTGATTATTACAAACGTTGATCGTGGTATTTTTTATGCTGAAATTGTTTGTTGTAATTCTGGAGCTTCTAACGAAGATTATATTCGAATTCCTGCTCGTACTAGTGATGCTGTGGCTATTGCTTTAAAGGTAGGCTGTAATATTTTTACTTATGAACAGGTTTTAAATGTTGCTGGTTTTGAATGGACTGCTCCTGGTGATGATATTTCTAATTCTACTCCACGTTTAGAAGGGGTGGCTTTGCCTGAACTTAAAACTATGTTAAAAAAAGCTATTATTCGTGAAGATTATGAATTTGCTTCTAAAATTAGAGATGAAATTGAGTTAAGGTCTAAAGATTAGTTTGTTTTTGATTTGTTTTTTTAATTTTGCACTCAATTATTTCTACAAAATTATGAAACAATATCTTGATTTATTAAAAACTATATTAACCAATGGCGTTAAAAAGCAAGATCGTACTGGTACTGGTACTATAAGTTACTTTGGTTATCAAATGCGTTTTAATCTTGCTGATGGTTTTCCTTTGGTTACTACAAAAAAAGTTCATCTTAAATCTATTATTTACGAATTGCTATGGTTTTTAAATGGAGATACTAATGTTAAATATCTTCAAGACCATGGTGTAAGAATTTGGAACGAATGGGCCGATGAAAATGGTGAACTCGGTCCTGTGTATGGTTATCAATGGCGAAAATGGAAAACTCCTGATAATCGTATTGTTGATCAAATTTCTAATTTGATAGAAGGTTTAAAGAAAAATCCAGACTCGCGTCGTCATATTGTTAGTGCGTGGAATGTGGCTGATGTTGATAATATGGCATTGCCACCTTGTCATACAATGTTTCAGTTTTATGTTGCTAACAATAAATTGTCGTGTCAATTATATCAACGTAGTGGTGATAGTTTTTTGGGTGTTCCTTTTAATATTGCTTCGTATGCTTTGTTAACAATGATGGTGGCTCAAGTTTGTGGTTTTCAGTTAGGAGAATTTGTTCATACTCTTGGTGATGCGCATATTTATCTTAATCATATTGATCAAGTAAATCTTCAATTGACGAGAACTCCATATCCACTTCCAACCATGAAAATTAATCCTAATGTAAAAAATATATTTGATTTTAAATATGAGGATTTTACACTAGAAAATTATCAATGTCACCCTACAATTAAAGGTGAAATTTCAGTTTAGTTTTTTATTTTAAATTAAAATATTAAAGATGCAATTATCTATAATAGTGGCTTTTGACGATGCAAATGGCATTGGAGCTAACAATTGTCTGTTGTGTAGACTATCAAAAGATTTAAAAAATTTTAAAGAATTAACAATAGGTTATCCTATAATCATGGGGCGAAAAACATTTCATTCGCTACCTCATGGTGCTTTGCCTAATCGTACTAATATTGTTATTTCTAAAACTATAAAACATTTTGAAGGTTGTATAACTTGTAAATCTGTGGAAGAAGTTTTAGAATTACCTGAGGTTAAAAATGCAGAAAAATGTTTTGTAATTGGAGGTGCATCAATTTATAAACAGTTTTTTGATAAAGCTTCAAAATTGTATGTTACTCGTATTCGTCATACATTTGAAAATGCTGATGTATTTTTCCCTGAAATTGATGTTGAAGATACTTGGCGAATTGTTTCTGTCTCAGAAGAGTTTCCTGCTGATGAAAAAAATGAATATCCTTTCTTTTTTGCTGTATATGAAAGAATTTGAAAATATTGAAATATGATTATTGATAATTCCTGTATTTTTTTATTTGAAAAAATGCAGGAATTTTTTTATAATATTGTAATTGTATTTTAATATAAATTAGTTTTCTTTCCAATCGCTTCTAATCAATATTTTAGGCGTAATCCATTTTCCTTGAATAAGATTTATATCAATAATATTACCTTCGTAATCAAGAAAATCTCCTTTTGAATTTTTTTTGATTTTAAAGCATTTACCAGTTAATACTGCATCTTTAACAATATTAATCATTTCGTTATAAGATGCTTTTGGATATTTTAATCCAATTTCAGCTCCTTTTTGATTATTGATTAAATCCATTTCGCAACTTATACTATCGGGCAATGCACCATCTTCAAGTTGATTGTTTTCAAAATACAATTTATTACTTTCTTCGTGAGCTTGTCCAAGACTTAGAGCTTTTCTTTTACCGATTTTTTGAGTGTTTAATGCCATCCAAAATGTATGTCGAAAGGCATCAACCATTCCACCATTTCCATCTCCATCAAAATTTGGATCTGTTAATAGATTTTGTGCTTCTAAACTTGCTTGTTTCGATATTTTAAATGTTCTTAAAGCAGAAATAAGGTGATGTCTAACCCATTTTCTTTCTGGTTTGTATAATTCTTTATATGCTTTAATAGCATTTTGCGCCGATGAAAATATGCTCATGTTTAATAAAAATGATATTATTAATATAATTTTAGCATTCATTTTCCTCTTCTTCTTCGTTGTCTTTTTGAGGTTTATCCACAATCACAACAAATTCTCCTTTAGGAGGTTTTGCTTTAAATGCTTCGGTTAGTTCATCTGCTGTTCCTCGTAGTGTTTCTTCATGTATTTTTGAAATTTCACGAGATATTGAAATTTTTCGTTCACTACCAAAATATTCTTTAATTTCGCTTAATAGTTTTATAATTCTATATGGCGACTCGTAAAAAATCACGGTTATATTTAGTTGAGCTAAAGCAGTTAATTTTTTCATTCTACCCTTTTTTTGAGGCATAAATCCTGCAAAAATAAAACTTTCGCATCCAAATCCTGAGTCAACTAATGCAGGAACAAAAGCTGTTGCTCCAGGTAGACATTCCACTTCAACACCATGATTTATACATGCACGAACCAACATAAATCCTGGGTCAGAAATAGCAGGAGTTCCTGCGTCGGATATTAGTGCAATTGTTTGTCCATCTTCTATTTGTTGTGCATATTGTTCACAGGTTTCATGTTCGTTAAATTTATGATGACTTGCGGTACGTGTTTGAATTTCAAATTTTTTGAGCAAAACTGCACTTGTTCGTGTATCTTCACACAAAATCAAGTCGGCTTCTTTCAAAACTCGTATTGCACGAAATGTCATGTCTTCCATATTTCCAACTGGTGTTGGTACTATATATAATTTTGCCATTTTTTTATATTATTCTGTTATAAAATCTTTTACAAGGTTAAATATGCCATCATATATTGGCATTGGTATATTTTCTGATTTATCATTTATGTTGTGATATTCTTTATATTGTCCCATGGTGTAAATATACATACTTTTTACACCTTTTTTATAAAAATAATAATGATCACTATTGGCTGCTTCGCCTCTACTTAATATTTGTGGTACGTAATTGTTTGTTTTATTGATATTTTGAAATTTAGAAAATTCTTCTTTCAAAACACTTCCGTTAACAATCATAATACCTTCGTCACCACTACCAAGCATATCAAGATTTATTAAGTTTTTGATTTTTTCAAGTGGAAAAATTGGTTTTCTAACATAATTATAGCTTCCCAAAAGTCCAAGTTCTTCGCCACTAAACAATATAAATGCAAGTGAATAATGAGTTTTAGGTAATTTAGAAAAATATTTTGCCAAATCCATAACCATTGCACACCTAGAAGCATTGTCGTGAGCTCCAGGAAAATAGCAATTTTTACCTAAAGTTCCAACATGGTCGTAATGTGCTGTAACCACTTGAAATGTATCAACTTCTCCTTTTTTTATTGCAATTATATTATTTGTTATATAGCTAAATTTTAATTGCGCATCAAAGTTAATATTTAATTTTTTTCCATTGTTATATTTATTTAGAATATAAAATTCTGAATATCTTTCTTGTTTTGAAGCAATACCTTGTGGAGGTAATTTTTTAACAAAATTTATAGATAGTTTTGATATTTCTTTATTGTGTTTTTGAATTTCATTATAATATTTATTTATTATATCTTTATCAATATTTGTTGTGTCAAAAATTATAGTTGTATTGGAGTCTTTTGTAGTTAATATTTTAGAAAGCTTTTTTAAATTACTCTTAGATATAGAATTTAAATAAAACAATTTAACAGTTTTGTTTAAGCTTTGGCTTATAGGATTAACATTAAAATCTTTACCAGCAATAAGTTTTTGTTCTTCTAAAAAAATATCAGCATTATTATCAAAAACATTAACCGAAACATTAAAAGGTTGAAGTATAGGTTTAAGATTAAACGATTTTAATTCATTAGCTAAATAATAGCATGCAATTTTATCACCATCAAAACTATAACCTCTGCCATAATAATTATTAGAACATAAACTATCCAAAATATTATGAGCATATTTTATGTCTTGAGAATATAAATTTAAGTTATAAAAAGATATTATTAATAATATAAAAATCTTTTTCATAATGATAAAAATCAAATTATATTGATTTACAAAAATACATTAATCTCAAAAATAAATATAATTTATTTAAAAAAAACTCGTTTTTTAGATTAATGGCTTTCAAGCTATCAAAATCTTTATTAATTTTGATAACTGATAAAAAACAAAAGAACAAACACATTCAATTAAAAATTATTATGAAAAAATTAATTTTCATTTTTGCAGTTGCTTCAACAGCAATTACATTATTTTCTTGTAATTCAAGTGAAATAGAACGATTAAGAGCTCAAAACGACAGTTTGAGAAGTGTAGCTACAACTGGAGGTATTCAAATTGATGATTATTTAGCTGCATTTAATTCTATTCAAGAAAATCTTAATCAAATTAAAGAAAAAGAACAAATTATTACAGTTCGTACAGGTAATAATTCTGAATTGTCAAGTTCTCAAGCTGATGAAATCAATGATGATATTCTAAGCATTTATGAACTTATGAACAAAAACAAACAAACTATTGCTGAACTTAATAAAAAACTCAATAGTTCAGGTGCTAAAAACAAAGAACTTAATAAAATGATTGATTTGTTAAACAAACAAGTTACTGAAAAAGATGGTCAAATCAACGAACTTAAAGACCAACTTGCAAAACTTAACTTTGATGTTGAACAACTTAACGCTCAAGTTGCTGATCTTGACTCTACTCTTCGTCAAGAACAACAAATCAACGAAGAACAATCTGAAATTATTTCTGCTCAAGATTTTGAATTAAATCGTGTATATTATGTTGTTGGAACCAAGAAAGAGTTGATGAACAAAAACGTAATTTCTCGTGAAGGTTTATTCAAAGGTTTAAAAATTGGTGATAGAATTGACAAAAACTATTTTACACAAGTTGACCTTCGTTCTTTGAGCGAACTTAATCTTAATACTAAAGGTGTACGTTTGTTATCTTCTCATCCTGAAGGAAGTTACAAAATTGTTCAAAATGGTAACACCGTTGAAAAAATTGAAATTTCTGATCCTAATACTTTTTGGGAAAGAAGTAAATTCTTAGTTATTATGGTGGATTAAGATAGTTTTTATTGATATAATTAAAATTATTTACAAAAAAAGGAATGTTTTTAAAACATTCCTTTTTTATATAATTATTATTGATTTCTATTATTTCTTAAAATCTCTAACAATTAAAGTAGAGTTTGTACCACCAAATCCAAATGAATTTGATAAGAAAGTATCAAAATGAGCATCAACTCTATTTCCAGGGATATTAAGTTTTGCAGAATCTTCGTCAGGATTTTCAAAGTTTAAGTTAGCAGCAATAAAGTTGTTTTTCATCATTAAAATAGAATAAATAACTTCACTAGCACCAGCCATCCACATTTCGTGACCTGTTTGAGATTTTGTTGAAGTAACAAAAGGTTTGCAATCTCCAAATATTTGAGAAATAGCTTTAGCTTCGTTCATATCACCAATATGAGTTGATGTAGCATGAGCGTTAACATAGCCAATTTCATTAACAGGAACATTTGATAAACGTAAACAATTTTCAAGAGATTTTGCAGGACCTGCTACATTTGGAGAAGAAATATGATCACCATTAGAAGAAAATCCCCAACCCATAACTTCTGCAATAATGTTTGCACCACGTTTAACAGCGTGTTCGTATTCTTCAATAATAACAGTTGCTGCACCACCACCAGGAACAAGACCGTCACGATCGCGGTCAAATGGGCGAGATGCTTTTGTTGGAGCATCTTCGCGTGTAGAAAATGCACTTATTCCATCAAAACTTCCAACTGCGTATGGATTTACTTCTTGTGCTCCACCGCAAACTACCATTTCTTCTAAACCATTGCGAATTAACAACGAACCAAGTCCAATTGCATGACTACCACTTGCACAAGCACCTGAAATTGTAAGATTTATTCCTCTTAAATGGAATATACAACCCAAATTCATTGTTACGGTAGAGTTCATTGATTGAAAAATGCCTCCAGAACCAATTAGTGTTGTGTTTTTTTTGCGGAACATTGTTTCAACGCTTTTATATACAGGTTCTGCGCTACTATCATTTCCATAAAGCAAACCTACACTATTAGCGTCAAGATAATCTTGGTCTATTTTTGCATCTTTTAATGCGTCAACTGTAGCTGCGTAGGCATATTTTGCTTGTTCTGGCATAAATACACGTTGTGCTCGTGATAGTTGGCTTTTTAAATCTGGAACTTCGAGTTTGGATGTTAAACCCGAACGGAATCCCATTTCTTTACGAACTGGATCTAAAATTATTCCTGACACGCCATTGTATAGCGAGTCTCTTACCTCGTCTAAACTTTTACCTAAACAGGAATATATTCCCATACCGGTAATTACGACTCTTTTTTCCATGTATTTTTAGTTAATATATTATCTAATTTTTCAAATAAACGTTTTCTGAGTTCAATTGTTTCAGCTAGTCCTTTGCCTCTTCGTTCGTTTTTGCTTCGTTTTGATTTTATTCTAAATCGCCATTCTCGTTTTAGATTAATAAAGAATTTTCGATAATTCCATGCAAATAGTCCTAAAAATGGTAATAATACTACATGAATTGTTGCATAAAGCCATGACCAAAAATATCCTTCTAATATATATGTGATAGTGTATATTAAAGGAAATGCCAATAATGCTCCTACTGCAAATCTTATTCCTCCAACAAACATTGTCATGTGTCCGTTTCCTGCTTTTAGTTTATTTGTTAATGGCTGTGGCGACAAAAATATCAAAATATTGGGTATTGATGCACAAACAAATAAAGGGAAAAATGTTACTAAACCTAATACCCTTAATGCAAATTCCCATTTTCTAAATGGTATATCGAAATTTTCGTCTGCTATTTTAAAACGTTTACAATTTTTCTTTAGTGTTGATGCTTCGTTATATATTTCGGTTGATAATTCTGAATTATTTTGTTTTATGGTTTCTAATTCTGAAAACAATGCTTTGTCAGATTGTAGTTTGTCGGGTAGATACGTTGGATCGCCACCACACATTGCACAATATCTTTTCCCGTAGGTTTCGCGAATATAATCTATTGCCTCATAATTATCTAAATCGGTAATATTTAGCATCATTTCTGATATTTGTTTGCGAACTTCGGCATTTACTGTTCGTTGAACTGTTCTTGGTTTGGTTTGAAATAGTTCGTAGTATGGTTTTAATGATATTGGTTTGCCACAAACTATCATCATATCTTCGCGAAATTTGAAATAATTGCTATAGTGATTACATATTGGAAGTATTACTATATCGGTTTCAAAATTGCTTTTTTGTACTGCATCAAATGCCATTCTTAAATATCCCAAAGAAAATTCGCCTAACCAACGTTTATCTTGATTTAGTGCTTCTGGAAATATTAATACCGAACCTCCGCTTAATATTCTTTCGCCTGCTTCTGCAAAAATGTCAAAATTGTTTTTTAGCGCATCTACTCCATCAAATTGTATACGATATGCTGGTAATAAATATATACTACGTAGTAAGGTTCCTATTATTGGACGATTAAATGCGTCTGCTCTTGTAAATATGCTTACTATTCTGTCTTTAAAGGCAAATTCTACTCCAAGTGCATCGTTTAGGGCATTTTGATGATTTGAAGCTATTATAAGAGGTGTCCCTTTGGCTGGTATATTTTCACGACCAATTACATGTATGTTTTTATAATACACTTGATTGTGCAATATTCTTAAATAGTTTCGCAATACACGGAAAAATGCTTCTCCTAAAATGCTTCTCTTTTTTTTCTTTAACATTGTAGAATTTTTTTAATGTTTTTTGACTGAGCAAAATTTGTCTGACATATTTTCTCGCTTTAGTAATCGTTGAATGGCAAATTTACCTGTTACCAACGCATTAGGCAATCCTCCTGGTGTTTGTAACCATTGTCCTGCTAAATATAAATTGTCTAATCCTTCAATTACTCCTTTATGTACTTCTTTTTTTGTATATGGGGTTTGAATAAATCCCATATATGAACCTTTATATGAACCTAAAAATCTGTTAAAACTTTTTGGGGTAACCACTTCTAATAATGTGAATTTACCTTTATATTGCGGATAATGTGTTTCTAATCGTTTTAGAATATCATCTGCAATTCTTTGTTTTTCTGCTTTATATTTTTCTCGGTCTGTATTATAAAGGTCGTCCCAATATTTATATTCATAATCATATTGAACCATAAGTATTTGCATTACATCTTTCCCTTCTGGGGCAAAATTGGGTTGGTCGGTGTAATTATTTGTTATAATTACTTTATGGTCTCGACCTGCCACTTGATATGGTTCGCAATTAAATATTTCCATTATTGGCAAATCTTTGATTTTACCATCTATCGCAAAATATAGATTTACATCGCTAAATACTGGATATAAATCTGGATGTTCATAGCTAAATTTAAAATGTTCGTCTAAATATTGACGTCCTATTACATTAAATGTTACATCTGGATCTGTGGCAAATATCACATATTTTGGTTGCACATCTGAGCCATCTGTGAATTTTATTTTTGTTATTTTTTTGTTATTTATTTCAACATTTATAGCTTTCTTTTTGGTTGAGATTTTTCCACCAAGACTTAAATATTTGTCGCGCATGCGGTTGGTTATTGAATCTGAACCTCCTACTGGTAAATCTGCATTTCCCATTGTAAACATGGCGTACATATAAAATGCTGATATTACATAAAATTGTTCTGGAACATAATTGTAGATTATTCTATGAATTATAGGACTTTTAAACCTTTGTGCATATTCTGCTAAGGTTAGTTTTTGATATTTGGCAAATGCTGGTATGGCTTTTAACATTTTTAAAACCAATTTCATATTTCTGCAAAAGCCCATTTGTTCGTTTGGTACCATTGATGGCAATTCTATGGCTTGAAATGTTTTGATGAGTTTTATAAATTTTTTGATTTCTTTCTCATCTTCTGGCGCTACTGACAATAGTTCTTGTTTCATTTTGTCTAGATTTCGCCAAACGTGCGCTTTTACTCCATCAATGTCAACTTGTAAAAAATAATCGTGACGTAAAATATCTTCTTCTTTGGTTATTACGCCTACTTCTTGCCAAACTTTATATATTTCTTTTTTAGGTGATGTGCCTGTCATCCAGTGAACACAATTATCTATATGAAATCCTTTTCTTGTCCAAGATGTACATTGTCCCCCTACAACTGTGTGTGACTCAAATATTTCACTTTCTAGACCACTCATTTGAGCATAAATTCCGGCTGCTAGTCCTGATACTCCACCTCCGATTATTGCTAATTCTGACATTAAAGTTTTTTTTATGTGTTTATAGTTTCCTTCCTTTTTGTTTGTTGTACAGTATTTTTAATATATTTTATTATATATATTGATTTTTAAACAATTTTCGCAAAGATAGTTAAAAATCTAAAGGATAAAAAGTATAGAGTTGAAAAATATTAAATTTAATATTTTTCATTGTGTTTTATTAATATAAAAAGTGCGTAGTAAATAATACTACGCACCTTTTTATATTATTAATTTTTTTTATTGTTTTGAATTTCTTAACAACCAAAGATCATAATTTGGATTTTGTTTCTTTAGTTTGTTGTATTGATCTACAATATCTTGTGCACTATCGCTACTTCCTATGTAAACACGATGTTGATCACCTATTGAAAGTATTTGAGAACCTGGTATTTCTTTTTGACGAGATATTGCATTTTGTTTTGATGTAAAACTTCCTGCTATTAAATAATATTGTTTAAAATTATCTCCTAATACCAATGGTGTTGAATATAATCCGGCGTCTAACAATATATTTGTTTCTGGATCTGCTACTACTTCCGTTGCTAAATCATTATTTGTGTTATTATTATTTACTGGAATTTCTGTCTTTATAGAATCTTCTGGTTTTACTGGTACTTCTGTTTTTGTTTTTTTAGAACCAAATAAGTTGGCTACGTATGTGTTTACACTATTAAAATTTAATACATACAATGTTATTATTGCTACTATTGGTAATAAAATTAATAACCATTTTAATAGTTTTCGAGATTTTGGTTTGCTTTCGGTTTCGTTTTTTGGTTTTATATCTGATTTTACTGGTTCTGATTTCGCTTTTGCTTTTACTGTTGTAGAACCTGAATTTTGTGTTTTGAGATTTGCTTGAGTTCTTCCTTTTGAGGTTCGGTTTGATGCTTGTGCTGCAACAACATCTACCGTATCCATACCATAATTATCGATTAATAAATTATTCGCTACTGAATCAAATACAATTTCTCCATTTTCGTTTTTCCTTATATTTCCTACTTCATCTATTGTATAATCTTCGTTGTTAGCCAATTTTTTATTAACTTCATCTATAAATTCTGATATATATTTTTTCGCTTCTTCTTCGGTTATTCCTTTATTATTTATCAAAAAATTGATTAATATATCATTTGAATCTGATTTTTTGGAAGCGTTGAATGATACTAACTTTGTTGGTGGATATATTACACCTGTTTTTTCATCGAGTTGCGCTGGTTGATATGAAGTTTCAAATGTGCCAAATTCTGGTACGATAATACTATCTTGAAATAGAAGTATCTCTTTGAATATCTGAGTTAAATTTGCCATAATTTTTTAATGTTTCTTTTTATTTTCACTCTATTTTTTATTTGAGTTACTTTTTGCAAATATAATTATTTAGACTTAAATAAAAAATAGAAATTTGATATTTTTTGAAATTTTATTTATTGTTTTTGTTATTTGTATTTTTTTATTTTTTATAAAATTTTTTCTGTCATTTTGGGGAGTTTTTTTAATTTTGACCCAAAATCAATATATTTTGAACATGAAAAAGATTTTAGTTACTGGTGGAACTGGCTTTATTGGTTCTCATACCACTGTTGAACTTATTCAAAAAGGTTATGAGGTGGTAATTGTTGATAATTTGAGTAATTCTAATATTAATGTTATCGACAATATTGAAAAAATTACTAATAAACGTCCTATTTTTGGTAAAGTGGATGTCGCTGACAAAAATCAATTATTCAATTTTTTAGATAATCATAAAGATATTGAATCAATTATACATTTTGCTGCTTCTAAAGCTGTTGGTGAATCTGTTGAAAAACCTTTAAAATATTATAGTAATAATATTAATGGTGTAATTAATATTTTGGAGGCTATGAAACATTTTGGTATTAAAAACATGGTTTTTTCTTCTTCTTGTACTGTTTATGGTCAACCTGAACAATTGCCTGTTACTGAAAATTCACCAATTCAACCTGCCACTTCGCCATACGGCAACACTAAACAAATCAACGAAGAAATTATTCGTGATTTTGTTGCTGCAAATCCTGATTTTCATTGTATTGCTTTAAGATATTTTAATCCAATAGGTTCGCATCCTTCTTCTTTAATTGGTGAATTACCTATTGGCGTTCCTGCCAATTTAATTCCATATATTACCCAAACTGCTGCTGGCATTCGTGAATGTTTAAGTGTGTTTGGAAATGATTATGATACTCCAGATGGAACTCCTATTCGTGATTATATTGATATTATTGATTTAGCTAACGCTCACATTGCTGCCATTAATCGTATGGAAGATAATAAACAAAAGAAAAATCTCGAATTTTTTAATATTGGTACTGGTAATGGGCTTACTGTTTTGCAATTGATTAATACTTTTGAAGAAGCTACTGGTGTTAAACTCAATTATAAAATTGTTGGACGTCGTGCTGGTGATATTGAAAAAATTTGGGCGGATGCTTCTTTTGCTAACAGCGAATTAGGTTGGAAAGCTGTTGTGCCTTTGAAACAAACTTTGCTTAATGCTTGGAATTGGCAAAAACGTTGTGCTAATATTGAGTAAGTACAAAGATTATATTTTGATAAATCATAAAATAATAAGTAGAAAGTATGTGTTTGGTTTTTAATGTAAAACTCGTACTTTCTACTTTTTTATTATCTATTAAAATTTAAATGTTAATCCAATTCCTGTTACATTTTTGAATTGAACTAGTGAATTGTGAGGTATTTCTTTTTCTAATATACTAACATCTTCGTCGTATACTAATTCTGAAGTTATGTTAAATGATAACCATTTATTGATTTGCATTGCTATTATTATATTCCAATCCACATCTATTTCATCAAATATTCCATCTGCGTAAGAATTGAACAATACTAAATTGGTTCCAAATGATATATTTTTTGCTATATCATATTTTGCATCCATTTTTAAATACCAACCAAATTCTGAACGTGAATGGCTTAATGTGTCAACTCCAAATGCTCCTATACTTGATAAATAATCGTTTAATACAATTGTTGTTTTACCGCACAATGGTGACAAATAAACCATAAAGTTTTCTGATGCTTGATAATCAAGTCCGAGTGTATAGGTTAAATATAATGGTGACCAACATTCTGATGTTAATGTTTTTGTATCATTATCATCATCGTATGCCCAACCTTTATCAAATTGACTTTTATAATCTAATATTGCTGAATAATACAATTTTTTTGCAGCTTCGTAACCGTATTTTGATGAAAATTGAAATTTATCATCATTTTTTCTAAATTCATCATATTCATCAATTAAACGTAATGTCCCGTATTGAGCGGTAATTGAGTTTTGCCACGAATGCTTTCCTTTGGCGTAATTTGCATTAAAATTGGCTAACGCATTTGCTCCAATTTGTTGATCTCCTCCGGGTGCCCAATTTTTTAATGCTGTTTGTGAGGCTGTTAATGACAACATTCCGCTAAATTTCCAAATTTTGCCACTATCTACATCGGCTTTAGCTTTTGAATCTTTTGCTAATGTTGCAATGTCTTTTGCGGTTTCGTCTGTTTGTGAAAACGATGGTAGCGATAATAATGCTACCGTTAATACTAGTAATACTTTTTTCATTTTTTATAAGAGTTAATATATTTTTATCTAAGATGATTAGCGTCTATAAATCTATAATAATTGGGTAATGATTTTATAAAACTTTTGTGATATGTATCCCATTTTGCTCTAAATTCTTCTAGTGCTATTGAATCGGGATATTTTTTCCAACCACTTTCCAATGCTATTATATTTATAGAATCTTTTGAGATTGTATCTATTTTACTTATTTCTTTTATTGCTTTATCTACACAAGCATATTTTAGAATATCATAATCTTTTTTAAACAAAGGAAAATAATAGTCAAGAATCAATTTTTGACCTTGTGAACCTTTTTCTTCAAATCCTGGAAAATATCTTGCTGTTAATAAATAATTGTTTGCTACCATAACTTCTTTTGGAGGATAATTGATTGCAACACTATCTGTTATATTTTTTTCTAATATTTTTGAAGCTTTATAAATCAAAAGTTTTGGCGTAAATATGCATATTATACCTATTAATATAAGTGCATAAAATAACCATTTTGCTCCAAATTTTTTTGGTTGTTTTGCTTTTTTGGGAAAAAATGACATTTTTTATTCTTTATTATTTTTATACAAAAATACGATTTTATGTGTATATATAGCAAATTTATTAAGTTATTAAACTGCTAAGATTTTTAATTTTTTTCTAAATATTTATAAAACAAGAATTTAAAAATAAAAAAATATTTTTTTTAAAAAAAAGAACAAAATAATTTGTCAGTTAAAAAAATAAACACTACTTTTGCATCGTAATTAAAACAAGAACATAATACTGCGGGGTGGAGCAGTTGGTAGCTCGTTGGGCTCATAACCCAAAGGTCATAAGTTCGAGTCTTGTCCCCGCTACTACATATAAAGCATTGCAATTAGCAATGCTTTTTTTTATGGGTTTTTAGATATAAAAAAACGAATTAGAGTAAAGTTTCTAATTCGTTTTTTGTTTTTTTGCAAAAAAAAATCCGCATTGCTGCGGATTTTGACATTTTTTTAATTTTATTATGAAGAAAAAATGTGTGTGCACATTTATTTTTTTTGTATTAATGAATTTTTTTTTACAATTTATTTTAATAAAAGAAATATTTGTATTCATCCGCATAGTTATACACACCACATCTTGACAAAAAAGTTGTGCCATAAACCGATTGGAACGAGCCGATACTCATATTGTCTATCCTAATTTGTTCAAGTCTATCCATAACACGATAAGGTGTCTCTCTCTTAACTGATGTTGTTGAATAGTGTACATTAGGGAAAATATATGGCTTAGGTGTGTAAAAATTGAATGATACCATAGATGAACGTTCTTTCACCGGAATCATCTCAACAGTGACAGTGCTTGTTACTGGTAAATCATTATAAGAGAATGTTCTTGTGTAACAACAATTGTCTAAATTACCGTTTGTTTGATCGTCATCAGAAAATCTTACATAATGAATAGTGTCTCTTGCTAAAGTACCACGATTGTCACTATAACAAACTACATAATCAAAATATTCTAATGATGAAGGGTGTATTGGAACAACTACTGTCATTTCAACTTGTTTGACCGAAGGTATAATACCGAGATTAGCCCCTCCTAACAACCCATCAAGTGTATCTTGTTGTGGGGTTACTCTTTGTCTTTGTTGCAACTTGTAAATGTTGTTAATCCTAATAAACAAATAAATAGTATATAATTTTTCTTTTCATCTTTTTTTTATCTAATTAACGCTTTTAATATAATCATTGTTTCTGTAAATGGAATTTTTTAAGATAAATGAAAGAACCTTTATAATCAATAAAAAATCCTAATTAGAACCATTTTCTAATTAGGATTTTATTTATAATTATTAGTTAATATATTTTATCATCTATTTAGCAGACTTTCTTGTAAGTTTTGTGAGATTATTTCTTTATAATTTTTAATAATTTGTTATTCACTTTGATAAAATATTGTCCTGAAGATAATTGTTTTATACTAATTTCTGTTCCTTTTCCGCTAAATAATAATTTTCCATTTGCATTTATAACAGAATATGAAATGTCATTATCTGTACTATTGATATAAACAATATCATTTGTAGGATTGGGATAAATGGTAATGTCTTTTTGAATTTCGTCAACTAAATTGATATCTGTACTTGGATTATTGGTAACTAATCTTATAAATGTTGTTGATGTTGGTGTAAATTCTAGTTCTTCGGTATCAATTTTTTGATTTGTATTTCCATCATTTATTGTCCAATATTTGAATTCGCAATTTTCTGGTAATTTAGCTTTTAATTTGATAGGTACATTTCCAAAAAACTGTCCATCTAATTTTTCACCTACTTTATAATCATATAGATAAAATTCTGTACTATCGCAATCTGACGCAACATTAACTTTGTAAGTGTCTTTTAAATTAAAAAAATCTATAATATGTTGGCGTGCATTGTTTGGACGGTATGTATACCAAGTTTTTAATTCATCAACTAGTTTATTCCAATTGTTATAATCATTTAAATTATGCCACATTTGTGCTTGATAATTCCACTCATTTTTTATTACATTTTTTAATGAGTCAATTACTCTACAAAAATTGTCTGCCGATAATGTTGTATTTATGTGATATGCCGAACGTTGAATAAAATTGTTTTTAAATTCTTCGTTTTCTAATAGTTTATTCATTAATACACATCCCCAAGAATGATTGCCAAAGTAAGTATTTGTTTCTACTAAACTTCTTACTAAAGATTTTGCTTCTCCTTTATAGTCATTTTCATAAAGATTAGCTGAATATTCGCTTCCAAAAAATATCCAACGCCATTTGGTACTATCTTTATCAGAATTCCAATATTTTATATTATTACTTGGCCAATCATAATTGTCGATATATAATTGTAATATCCAATAATCTATATAATTATTAATATCCATATGCTCACAAATTTTTTGATAGTTTTTAGTATCTTTCATGTCGTTGGAATTAACAAAATCGATTATATTTTTTGAATATCCTTTGTTTGTTCCTTCTATTACTTTTCCGTTGTCTTCCAATAAATTAACATCATTGTGATCTATTCCATAGTTTTCTTCTATAAAATGGTCTGATACTTTTTCTCTTATATTATATATTCCAAAATATCTACCATTAAAAAATACTACACATTGTTTAAATCCTTGATAATCGATGTCCATATTTTTAGCTCCTACTAATGTTGCAACTCCATCTCTTAATTTTGTATAACACCAATCATTAGAGCCTGAACGTAAAACTATAGATTTAAATTCTTCTATATCTTTTTGTGGAAAAAATTTGTAACATAATCTTTTTGGTCCATATTCTTTACGAGCAACAATTCTAAGTGATTTTTGATCGTTGTCTCTTGAGCAAGTTCCTGTTATTTTGATACCTGCATCCATATCGAGTATCAATTGTTTATTTTCGTCAAAATATTCAAAATGAATTGGTCGTTCCCAATCTTGGTTCCAATTTTTAGGATAACTATCACATGAACCGCCTATTCCATTTGTACCTACAACGTAAATTCCTATTTTATTGTCAAAGAAATTTTTATCATCGGTTGTAAAATTTATTATAGGTAAATTTATTGTTCTTAAATTTATAAAATATGTTGAGGTTGCTATTGAAGAGTTTTTATAGCCAGGTTTAACTGCTATTGCTCTTAACGACAATGTTTGATTTATTTTAATTTCTTGTGTATATCGTAATGAATTAATAGTTGGCTCTGTTCCATCTAGTGTATAATATATTTCTGCATCTTGATCATCGCAGCTTATTTTTATATTTTGTATATTTGGATAAAAACCAGCTGGTAATGAAAATTTTGGAGTTGCTGTTTTGGGATTTGCGTTATCTTTTCCTGGTGTAGCTTCATCAAATTCTGCCCATTTTTCATTTCCGTTACTTATTCGTCCGTATGATCTGTCTTCGTATAGCGATGGAATTTCTTTTTTATCAATAAGTTCTCCTTCTGGATTTGACAATACTATTGTTTCGCCATCTGACGACAATTTAAAGTTGGTATTTTTACCTTTGTCTTTTTCATTACATATTATTAAAAATGTTTCTTGGGGATTTATAAAGAAATCTTCGTTAAAACAGAATTTTTGTGTTTTTTTGGGTTTATCTGAAATGTACCATCCTTTTAGATTTACAATTTCGGATGATATATTATAGATTTCAATCCAATCTGGCGTTTTGCCATCAATTTCTATTGTATCATTATCTAAACATACTTCATTAATAACTAATTGTGCATTAATAATGTTTGATATTAATAACATTAAAAATAATAATAAAATTTTTTTCATTTTTTGAATGTTTAAAGTATTAGTTTTATTTTTAATGTTGACAAAATTACGCATTCTTATCCCCTAATTGTAAATATAGATTTTCCAATGTAGAAACTTACGGTTGTGAGTATATGTCAGAGATATTGTATATTAACTCGTAATTTTTTAATATTTAATACTTCTGAAATCTTTTTTGCATTTTCATACGGTTCTTTGATTTTATAAATTCTTGAAAAAATCAATATGAATTATTTTTAAATTTATATATACTATTTTTTTTTAAAAATATTTTATAATTATTAATTATTCAACCGTCAATTTTCTTAATTATAAATTATATTACTGAAAGAAAATTCTAAAATATCATAATATTTTGGATTAATATATTTTTTTATTTCTGAATATTTTAAATAAAATCTCATGGTAGGAGTGTCAAATTCAATAGGAATAAAATCTCCTATTTTTGTAAAAGAATACCACCATGATGTTGGAAATTCATTTAACCCAGAAAATTTTCCATTTACTGAATGTTTAAAAATGTCTTTAAATTCTGAATTATAAATATTGTTTTTCTCTTTGTCTTTTTCGCTTAATAAATAACCACCCCAATATATATCAAACGAATTTACATATTCATTAAAACCTTTTTTGTCTTTTATTAGATCTTCAACTTTAATATCTTCACCTGTTTCTTTATTAAATACTAAAAGATAATTTTCACTATTATCATGCTTTTTAAGATTTTCAAAAACAAATGATATTAATTTTTCACCAGTTTTAATAATCATTTGACAATCTTTTTCATAATCAACATCCCAATTTTTTACACCTTCAGAAATCAAATTTTCTATATCTCCTGTTGATTTGCCAAACATGATTTCAAGCATTCTATTACGAATTTTTTCTGTTGATTTGCTATTATTTAGATTATTGGGTATTGTAATAGTTTTATCTTTGTATGTATTGTTTATATTCTCAAATTTATATACATCAAATGTGTCATTATATTCGTTAGTAATTTGTGTTGATAATAAATATCTATTATCTTTATTTATTATAGATAATGCGTATGGTGTTAATAAAGGATTATCTTTTTTTGCATTATATCCTTTAAAAAGGTAATGATTATATTTATCATATTTTTCATTTTCTTCAATTGATATAAAATGAATCTCGTCTTTAAAAATATTTTTTATTGAAACTATGGTTAATGTATCATTATAGTATTCTTCTTTATATTTTATGTTTGTAAGTAGATCAGAAGGTGTTATTATTTTACCTGTTGATGTATCAAAAAATATAGTATAACTTTCAAGATTGATTTTTAATATATTATCACTTTTATAAATTTCCACTTTTTTAGAAATTGCGCTTCTTTTGCTGTCGGGATATCTATTTAATTCTGTTTTAAATTCTTTAGGATTGTCATTGCTAAATGTATTATAACCTTCTATATTTTCGAACTTTTTAAATAGATTATCAAGCGTTTTTTCATTGCTTAATTTTTCAATAATTGATTTTGTTATTGAATCGGTATATTTACTTGTTGTAGTTGTATATTCAATTATTTCTTTCTGAATATCTTGATTGTTTAATATAGAAGTTGCGTCTTTGGGATAGAACATTTCAAAAGTTAAGAGTATTTCTTGATATCGAGTTATTGTTGT
Organism: Bacteroidales bacterium; assembly: GCA_024413595.1. Classification (GTDB taxonomy): domain Bacteria; phylum Bacteroidota; class Bacteroidia; order Bacteroidales; family UBA3824; genus UBA3824. Next base: position 29,329 of record JAKSUC010000038.1, read on the forward strand.
ATCTGAATATTCTATTTTTATCCATCCGTTATCATCAGGTTTTTCTTTTCTTATTGTTTCAGTAAATTCAATTTTTTCTTTTGATCTAAGAAGTATTGTTTTATTAATATTTTGAGCAAATGAGTTTGTGATAGAAGTAACCACAATAAGGGTTATTATTAAAAAGAATTTTTTTTCCATATTTTTTTATTTTATTAATTATACAAAGCTAAAAAATATAATTTTAAAAAAAAAATGTCTATATTTGAAAATCTAAAAAATCATTCATTATGTCAAAATATAACATAGAGCGTTTTCTTGAGGCGCAAAACAAACCAAATTCTGGTTATTCTCAAGCATTACAAGAAATTAAAAATGGAGAAAAAGTTGGTCATTGGATTTGGTATATTTTCCCACAACTAAAATCATTAGGATTTAGTGATATAGCCAAGTTTTATGGAATAGAAAATCGAGAAGAGGCTGAAGAATATTTAAAAAATTCAATTCTAAATCAGCGTATTCATGAAATTTCAGAAACTTTATTAACTCATTCCAATAAATCAGCATTAGAAATATTAGGACGCCCCGATGATTTAAAAGTTTGCTCATCAATGACATTGTTCAACATAATTTCACCTAATGATATTTTCGCAAAAGTTCTTGAGGTTTTTTATCAAGGTAAAGGATGCGAAAAAACTATTTCTGAAATTTGTAGTAAAAAATAAACAACAACTCTAAAATATTTATATTAGTTTAAAATATTAAATTGTTAAAATTATGACAGAAAAAGATTGGAAATCTGCATTATCTTCGCTTGGAGATGATAAAATTGTGTATTCAACAAATCCTAATTTTCAATATCAAGATAATTCTGAAGAAGAACTTGAAACTTTGCCAAAAAATCAACAAAAACTTCGTTTAAGTATAGAACGTGCTGGTAGAGGAGGTAAAACTGTAACGCTGATAAAAGGTTTTGTAGGTTCAACTAACGATTTAAATGCGCTTTGCAAATTGTTAAAACAAAAGTGTGGGGTAGGAGGTAGCGCTAAAGATGGTGAAATTATTATTCAAGGTGATATTAAAAATAAAGTTTTTGAAATTTTAAAAAAAGAAGGTTATTCTCAAGTTAAATGAAATATCTTTTCTAATTTTTGTATTAAATTTAATATGTAATAATTTATATTGTATAAACTTACATTACCAATAGAAGACGAATTACAATTATAAAATTTGTAATTCTCAAAAAAATATTGAATGAATAATTAATCTTATTCTAAAATCAATATTTAGCTTGTTTTTATTCAGAATAATTATGATATTTGCGTAATTAAACTTGTTAATTATGGATAAAGTAATAAAACTTTTTGAATTTTCAACTTTAGTTTTGTTGGTTTATATTATTTTGTCTGCTTTCACAGAACATGAATTTGCCAAAGTAGTTTTTTATTTTAAATATTTTGCTTTTACATTATCTATTTTTTATGTTTTATTATTATTTAAAATAAAGCAAACTAATGATTTACCTATTGGAATTGTAAAATTAACTTTTTTTAGTTTTGCAATGGTTACAACAGGTATAACTTTAAAATTAATTCATATTCCTGGAGGTTCTTTATTGTTGGTTTTTGGAATGTTTTTCCCTTTTATAACAACAATGATTATTATAATTAATACGATTAAAAATAAATCTAATGAAACAAAACAAGAAATAGTTAAAGAAAATAATACTTCACTAATATATTCTAATAAAAATTTATTACTTCGTCTTGTAATATTTCTTTTTTTATCAATATTTGTATATCGTAACACTGCCAAACTTACACCATATGAACCAAAACAAGAGTTAATAAATTATTTAACAAGTGATTTAAAAATATCACAATATGACGCAAAAATGATTTCAGCATGGTTTGATGTTAGCAGAGGGTTTAAAAAAGAAAAAGTTTTAAAAACTTATGAAATTTCAGAAGAAGATTTTAATACAAAAGCCGAAGCATTAGCATTTGGAGGTAAAGACAATATTCCTAAATTTAAATATGTTGAAGTGGTTAATTTTTATAGTGAATATTCAAAATTTGCCTATCAAAATATAGATGATATTCTTTTTGCAGAAGATACTGCATATATTCATTCATTACGACCAATATTTTATGATTTTCTTAAACAAAAAGATCTTCATGGTTTTTATGATTTAGAAAATCTTGCAAAGCATACAAATAATTCAAGTTTTAAAGAATTTGTAAAAAACGAATGTTCTTCAGAAACTGAAGATTTAGATTATTTATGTAATCTTTGGTGAAAATATTATTTATTATTATAATTCAACAATTTAACTTATGAAAAAAAATCTTATTAAAACAGCGTTTCTTTTATTTGCTTTGGCAATAAGTTCAATGAGCTATGCTCAAAAATCAGCCTTTGACGAAATTAAAGAAACTCCAGAAAAAAGTGGAGGCGTTTATTATGCTTATCCTGGTCCAACTTCTACATTAACCGCTATTCCAAAAGGTTATGAACCTTTTTATATTAGTCATTATGGACGTCATGGTTCTCGTTATCTTTTAAGTGATAATGATTATAAACGTACACTTGATAATCTTCGTAAAGCAGACTCGTTAAATGCTTTAACAGATTTAGGTAAAAATGTTTTGTCAAGAATGGAAGAAATTTGGAAAGAAGCAGAATTTCATGGTGATGAACTTGCACCTCTTGGAAAACGTCAACATCGTGGCATTGCCGAACGTATGTATCAAAATTATCCTCAAGTATTTAAAGATAATGCCGTAGTTACTGCTCGTTCAACAACTTCGATGCGTGTTGCTCTTAGTATGTTGTCTTTTTGTGAACGTCTTAAAGAATTAAATCCTAAACTTAATTTAGATTGGGAAACTAGTCGCAAAAATATGTGTTATCTTAATTATCATACTAAACGTTACGACGAACTTAAAAGAGATCGTAATGGATGGATGAAAAAACATTTTGAATTTGCTATGCGTCCTATAAATTCAGAAAGATTTAATTCTCAAATTATTAGCGATACTTCTTTCTTTAAAAAAGCTAAAGTAATGCCAAATATGTTTATGAATGGAATATTTGACATTGCTGTTGATTTACAAGATATGGAAACAAATGTTTCGTTATTTGATTTGTTTACAACTGAAGAACTTTATGAATGTTGGAAAAATAGCAATAGTTGGTTTTATAATTCAGATGCGGATAGTCCTCACAATCAAGGAACTGCAATGGAAAGTACACGTCCTTTGTTAGCTCATTTTATTGAACGTGCTGATCTTGCAATTGAAGGAAAAGGCGAAAATGTAACATTACGATTTGGTCATGATGGTAATATTATTCCATTGGCTTCTATTATGCACTTAAAAGATTGTTATGCTCATGAAGAAGATTTAACTAAACTTGATCAAGTTTGGCGTAATTATTATGTGTCTCCAATGGGGGCAAATATTCAACTTATTTTCTTCCGTAATAATAAAAAAGATGTTATTGTAAAAATACTTCTCAACGAAAACGAAACTTCTATTCCTGTAAAAACCGACATGGCTCCATATTATCATTGGAAAGATGTTAAAGAATATTGGGAAACTCAATTAAAAGATTAATTTTTAGGATATTATATTGTGTAAATGCGGATTTATTCATTATAGGCAATAAATCCGCTTTTTTTTATTCTCTATAAGTGTTAAATTTGCATTTTGTTTATATATATTTGCAATTATTGTTAAACATTAAAATCTTTTAACTATGATTAAAAACTTATTTTTTATTATTATTTATCCCCCACACCACAAAAAATCTTTTCCCTCACTCCTTACCCCTTTATCCCTCA
>JAKSUC010000039.1 GCA_024413595.1 Bacteroidales bacterium
TATTATTATATATATATTTTTTTATTTATTTTTCTTTTTTTTTATTATTTTATTATTTTATTATTTATAATAATAATAATTAAATAAAAACTAACTTTTTTTATGCCTGAAACCCTTGCCCTGAGAGTTTTTACAGTTTTTATAAGGTCGTTATAAAAACTAATAATAACTAATAAAAACATAATAATAATTACATAATATCTATTATCGTTACCAATCTAATCGATTTATTTTTTCTGCTTGAGTGCGTGGGTGTGTATGAAAATATTTTTTTTATTTTTTGGCTGGAGTTTTTTTTATTTTTTAAAAAGGGTCCCATACAGGCACGGCGGGGGTATGTTGGTCTGTGCATAGGAGTAAAGGGGTGATTTATTTTTTCCTCTTTTCTTTTTTTCCTCTTTCATTTTTCCCCCCTTTTATTTTCATCCTTATTTTTTACTACATAATATGCTATAATAATTTTATGGAAGAAAAGAAACACAAATTAACACCTAAAGCAACTTATAAAATAGCAAATGACCCTAAAATAATAAAATATAATAGCATTATGGACGAGGGTCGATTAACTTCTTTTTTTGCTATGATAAGAGCAGGCTACAGTCAAGACTTTGCTAGGCAAAATGCACACATATTTGAGGCTCGTTATGAACGCATAAGCGACACTGATAAGGCTGCTATAAAAAGGGTGGTCGAGCAAAATAAAGAACAAATAACTTCTGTTAAAGACACTACTTATAGTCAAATTAAACAATCCTTTTATGACGAGATTGACTCTGATGAACTGCCTAAAAACTTTATGCTAGGCTACACAAAAGAGCAAAGTATAGAAACTTTTAAAAGGATACAACTTGATGCAATGAAACCTGACCCGATAACAAACAAGCCACATAATATTCTTGCTGCTATAAAATGCGAAGAAAATATTGCTAAAATGAAAGGGTTTTTGGCTGTTGAGAACAATGACAATAAATCTCAACCTGTGCAAATTATGATTAATAATGAGGTGGTAAAGATTAATAAAAATGGTGGTATCTGATAAAAATATAGACTCTAATGCTAAAATAATAAACTATAACTGGCAATATAGTGAGATTTTTGAGCCTGTGTTCAACTGGCAAGGACGATACATAGCTTTGCCTGGTGGTCGTTCTTCTGGTAAATCTTTTTTTGTTGCTCATTATTTGCTGCAAAAATTAATGGTGGATAATATAGACTTGTTGTGTGCAAGAGAACATCAAAACAGTATTGCTGAGTCTAACTACAAGCTATTCACAAACATTATAGACAAATATAATTTACCTTTTGATGTTCAAGCAACAAAAATAATTTGCAAATTAACAGGCTCAACAATAGTTTTTGTTGGTTTGTCTGATGTTACTGCTGATAATATTAAATCTTATGAAGATTTTGGGCTCGTATGGCTAGAAGAGGCTCAAAAGATAAGCAAAAAATCTTGGGAGGTGCTAAACCCTACAATAAGGCGAGAGGGTGCACAAATTTTTATCACTATGAACCCTGAAGTGCCACACCATAGACATCCTATAATGAGCGAACTAACAACAATTTACAAAGAAGATACCTTGTTACTGCATGTAAACTACACTGACAATCCTTTTGTTTCAAAAGATATTATCAAAATGGCTGAAATACAAAAAAAGCATAAGCCTGAAGAATATGCTAGGATATGGCTAGGTGAACCTGATGATGGCTCTGCTACTGCCGTTGTTAAATATTTTACCGATGATAATATTGTAGAATGCGAATATATAGATACTTTACCTTTGCATTTAACTTGCGACTTCAACGTTGACCCTATGTGTTGGTATGTTGCTCATAAAACAAAAGACAAAATTTTCTTTGTTGATGAGCTTGTTGTAGATAACACGCATACAAAAGAGTGCATAGACAATTTTATAACTATGTATAGGGAACATAAAGGCAAAATCATAGTTAATGGCGATGCAAGTGGTGATTATCGCAAAACTCAATCTGCATATTCTGACTATGCTATAATTCAACGAGAATTAGAGAGGGCTTTTGGGTATAGCCGTGTTAAAATAGACATTAGACGTTTCAACCCATCAATAAAAAGTAGAATTGCTGCATGGAATAATATGATTTTTGATGCTAACGGCAACAGGAGGCTTTTTATTAGTCCTAAATGCAAATGGTTGATGTATAACTGCTATAACTTAAAATACAAGCCTGGAACAAGCATTGTAGATGTTCCAACTCCTGCTCAAATATCAAAAAATATAGACCTAAAATATCTTGAACATCCATTTGATGCTGCAAGTTATTTATGTGAGTATTATTTTCCTGTTTATGACGATAACACTAGAAGTTATGAATATGAATAAAAAAATCCACCTTAATGGTGGTCAGTAATCAGTCTTATAATAACAAAGAGTCTAATAAAAATAACGAATGACTTTATACATTATTATATCAATTCTTTGCAAAAAATTCAATATATTGTTAAATGTTGTTAAAAATATACAATATATGTTATAATATGTATAGAGGAGTTTGCCTTATATGGAACAAATTGAACAACAGAAAGTAAATAGTTATCCTGAGCTTAGAGGTGAGGATAGAACAACATTTGCTGAATGGGTAGTTAGTACACATAGAAAACTACATAATAATCGTCAACAACAAGTAGAATTAGCACAAAAAATAGACACTTGGCGAGCAATAAATCAAGATGTTAATAGCAATTTAAAAATTGACGATAAAATACAAGAAGGTTTTAGAGATGCAAAATTTTCAACTATGTGTTTTATTGACAAAGCACAAGTTGGCAAAGAGAGTTGGACTAATATAGACCAAATGTATGAAGTTAATGCCACTGATGCTAATTTGCCACCTGATGAGGCTAGAGAAATAACTGATAAACAAAAATATGCTTTAAACAAGGCTTTAAAAGATAGCAAGGCTGATATTGAATTTGACAAAGCATACGACTACTTTCAACAATGGGGTGAACTAATATCATGGGTTGGTTGGCAACAAAAGACAATACTTAAAAAAGTTGCTGACATCAATTACGATGGTGGATATAGAGATATTACTATTAAAGAAGAAAATGCACACATGTCTGCTATTGACCCTATGTTTTTTGAGTTTGATACAGCAACTTACAAGCCTGATGATAAAGATAATTGGGATAGCCTTATAAAAATACATAAAAGATTTGAGCCTGTTAGCAAAATTGTAAATGCTAAATATTTTGATGAAATAACTCAAAAAAATGTGCCTTTATATAAACTAACAAAAGAACAAGAGCAAGAATTAAAAGAAAAAGATACAAAGATAGACGATACAGAGCAAAAATCTCAATTAGCAACTAAAAACATTTACGGTAATAGTTACGAAGTTCTCTTTTTGCATGGTGATTTTGTTTTTAAGGGCAAAGAATATAAGAATTATATAGCCGAAGTCTATGCTGGTAAATACTTAATTAGATTTTGTCCTAATCCTTATTATATTTGTCCTTTTATTTTAGTTATGCCAGAAGTAGACCCTAAAACAAGACGTGGCATAGCAAAAATGAAAAGTATCATCTATTCTTGTGAACAAAGACAAAATGAAATAAATCAAATTTTAAAACTAAGCAAATTAAACACTAACCCTCCTGTTATTGGTTCTAAAACAGCAATTAGAAATTTGCTGCAAGGCAAAGACAAAGGCGTTATTGATTGGCAACCAGGCATGACTATTGCTGTTGAAGATTTTGCTGCTACAAATGAAACAAAACCTATAACATTTGAAAATGGATATACTGAAACAAATATAGCATTTATAACTAATGAAATATCTGATAATGGCGGTGTTAATGCTAATGCTATGGGTAATGTTGAAAAGCAAGATAGAAAAGCAACCGACCTTAACCTTGCAAAAGCAGGTCAAGACACTAGACTATCAAAAACATTAGATGTTGTTTACCAATTTATAATCAAAAATATTGAGGCTTTTGCCGATATTATTGCCTTGTTTAGATATGGTGTAGAGTTTATAAGAGTTTTTGATAAAAAAGAGCAAGTAGAAAAAATAATCGAAATAAACGACTTAGTAAGGCAAGGACACTATCAATATGAATACAATGATAGAAATGCTATAACTGCTAGAAAAGATGAATTAAATGCCATTTATCCTTTGCTAGAAAAAGGAGTTCAAGGCGGAATTGTTGATGGCAAAGAAGCATTGAAAATGATTTTAGAAGTGTATGGTTTTGATGGAGCTGATAAGATATTCAAGCAAGATGACCAATTAGCACAAATTATTGCTCAAATACCTCCTGAAATGAGGGATATGGCTGCTCAATATTTACAACAAGGAATACAGCAATATCAACAACAACAAGAGCAACAAAAAATGCAAGAACGAGTGAATAAAAATGCTACAAGAAAAATAATGCAAGAACAAGCAGACTTACAAGCACAAATGCAATTAATACAAGAACAAGGATTAATGTAATGTTTGAAAAACTAACAAGAATAAGAAAATACATGATGAAAGAAGAATACAAAAAAGACATTATTTCTTATTTGTTAGAAATTGCAACGCAAAATGTAGGGAGGACAGGCAATTTTCAAGACGGTATGTTGTTTATAATAGATGCTGTTAGAAAAGTGCCAGAAAGAGTTGAAAATGAAAGAAATTGAAATAAAAAAAGATGAATTGCCTGTAGTAATTAAGATAGACGGCAAAATGTTCATATTAAGATTAGATAGTGATAAAAATAAGGTTTATTTGAATAAAATAAACTAGAGGAGTGATTATGGAAGAAGCAACAATTCAAGATGTTAGTACAGAAACAAGTCAAGAAGTTACAACTGAAAATGACACAGTATCAACTGATACTACAAGTCAAGAAGTAGGTGAGCAACAACAAGACACTTCTAATACTGAAAATCAAGAAACTGCAACAACCGAAACAAAGCCTAGTGTTGATTATGAAAAGCAATACAAAGAATTACAGGCTGAATACACAAGAAAAAGTCAAGAATTTGCTGACTTTAAAAGACAACATCAACCTCAAGTAGTTGATGAGTCTGGAAAACCAACAAGCCAATTTGAGCAAAGATTTGAGTATGATTTAACTAACTATGAATTTTCTTCTTACAAAAATCTATCAAGATATTTAGATGTCGATGATAGACAAGAAGTTGAAAGTTTGTTAGACAGAGCAAATAATTGCTATATAAGAGGCGACAAGAGAAATTATGATGCTTTGCTAAACGAAGTAAAAGAACACTTTAACCCTCAATATATTGAGGCTATTACTGAACAAAAAGCATTATATAAGGCTCAAAAACAACAATATATCAATAATGCTGTTAATGAGCAAAGACAAGCAAGTTCTATAAGAGTTGCACAAGAAGTTGAAAAAGTTCCTGAACTTAACAATTTAATCAACCCTGACTCTGCAAATTATTCACAACCTGTATTTGATGTAATGCACCAACTGTTTAATTTAACAGGTGGATTAGATGTTAATATGGCTACTAATGCTATTAAAGCAATCAAAGAAGTGGCTATAAAAGAATATCAAGCAACACAAGCAATAGAAAAGCAAAAAAGACAAGCAGGTGTTTTATCAGGTGATAATGCACAAACACAATCTCAAGGTGAATTATCTATGAACGATAAAGCATTTTGGGAAAAGAGATACAGTTAAAAAAGGAATTAAAAAATGGCACAAACATACGATTTAAACCAATCAATAATTACAAGTACTGCTGCTCAATTTGAAAAAAGATTAGAAAATGAACTTGTAATCGGTAAATTAGCAAAAACTGAATTAAAATCTGGGGCAAAAATGGGTGATGAAGTTAATGTAATCATGCCTGCTGAAGTTGCTTTAACAAAATGGGATGGTGGCGACTTATCTGCTCCTGAAAAAATTAAATCAGGTATTGTAAAAGTTGAAATTAATCAAGGTTATGTAGTTAATTTTGAATTAGAAAAAGCAAAAGAATTACAAATTACTTCTGCTTCTAATGATGTTGCTGCAAAATTAATTGATGAATACTCATCAGATGCTATGTATAAAGCAAAAGATAGAGTTGATGCTTATTTAGGTGGTTTATATGGTTTAGCAGGACATGTTGAAGATAATTCAGGTTCTGCTATCAGTTTAACTGCTGATACTGCTGATAAAGCATTTACAATTTTATCAAATGTAAAAGCAAAATTATCAAGATTTAATGCTTGGAAAACTGGTAAAATGTTAGCAATACTACCTCCTGAAATGATTTCATTGATGTTAGGTATGTCATTCAATGTTTATACAGAAGGACAAGTTAAAGATAGAGCAATCGGTGAATTATCACAAAAAGTTGGTTTCAAAATTTTAGAGTCTAACAACGTTGCTATCACTGGCTCAGGTGTAAACACAGTTTACCATCCATTGTTCGGTGTAGAAGGTGAAACATTTGCTGCACCATTACAAAAAGGTTTAGAACTTGTTTCTTATATGAGAGATGAAAGCCTTAACAAAGCATTTAAAGGTGCATTTGTATTTGGTGGAAACTGTCCAAATTCTAAAAAACTTGCTACTGCAAATGTTAAAGTTACTTTAGGTTCATACTAGAAAAAAACAAAGGAGAAATAAATAATGGCAAGAGATTTAATTACAGTTTTAGAACCAACAGTTGATACAACTAAATCATTGGCTTCTGCTACTGCTACACAGACAACTATTAGTACAACTAACAATGCTACTATTGTAGGTGCTACTGGTGTTAAAGATAATTCGTTAACAATTATTGTAATTGCTACAACAGCAGGTACAGTAACATTTAAAGCAGGTGAATATCCAAACTCTGTTCAAGGCGACTTAGCTGTTGCTTGTGAAGCAGGTGCTACTGCAATTCAAATTCAAAGACCAACTCGCTTTATGAAAAAAGACGGAAACATCGATGTTGATTTTACAACTATCGCTGGTAAAATCTTTGCAGTTGGAAAACATGCAGGTTTAGAAGCAACTGTATAGTAAAATAGTTTTTTATATTATCCCTTGTCGTTATCGGCAAGGGGTGATATAATAAAGGAGTATATTAATGATAAAATTAAGAAATATTCATACTGGGTTGATATTTGATTATGAAGATGAGGCAGGTAAAAGTTTAGCAGCAACAAATAAATTTGATTTTGAGATAGTTGATGCTACGGAAGAAATCAAAAAAGAAATAGAAGAAATGCAAATTCCAACTGATGAAGCATTAATTCTAGGCAAACGCAAAAGGAAAAAAACAAATGGCTAAAACCTTTCTTGATATAAGACTCATGCTAGCAGATGTTTATATGTCAAATATTGACCCTGACGATATGGTTAGTGGTGAAGAAGAAAAAGACCAAGTTATAAGGAGTTTAAACAGTACTCATACTGAACTTATGGGTAAATATCCTTACAGCTTTTTAGACACTACAACTACTTTAATTACAGAAGAAGGTCAATCTGTTTACGGTAGTGTAAGTGGTCAAATAGCAAAAAATGGTATTATTCTTTTGACAGACAATGCTACAAAAGTTTTAGAATACAAGGAAGATGCTTTTATTTTAGAAAGTAAAGAAGGTGAGCCTGAATATTTTTATTTTGCTGAAAATGAAAAAATAATATTATATCCAACACCTGATAAAGAATATGAGATTATTATAAAATTTCATGATAGCAGATATGCTATTGACACTAGCGAAGAGCCAACTAATGAATATGCAGACGATAACACAATAAACATGCCTGAAAGGTTGCAAGACATATATATTGAATGGTTACTGTATCAAACACTTGGTGATTATATGAGAAATCAATCAAAACCCAGATGGCAACCAACTTTGCAAATTGCAGAAAACAAAAAGAATGTATTTTTAAATATGTTAAGTCCTTATGACGGCTCATTGAGGTTTATAGTATAATGGCAACATTTCCAACACCGACAAATCTAGTTATAAATAATTTTAAAGGTATAAGAAGTAGAAACGTATCGGTAGGTTCAGATGGGTATGTATCTGCGGAAAAAGCAGTAAATGTAGAACTTGTGCCTGCTGATGATGGAAGTGGTGTTGATTTAAGAACTACATTAGGTAATGTAGTTTATTTTAATTTAGAAGAACATATAACTGAATTAGGGTTAACAAAACCTAAAATAATTGAAATATTTGAAAGTGAGCAAGACGGTATTAAACACTTGCTTTTGTATGTTGTTGATAGTGTGCTAGACGGCTGTTTAATAAGGTATTCACCATCACTTAATGAACTAGCATTAGAAAAAAGTAATATGGCTGCTACAAGCGAAGCAAACGGTATTACAATGTCATCAACTGCTTATGATGTTTTTGCTTTTACTAATGGTGAGGAATATTACTCTTATTGTTATGCTAGAGAAACTAGAACAATAAAATTAAATCCTAAATATGAAAATGTAGCAGTTAAAGGCTTACCGCTTGCTGAATATAGAGGTTCACTTGTTATAGGTTGCGAAAATGGAGTTGTTTTAGCAAGCAGACAAGGTGATATAGAAGATTGGGAATATACTGATATAGACCAAACTAAAGCATGGTATCAATTATTCTATAAAAAAATTACAGCCGTTGTACCTTATATCGATGGTTTATTAGTATTTACAAACGATAGTAGCACAATGTTAAGTGGTAATTTATCTTATGCAACAGAAGCAGAAAGGTCAAGTGCTTCTATTGGTGGCTGCTTAAATCATAAGTCTTGGGTTATACATGATAAATATTTATTCTTTTATGACAATAATCAAAAAAATATTTACTATTATATACAAAACGATATAGGCGAAAAGGTTGTAGGTAAACCTGTTGGTGATGAAATACAATACTTATTAACCGATGTTAAAGATATGAGTTTTGTATCATATATAGGCAATAATAAATCAGAGATATGGTTAAGATTTTGCGATGATGATGATAATACCACTATTTTAATCTTTAACTATACAGAGGGCGAGTTTACAGAAAGAAAAATGAACTTTATTAAAGGTTTAACCTCTTATAATTACAAAGTTTTGACCTTTGATAATACAAAAGTTTTTGAAGAAAGAGCAAAAACTGCATTTAACTGTATATTTAATGGAAAATTTATAGGTGCTTTGTATAGGACACCTTATATGAGTTTAGGCTCATACAATAATCTAAAAGAACAAGATATAAAGCCTTTGTTATCTTATGGTAAATATTACAACAATACATTCAGTACAAACTTTTTTAATAATAAAAAGGCAAAATACAAAAGATTTAGAACAGAAGATGGGTTAGATTTTGTTTTTGGTGATGATACTGATTTAACACCACAAAGAACTATGTGGGACGTTGCAATATTCCCTGAAGAAGATAAAAAAGCAATAGGAACAGTAAAAGCAAAATCTCCATCAAGTTATTATTACATAGGTTTTGAAATATTTACAGAAGAAACAGGTGATGACTTCTGTATAAAACAAATAGAATTAAAAGAAATTACACAAGAAACAGATACTACAGGTGCAAGATGATAGTAGATAGATGTAGAGATGTTAATGAATTTGAGAAGTTTCATAGCAAATATGCTAATGAAGCGATACATGATGTTTCTAGTATATTGTCTAATTGGGACTATCATTTTTGCTTTTATGACGATAACAATAAAGAACTATTAGCATGTGCTTATTTGCATGACGAGGACGGAAAAATTATGTTAAGTGGCTTTGCTAAACCTAAACAAATGAATAATGTGATAGATGGCATTAAGTGGGTATCTGACTTCATGAAAAAAGATGTTTTATTTTCTAGGACAACAAAAAAACCTGCTAAACTTGTTTTGCTAAGGTCAGGTTTTATAAAAATTGACAATGATTTATTCGTAAGAAAGGCAGGATAAGTATGGGAAGCAAAAGTAGTTCAAGCAAATCAAGTAGCGACTATTTAATTCAACCAACAACAACCACAAATCTAGGCACTTTTGGTTCAACAACAACAGGTGCTACTGGTTCAACTTGGACACCATCTGATTTTCAAAATAAATTTACTACAAACGCACAACAACAAGCATTAAACGCACAAAATGCTATAAGTGATAGAGCGGTATCAGAAGAAAAAGTTAATGCTATGAATAGTAAGTTCAACGACTCTTTCAATGCAAATTATTTAGCTCCTGCTATGCAAAAAGGATTATTAAGAGGTTCAACTGCTTCTGATATTTATACAATGGGACAAAAACAATACGCACAAGATTATCAAGATTTAGTAGATGCAGAAGAACAAAGACAATATCAAGCATTAGCAAATGCTTTAGCAAATTACACAACTATTTACGATATGGCTACTGGAACTACTGGACTTTCTAATGCTCAAAATCAAGCTGCATCTAATTACTATCTTGCTGCTAATAATGCTAAAAACACAAAAAATGCTAACACTTTTTCAGGTTTAGCAAGTTCGTTGGGTTCTTTGGGAGGTCTAGGAGGTTAATATGGAAGCATTAAAAGGTGGTATATCAACAACAAGTGTAGGAAGTGGAAGTGGTGGTTCAAGCTGGGCTAGTGCTTTGCCTATGGTTATGAGTTTATTTAATAGGGCAAAATCATCAAGTGGCGATGAAGGTATTTCTTTGCAAGGTAGTGGCGATGAAGGTATTTCTTTGCAAGGTAGTACAAGTTCAACAAATAATCTTGGTGCATTAACTTCATTAGCTAGTGCTTTGTTAGGCAATACAGGAAGTGGACAACAATCTTCAGGAAGTGCAGCAAAAGCAAGTGATTTTTATACACCACAATCTAACGTTGCCTTTAATGTGCAACCTATTTCTGCTACTAGACAAATGTATATAAAGGGGTTAAACAATGGCATTCAATAATTTAGCAAGTGCTTTAAAAGGTGGAGCATCAAAAAGTGGTTTTGGTGGAGGTGGTGGAACACCTTGGGGAAATATCGCAAGTTTTGGAAAATCAGGATATAACGCAATATCAAATAAAGACGATAAAGATTATTCTGATTTAGAAGAAAGTGTAATTTACCCATTACAAGGTGCAGCAACAGGCTCTCAATTCGGACCTTGGGGTGCAGCAGGTGGTGCATTATACGGTTTAGGATATAGTTTTAAAGATGATTTAGGATTGAAAGATGACAATATTCTCACAAACTTATTATTCCCTATCGGTATGGGTGATGGTGGTGGTTTTATTGAATTGTAAGGAGCAATAAATGGCAAACAATATATTAAATAAATTATCACAAGCATTGTTAGGAAATGCAGTACAAGAAGCTTCACAACAAAATGTGCAACAAGCTTATCCTCAACAAGCTCAAGAATTTTTAAAAACATTACCACAACAAGATTATATGCAACGCATATATAATACTCCTATTCAAGAAAGATTATCCAACGACCAAATAAATGAAGCATTTATGCAAGGTCGTAATTTAGGAATACCTCAACTTGCACAAAAACAACAAGAGTTAGGTATTAGAATACCTAAAACTGGTGAAGAAATTGACTTGGCTATGACAGGTGATTTTAATAAGTATCCTGCATTAGAGATAACAACTTCTACCCCTCAAAGACAAGGTGGTGTTATAAATGATATATTGAGTGGGTACAAAGAAAATTATAATAACAAGTTTAATGTAAATAATTTAGGTCAAGGCAATAATGCTGCAACTATGTTGGGCGAGGGGCTAGGAACACTAGGAAGATTTGCTGATAGTTCGTTAGGTCGTGGAGCATTAACTGCACTTGCTATAAAGGCACTAGGCGGTGATAATTCAGACATGTTAAACTATGGTTTACAAGCAAGTGTAGCAAGACAAAATGCAAAACTTGCAGATGATATTTATAGACAACAATTAGCAAATCAAGGTATAGAAACAAGCGATTATCGTGGCAACATTACTGATGATGTTTATAAAAATGTATCAACAAATGCTTATAGATACCAAAGAAATAAAATGCAACAAGATATAGCAGATGCAAAAGATAAAACATCAAGAGTAAAGATGATATTAGACGGATATAATAAAAATATATTTACTGCTGATGATGTTAAAGCAATGTTGGAACAATATGGGTATGATATAAACGACTTAAACATATCTAATGCTACCAGAAGTCAAAATTTAAAAGAAAAACTAGAGCCTGCAAAATTAGAAGTTCAAAAACAAAAAGCAAATACTAGCGCTACTAGAGTTGCTAATAGTTATGCTTTAGGAAAAGAAAAAAATGCTATTGCAAAAGAAAAGATTAAATCTAAACAAAGTGAAAAACCAGTAATAAAACTAGAGAATAATACTAATACAAAAGATAGCAATAAGCAAACTAAAACAAAGACAACACAACACAAAACTAACGCATTTTAGGAGAGTATAATGCCTGTTAATATATCAAACGAAGAATTAGACATATTTAATAATAACGGTTTTACAGATGACGATGTAAAAGCCACAATAGAAAATTATCGCTCTCAAGGTTTAGATGATGTTGCTATTAGGCAAAAGGTTGATGATAGATTAAAAAGTTGGCAACAAAATGGAACTCAATATATCCAACAGCCTAATCAAGAAAGCAAAACACCTTATGCAGATTTATGGAATGGTTCTGTTGATGATATTACAAATGCTTATGATAAAGGAGAATTGTCTTTATCAGAAGCTAAAAATTTGCTTAACACAAAAACTAAAATGGAAAACACAAAGGCTAACATTCAAGGTCTTGGCGAGGGTACAAGGACAGGCATAGGTGCACTATTGCAAGGTGCAAGTTTTCATCCTGTACTAAACATTCCTTATGTTGGAACTGGTCTAGGTGGCGCTTTGTTCGAAGCAGGTCAAGGCATTATGGAGGGAAAACCAGCCAAAGATATTTTAAAAGATACAGGCAAAGGTTTTGTTTTTGGTGAAACTTTAGGTGCAATCCCTTATGCTGGAAAAGCCGTAGGTAAAACAAAAGTAGGTAAAGCAGTTTTATCTAAAACTGGTGATATATTAGAAAAAGTTGGAAGAACAAAAGCAGGACAAGTAGCAGATAAAGTTGGTAAAATTTTAAACAAAGAAATAAATTTTCCTAGCAAACAACAAAAACTTAATTTACCTGCCGTAGTTCCACAAGTGGAACAAAAGGTAAGTGCAAAAATAGTAAACGAAATAGAAACTCCTGATGTAATAAATTTAGGAACATCAAAGCGAGAATTTACACCTGAATACAAAGAAGAATTAACAAAACAATTCATGGATGAATTTGAAAGTGGCAAATCAAACGAAATAGAAAAATTTATAATTGAAAATTTATCAAAAGATGAAGCTCAATCAATATTTGATGAAGGTGTTAATAGATTAAATAAAAAGTGGGAATTAGATGATGCGAAAAAAGAATATAATGACATTAAAAAAAGTTTAGATGATAGTGGTTTTGAACTGTCTAAAGATATTAAAAAACAAATTGATTTAGAAAAAAAACAATCTATGGCAGTTGCTAGAAATATAATCAAAGAAGCTACAGGAAAAAATTATAATGCAAAAACAATAAACTCTAAAAAAGCACAAGAAACAATAGATTTTGCAAATACAAACGATACAATTAGTATTGGCGATTATGCTGCAAGTCCAGAAGTAGAAAAACTTTTTGGAAAGTTTGACCCAACTGATATAAACAACAATGAAAAATATATCGCAAGAGCTAGAGATATAATTTCTAATGGTGGTGAAAGCACAACAGAATTTATAGCTAGAAATAAAGCTGATATGGGTAGAGCTTATGCTGAAAAAAAACTTTACGAATTAGAACAAAAATATCCAGAAATTAAAAGCGAAAAACCTATCGCAGAAAACATATCACAACCAAAAGAACAAGTTATTGCTAAACAACCTGTTGAACAAGTTGCTAACAAGGTTGAAGAAGTGTTACCACAACCTAAACAAGTTGAGCCACCTGTAAACAAGGTTGAAGAACAAGTATTTGCTAGTCCTGAAAAAGAAAGAGGATTTGTTAAGTCAATAAGAAAAAATTATGGCGAAGATATTGCTAACCAAATACAAGATAATACATATACTGCTACATCTCATGCAGAGGACATGGCAAAATGGAACTCTTTAAATAAAGAACAACAAATTTCTAAAATAAATGATGTTGATGATATGTCAAGAGAAGCAATATACGGTAAAGCAGACGTGGTTAAAAATGCTATAAATAATGGTGAAGAATTGCCTTCATCTATATTAGATGGACTTGCGAGCAAAGGTACAGAGTTAGGTCAAACATTAGAAGCATATAAACACTTCACACCTGATACACCAGAAGGTATTGCATTAAAAGTTGCACAAGCTAATAGAAAAATAGCACCTAAACAAGCAAACATATTAAAAGACGATGCTAAAACAATTATTAAAGAAGTTCAAGATTTGAATACAAAAACTGAAGCAGCGCTTAATGATGTGTTGAATAAAGCACCTGAAGATATTAAAAAACAATATAATAAAAAAGGTGATGAAGCTGCTTTATTAAAGGCTATGGAAAAATATAGAGTTAAAAAAGTAAAACAAACTCAAAGAATTTTAGATAAAGCAGAAGAAGCAAAAATGGTAGGTGTTGCTAGAAAAATAAAAGAATTAGACAAAGAAGAGCTAAAAGCACAACTTTCTATTCAAAAAGATGAACTAAAAAGAATAAAAGATGTTTCAAAATTACTAGAAAAAAATAAAAAAGAAGTTTTAAACATAATAACTAAAAAAATACCTGGAGCTAGAAAAGAAAAGGCTATAAAAAGTTTAGCAAATGATATAACTAGACTAAATGAATTAGACGGTTTAAATCCTGATAATTTTGTAGAACTTATTAACAAACATTATGATTTACCAACAATATCTAAAGACGATTATTCTAAAATTCAAAAACTTTGTGATGATTTTGTTAATGAAACTGATGCAAAAAAGAAAAGAGAAGCAGAAGCATATATAAGAAAATTTATATGGGACAAAATACCAAAGACAAGGCAAGCAAAAGAAAAAGTAAGGAATATAATAAACATGCTTTCTGCACCAGCAGGAAGAATAGCAGATATAGTTAGTACAAATGGTATTAATGCAATATATAGACCTGCTGAAAAAGTGGTTGCAAAAGGAATAGACGTAGTATCTAACAAGTTATTAGGACAACCTCAAGTAAGAGGTTCATTAAGTGATATATTAGATGCAAAAACTTTTTTAAATGGCGCATTTAGAGAGGGAAGTATAGCAGCAAAAGATGCTTTAAAAGGAATAGATACTGCAAGTGGTTCAGGTTTAGATAGGTATGAGTTAGGTAATTTACCTATGTTTGAGGGTACATTATATGAAATTCCTGAAAAAATTAGTAGAGCAACAATAAATATACCAGATAGAGCATTCAAGGGTGGAACATTTGATGTAACTAGCAAAGAATTAAAAAATCTTGGACTTTCAGATGAAGAAATAAATGATATAGCAAATTTTGAAGCATTAAAATCTGTATGGCAACAAAATGGTGGACTAGCAGAAGGAACAACAAAAGCAGCAAGATGGATTGATGAAAAAACTGGAAGATTTAGATTAGGTTCAAGAAATATACCATTCCCTAAAACACCAACAAATTTACAATTAGAGGCTATGGGAAGAACACCAGCAGGGTTTATATCTGCTATGTATAAATATCGTAATGCAAAAACAGTTAAAGAAATAAGAGATGCGCAAGATGCTTTGGCAAAGGCTTTAGTAGGCACAGGAACAGGTTTAGCTGGTGCTAATATTTTGAGCAATATGAAAAATAATTTAGGTAACTTAAGTTCCGTTGATGTCAGAGGTGATGATATACAAAACTTACCTGCTCAATCAGTAGTTATGCCAGAAGAAATGCCATATTTAGGTGGAAAAGCATTAGGTTTACAACATTTTTATAATTACACTGCTCCAGCTATATTCTGGAAACCATTTTTTGAAGATGATAGAAATATTAAAGAAAGCCTAACAGACCCTATGAATTGGGTTAGAGGTTCTGCTTCTGTTTCTAAAACAGCGCTTGACGCACCAGGTGTAAAAGGTTTATCAGACATAGGTAAAAGTTTAATAGACGTAAATAACGCATTACAAAAAGAAGATGATGCTCAACTTTTAGATAGTGCAATTAAGCAAGCAAGTGGAGTAGCAGGTAACACTATGGCTAATTATATATCTCAAGAAATTCCTTTATCTGGATTTTTAGGAAGCATTAGAAACGCAACCGACCCATATAATAGGGAAGTTTATAGCGAAAATCCACTTGAATATGCTAGAAATAGAGTTATGAATAGAATACCTGGTTTAAGCAAAAAGTTACCTATGAAGTACAATGATTTAGGGCAACCATCATTAAGATATAATCTACCAGAAGGTCAAGGTTGGATTAATGCTATATCGCCTGTTACAATATCCAATTATACAGAAAAACCTGAATATATGGATTATTTTGATGAAATTGAAAAAGTTGGAAAAGAATATGGGTTTAAAGGTAGCAAAAGTATTCAACCTGCTAAGGCAAAAAGATATATTGAAATTGGCGAAGGAAAGGACAAAGAAAAAATAAAACTTAACAATGAACAATATTCTGTTTATTCAAGAGTTCTTAACTCAACAATTAATAAATATATGGAAGAACTGTATAATAGTCAAGAGTTTATGAACATGGATGTAGAAAGTCAAATTAAAGAAATAAACAAATATAAAAAAGAAATTAAAAATGAAGCCAATAAATACATGGTTGAGTATATCAACAATCAATAAAATATGATATAATATAAGCAAAGGAAAACAAAATGGCAAGACCGAGTTTAAATTTAGCAGTTGCTGGGCAAAAATGTAGGGCTAGCGAATACAACGAAAACTTTGAATTAATGATGGACTATATTGAAGATAATGTAGTTCCAGACCAAACAGGTAAAAGTGGTAAATTTTTAACTACTGATGGCGAAAAATTAAGTTGGGGTACAGTAGCAGATGCAACTGTAAATATTATGACAGCTATATATCCTGTTGGTTCAATTTATATAGGATTAACCAGTACTTGCCCTTTAGCAAGTTACTTTGGAACATGGGAAAAAGTTGCTGGTGGTAGAGTATTGCAAGGTGCAGATGATAGCACTTATGTAGCAGGTCAAACTAAAGAAGCAGGGCTACCTGACCATAACCACGTTTATCAATATCCGATTACATGGGCAGTAGGTGGTGGTGGTGGCGCAGGTCAGTATGTTGCTGGTTCATATGGTGCGAATACAACATGGGCTTCAAGTGTAAATAGCATTTATGGAAATTCAACAACAGTTCAGCCTCCTGCATTAGTAGTTAATATATGGAAAAGGACAGCATAATGTTAAAATATTGCAAAATTTTGGATGAAGAAACAGGTTTAGTACAATTAGGAGTTGGTTGTTCTGATGAATATTATATTGCTATTGGTATGCAATTAAGAGATGTAGAACAATCAGAAAAAGATTTTAATTGGTATATAACAGAAAAATGTCCTCATAAAACTAAAGAAGAAAAGTTAGAAGATAAAAGAGTTGAAAAGTTTTTTGAAAATGAAACAAAAAGAGAAACATTCTTAATGCAAGGTGTTGAATACAAAGGAATTTTATTTGACTCTGATTTAGAGCAAAAAATTAACATAATGGCTACTGTTCAAGTTATGGACGAGCAAGAAACTATAACTTGGGTTGGTAAAGACGGTGTTACATCTTTGGTATGCGATAAGTATGATTTGTTAGCAATAGGTGGTTTATTGTCAAATATGACAACTTATGTATGGCAAATAAGAAACCCTGAAATTAAAACTAAAATAGAAAATGCAAAAACCATAGAAGAACTTGATGCCATAGATATAAGCTATGAAATGGGGGCTTAATGGAAGCACAAACAATAATAAAAGGTGATGATACCTTTTTTAACGATACAGATTATTTAGGGGCTATTGAGCTAATTACAAACTATAATATGATAGGTTGGAGAGCAGAAATGAAGCTACAAGACGCAACTATTTCTTTTAATGATTTAGCAAGCAAAAGAATACAGCCTAGATTTACAAAAGGTCAAACTGCTGAAATGAGAAACGGAAAATTTAAAGCAACTTTAAAGATATATGACCCTAACAATAATTTAAGAACTGTTTTTACTGATTTACCTTATTATATTACATCAAGTGTAGCAGGGGAGTATGTAAATGAGTAATCAAGAACCAATTAAAATAAGAATTGATAGGCAAAGGCAACTTGATATTCCTATAAAATTAAGAAATCCATCAGGTTGGACATCATGGGGCAACATTGATGGCAATATAGAAAGCCAACAAGATTTAGTTGCTAAACTTAATGCTAAACAAGATGTAATATCAGATATAGATACAATAAGAGAAAAATCATCAACTGCTTTACAATCTGGTGATAATGTATCTGAATTAACAAATGACGCAGGTTATGTTGATAATACTTATCATGATGATACAAAGCAAGATGTTATAGATGATATTGATGATATAAGAGAAACAACTAATAGTAATGCAGAGGCTTTGCAAACTAAACAAGACACCTTAATAAGTGGAACTAATATTAAAACAGTAAATAATCAATCATTATTAGGGAGTGGGAATATAACTATTCAAGGTGGTGGTGATGGTACTTGGGGTAGTATAACAGGCAACATATCAGACCAAGAAGATTTATACACATTATTTTATGATATTTACCAACAATTAAACAACTTTGTTATTACTCCATTAGATGATAATTATACGCCATCAATTGATGAAAGTGGCGTAATTCAATTTACTACACCTCCAACATTGAGAGAAGAATTAAGAGGTTTATAATGACATTTCAACAACAAAGTCAAATTATAAATGACAATTTTGCTTACTTAAATAAAATAAAACAAGATATTATTACAGATTTAGATGATATAAGAAGTAATGCTCAAACTGGTGCTGATTTAGCACCACAAGTATCTACTAATACTGAAAGAATTGAAGAAATAATTGTATCAAGATTTCCAACACTTGGTGCAGAATTAGATTATGAAAATAATGAATTATCTTTATTAAATACAAATGGTGAAATATTATCTAGTGTAACCATAGAAGCAAGTTCTGGAACATCTTATCACCCACCGTTGTTAAGTCATCAATTCTTCCAACACAAATTAAATGACATGCAATATTTAAGAGCAGATACATTCTCTTGGCAAAGTGGAAAAGTATATGTTGCTTCTTATGAAAAATTGGTTGAAGAATATAATAACGGAGAAACAAGAACAGAAGGATTAGTTACCTATAAACTTTCACCAAATGATTTTAAAATAGCAGATGCAAGTCAAGAAAATAATATAATGACTACTTTTAGTAGATATGGTGAAGCAGACTTTTTTATTTTAGATATACCAAATGAAAGATTTAAACTTCCTAGATTTAAACCAGACAAAAATCTATTAGAAAGTTATGTAAGTGGTTCAAACGGTTATAGAATTTATAATGATGGATATTGTGAGCAATGGGGTACAATATCTTCTGTTGTACAAAATTCTTATACTGCTGGCACAATAAATTTACCAAAAACATTTGCAGATACTAATTATAATGTTCAAATAACACAAAATGACAATGGACAAACTTTAGGAACTGATGCGGCTACAAATGGAAATGCAGTTCATACTAAAACAGCAAGTTCATTTACAATTAATGCTTACGCTTGGACTTATGGTAGAGATTGGATTGCAAGAGGTTATTTAGCAGAGGACCAGTATAACAGAAATTCAAAAAATAATAATTTAAAACTTTATTATTATGTAGGTTCTTTTGACAGTACAGGAATAATAAAAAATGCTGGAATAAATACTGAATTATTTAATTCTAAACAAGATATAAATACTGATAATGTATATATGTCTTATGCTCAATTTGGTGAAGTAAGTGGTAATACAACTATATCATTACAAGACACAGTAACCTATTATGATATATTACCAGTTGGTGCAACATCAATAACATTTGATACTACAAGTTTAACAAGTTATTCATCTAAAGTAGTAACATTTGAACTTGCTATAAATATGACTACAATACAAACTATTAATTTTACTAATAGTATAACTTGGTTAAATGATGATGCTCCTGATTTATCTACGAGTGGTACTCACTTATTAGTATTCAGACATTTACCATATAACAATACTTGGATAGGTTCTTATGAGGGTAAAATATAATGACTATAAGAACTAAACTACATCCTCTTGGTGGTGGAAATATAGGTTCAACTCCAGTAGGTCAAGTTATATTTAATTCAAGAACTGTTGGAACATATACAGTTGAAATACCAAATACACAAAACTACTTTATAGATATTAGAGGTGGTGGTGGTGGTGGTGCTTATGCTAGTGTTGGTGGTGTAGTAATATCCAATGCTGGTGGTGCTGGTGGTAGAGTTTATGGAGTTATTAGATTGACAAAAGGAACATATACAGTATCAGTAGGTGGTGCTGGTGCTTATGTTCAAACATTCCAATTAAATGGTATTGCACAAGGGGGTAGTGGTGGAACTTCATCTATAAGTAATATAGCAAGTGCTTATGGTGGTGGTGGTGCTAGATGTGGTATTACATTTAATGGATATTATTATGTTGTAGCCGTTAATAATGCTGGTGCTAGTGGTAGTTATTATATAAATGAAGGTATTACTGGTTTAACTGGTGTTGTTGGTGGAAGTGGATTGGGTAGCCAAACTACTGGATATGTTTATATAGAAACAAGATAAGGATAAATATTTAAATGGAAGATAGAGAAGCAGTAAATATAGGTGAATTAACAGAAGCCGTTAATGACAAAATGGACAGAGATATGAACAATAAGGCTTCTAATGTTATCACATTAATAAATACTTATACAAATGGTTATAGTGGTTACAACATTTGGTCTAATGGATATTGCGAACAATGGGGATTATTTACTATTGCTACAAATGGACAAGGTACTATAACATTTTTAAAACGATTTAATGGTACTAATTATACTTTTCTTATGCAAAAATCAAGCGCAGATGCTTCTACTTGGAACGTTATGGAAAAAGCTGGTTCTAGGAATGTTAATTCAATAGGTATTCAATCAAACCTAACTGGATACACATTAAGTGGAAGTTGGAGAACGAGTGGTTATCTAGCAGAAGGAGAATATTAAAAATGGAAATTAAAGCATTTTTAGATAAAACTTATTCAGAAGAAGAAAAGATTAATTTTATAATTGAACAAAATCATAGACTTGGTTATGAAATTAGAGAAACTGAAACAAGATTAGAAGCTTGGGGCTATACAGAAGAAGAAATTGCACAACAAGAACAAGAGCATATTAAAACACTTACTTGTACAAAACGTGTATTTGCTTTAATGCTACAAGAATTAGGAGTTGATTATTTAACACAATTAAAACCATTAATTGAGAGCAATCCACAGGCACAGTTAGAATGGGATTTGTGCGTAGAACTTTCAAGAAATAACCCTTTATTAGATGTTATGGCAAGCAAATTGGGAATTTCAAGCGAGAAATTAGACAAATTATTTCAATATGCAAATGGCGAAATAACATTAGAAGTTTTTAAGGGGGAATAGAAGCAAACCATGAATTACCATAATATTACTAAAGACGATATGCTTAATGGCGACGGTTTAAGAGTTGTATTATGGGTCGCTGGGTGTAATCATAATTGTTTTAATTGTCAAAACCCTGAAACACACAGTCCAATATCAGGAATTGAGTTTGATAGTGAAGCAATAAAAGAAATATTTGAAGAGTTGGACAAAGACTATATTCAAGGGTTGACATTATCAGGTGGAGACCCTTTATATCCCGACAATAGAGCAACAATGTGCAAATTATGCAGAGAAATAAAAAATAAATATCCTAAAAAAGATATTTGGCTTTATACAGGTTACAAATGGGAAGATATTAAAGATTTAGAAATAATGCAGTTTGTTGATGCCCTTGTTGATGGTGAATTTATTCAAAATTTAGCAGATGAAAATTATAAATGGGCTGGTTCAACTAATCAAAGGGTTATTGACGTTAAAAAATCGCTTAAACTAGATAAAATTATTTTGCACGAGTAGGAGGGGTATGTTTTTAAGCATTACGGCTTTTTTTGAAGCAATAAAAAGTTTTTTTAATTTAAAAGAAACAAAAACAAATAAACAATTAGAAACGGCGGGCATAAAAGAATATAGAAAATTAGTAAAAGCCTGCAATTATGCTACTGAATTAATTGACTATTTAGAAAGGCACAATGCTGTAAATTTTGAAACATACAAACAACAGCAAAGATATAACTATCTTGTAAGAAAGTTTAGAGAAAAGGTTATATAATGATTGAAATTTATGCTGATAAAGAATTAGAGATTTATTTTAGCGAAACACCTCATATTGATGTAAGGTATTTATTACCATGGCAAGATAAGAAAGAACAAGAGAACATTATAAAATTTCCTTTTGAAAACAAAAAAGAGTTTAAAGTATATATTGTAGATATTGAAACAATGGAAGATTATACTTTGACGGTAGAAAAAGGGTATTGTTGGGACGGTGCGACAATACCTCGTTTTTTGTGGAGTTTAATAGGTTCAAAAACTGACAATTCTTTCTTAATTCCTAGTTGCATACACGATATTTTATGCAATAATCATGATTTAGTTTGTGGGGATAGAAACTTATCAAGCAGAGTATTTAAAGCCTTATTGTTGGCAAGTGGAGTTAGCAAATTTAAAGCACAAACAATGTATTTAGCTGTTGATAACTTCCAAAGATTGTGTGGCTGGCATGAAAATAAATAAATTAGTTACTTATCCTTTTGGATATTCAAATATTTTAAAAACATTATATCAACAGGATAAATTGCCTATTGAAAAAGGTTTTTATGGCGAAAAATTAACAAAAGATACTGTTAGTCTTGAACATCTTAAACCACATTCGCAAGGTGGAAAAACAAAATTAAACAATTTGGTTTTAGCGGATAAGTTCAAAAACAATCAAAGAAGCAATAAACCATTAAAAGAATTTTTTGACCCTAAAAAAGCAAAAGAATACTTAGACCAATTTGTCAATTTAATAGTGCCTTATAATGAAAAAGGAGTCAAAAAAGTATTTGATGGCAATAAATACATTCAAGAAGTAACTGAAACAATAACTAATTTGTTAAAAAATAATAAATAGTGTATAATGGTGATATATGAACTTAAATTTTAAAATTAGTGAATTAATACATTCAGATAAGGCGATACAACACAAAATAAACAATATGCCCGATATTAATAGTTTAGACAATATGTTGAACCTTATTGTGTATTGTTTGCAGCCATTAAGAGATAAAATAGGTAAACCTTTTGATATTTCTAGTGGATATAGATGTTCTCAACTTAATAAACTTGTTGGTGGAAAATCTAACAGCCAACACTTAACGGGACAAGCAATAGATTTTAAAATTAGAGGTTTAACTGTATCTCAAGGTATAGAATTAATAAAAAATTCTGGAATAGAATACGACCAGTTGTTAGATGAATATGATAAATGGATACATTTAAGTTTTAACAAAGGCAAAAATAGAAAAGAAGTCAAGAGGATAAGATAAATGAACTTTGAGATTATAACAGTATTTATAGCTATTATAACTTTTATTGGTGCTACTGTTAGTTTTTGTGTTAAGTTAGGGGAGCTTAAAACTATGATAACAAAAGACATAGAGGGCATAAAACAAGACATAAAAGAACTTGAAAGAAAAGATTTAAGTCAAGACGCACAAATAAATAAGGTTCAAGACTCTAATAACGAAATAAGAACATTATTAACTGAAATAAAAACGCAGTTAGAAATATTAATGAAAATAACTGGTGTTTTTGATAAAAAGTAATCAGTGAAAATAAAATACATTTTTTAAAACTCTACCAACTACAACAAATTTTAATTCTTCTAATTCTTGCTTTGTTCTATTTTTTGTATGCTTTTCAGGATATGTAAATGTAAAATCAACAGAGCCATTAAAATTTTCTTCTATGTAAGCTATGCTATGATAACTTTTATTGTTGCATTGGTATAAATACAATCCTGCTCTCTTGATACTTGTTTCAGATGTATCAACTAAAACTACATCATTTGCTCTGATATATAAATATCCGTTAGGATTGGCAAGTCTATCTGTTTCCATCATATATATTTTAAAATCTTTGTAGTTAAAATATCTTTTGTATTCATAAGCTACTTTAAAATCCATAAAATAATATTTAAAATTAGTGTGATGTTTAGAAAAGTCAATATAATCTATTGTTATGTATTTTGGCAATTTATCTGCATTAAAAAACAATTTTATAGGTATTTGATATGCTTTTGATAACAAAAAAATCTCATCATATTTTAAACTGCTGCCATTTGATAATCTTTTATCTACTGTTGCTCTTGATAAACATAATGCTTTTGAAAAAGTGCTAATAGGTGAACAATAAGCATAATTATCGCATATTAATTTTGCCTCTTTTAATGTTATTTCCATTTTTATCCTCTAAAACCATTTTTAACAACTTTTGTAACAATTATAACAAAATATGGTGCATAATGTAAGTATGTTAAAGGTATTGAAAAAAATTTATAAGTTAATAGAAAAAATAGAGGCTATGTTATGAATAATTTTAATAACCCATACATGCAGCAAAACCCATATTTTCAACAATTGCAAAATATACAACAAAGAATGCAGCAATACGAACAACCAAAACCACAAATGCCACAAAACCAAATAGTAACTGTTCAAAATGAAGATGTGGCAAAGAATACACAAATACCATTAGACGGTTCAACTACTTATTTTGCTTTTGAAAATAAAATACTTGCCAGAAATTGGAATATAGCAAACGGTAGCATACAAAATAAGATGTTTATTTTGCAAGATGATACAATTAGCCAACCCGAAAACAAAGACACGTTAAAAACGATTTTAGACATGTTAGATGAAATAAATAAAAAAGTTACTCCAAAAAACAAAAAGGAAATAAAAGATGTTGAATAATATTATAAATATGGTTATGAGTGGGGCAATAAACAATAGTCCAGCAATGCAAGAGTTTAATAGGCTTATGGGTGGAAAAACACAAGCACAACAATTCCAAACACTTATTAATATTGCGAAAAACAAAGGTTTTGATATAAATGAAAAAAGATTTAATGCCGAAGACTTGCGCAAGTTAGGTATAAAACTCCCTTAATGGTGATATTCCTCTTTAATGAGTGATTGATTGTAGGTAAAATAAAAGGAGTATCAACAATGGAAAATTCAGGTTATTCATTATCCGACATTGCATCTATTGTCGGAAAAAATGACGGGATATTAGGCGGGAATGGAACTGGTTTTATTATTTTAATTCTATTCTTATTAATGATGGGTGGCGGTGGCTTTGGATATGGAAACGGTGCATTTGCTAACCAAGTTACCAATGATTTTTTATATACCAATCTATCTAACCAAATGGGCAGAAGTTCTGACCGTATAGAAAGTGTATTAAACACAGGCTTTACAGCAGTAGCACAACAAGGTTTTGCAATTGATAAAGACATATTAAGTCAAACAAATCAATTAAATCAAACACTATGTCAAGGTTTTAATGGTGTTAATGCGAACATTACAGACATCGGTTATAGAATGCAAAACTGTTGTTGTGAATTAAAAAATGCAATTCACGCAGAGGGTGAAGAAACAAGAAAACTTATTGCAGAACAAGAAGTAACTAGATTGAGAACAGATTTACAATCAGCTCAATTAACTCTTGCAAATGTTAATCAAACACAAAATATATTAAACAGTTTAGGAACATATCAGCCGTATGCTTCAAACGGTTGCAACTGTAACTATTAGAAAAATGTACCAGTTACCGTTTTTATCGGTAACTGGTTTTGAAAGGATATAAAAAAATGGTTTGTAAATGTAATTATAATCAACATAAAGTAACAGGTATGACATATACCGCAAATACATCGCTAGTTCTTGCGACTACCGACAGTACAAATATAAATTCACTAGATGATTACGACTTCTTTTTGCCTTGTAGCCAAAATCCTAAAACAGTTGTAACTGGTGCTCCTGTTCAAGTATATATGACAATTAACGGTAATAATTATCAATTGTTCAACAAGTATCATAAGCCAGTATATTCAAATTATTTATTTAGAAGAAAATTATATGAAGCAAATTTTGTAACACAAGGTGAAACTTCTTGGATAGAATTAAAATATTTACCAAAGTGCAAGGCACACGCATAGGAGGTTTATATGGATATTAAAAATAAATATTTAGAATTAAAAAAAGAAAAACCTAATTTAGATTATGAGATGGTGCAAGTGTTTATAAAAGATATGCCCGAAGAAGCAAATGTGTTGTTTGACAAAATGTTATATGGTTGCCATATAGTTGATGAAGATATGTATAATAAAGCAGTTTCGTTATTGCATTGGGTTGATAATAAAGGTAGTGGTGCAAAATGGACAGTAACTGATATAGTTAGATTAAGTGATATAGATTTTGATAATAAAGATTATTATGAGTATGATTATGCTTATGTTGTTAATATGCTATACTCTGATTACTGTAATGTATTTATAGAGCCCTCATATTATTTAAAAATGGCTAAGAATTATTTAGAAGATAACGATTATATGGGTAAACCTGATGAAAGAGCATACAAAAATGCAAAAAAAAGAATAAATTATTTCAAATAAACCGTATCAAAAACTCCTGAACTACATCTCGTACTATACGAAGGCTGGCATGCATTCTAGTACCACATAAGCCATCAGGAGTTTTCTTTTAGTGAAGCGTTAAATAGTATTTTTATTATATATTAAATTAAGTTTTTTTTCAATAAAAATTTTTTATAATATTCTGTTATGTCTTTGCAATTACTATCTTTTAAAAATTTTCTTGCGTCTATAACAAAAGGATAATCTTTTAATACTTCTTCGGTTGCTTTGTCGCCTGCTTCGTCATTGTCTAGCATTAGTTTTATTTTTTTATAAAAATTAAATTTTATTTGTTTCATAGCAGTATGTATGCAATTTACTCCATTTGATGGAGTTGCAACTGCAAAATTTTTTTGATTGGTTTCTAATAACCATTGAATTAATACATAAGCATCGAAAAAACCTTCACAAATATATAAAGTGTTATCATCTAGGCTACCTCCATATACTAACGACAAACATTTTGGAGTGTCTATTTCCCTCCATATTTTCTTTTTACTAAAATCTTTAGCACGATATTCAAAACCTACTATTGTGTTTAAAAAATTACAATCAAATATAGGTAAAACCCATTTATTAGCTTCAAAGTCAAAGCCTAAACCTGTGTTTTTTACTGTTTCAAGTGTTATACCTCTTTGTTCATATAAGTAGTCAAGCATTTGTTTTTCTTTTCCTATATGAACCATAACATCCGTTTCAAATAAATCTTTGAATACTAACGACCATTTACCTAAAAGCATATCGTTGCAAGATGACATATATTTTATGTATTGTTGTTGGTCTATTTTCCATTGTGGTATTTGTTGCATAACATTATAATCATTTTTTTTATACTTATTTTTTTCTTTTGCTATATCAGACAATATTTTTTTGCTATGTTCATCATTTGCAAAACAATATAAAATGCCTTTTTGCTCATTAAACTTTAAATTATCTTTATGACTATCCATACAAAAAGGACATTGAAAAACCCATTCTTTGCCTTGTTTTCTACCATAACCTGCTATTTTTTCAACATCGCTTAAACTTATCTCAATCATTTATTTATCCTTTTAAAAAAAAAGCCGTTCGCATTGTAATAAAAAGATGGATTTGTGAAACGAACGGCAAGTACGACATAAAAATAGATTAAAACTTAAAATGGTAATTCTTCTATTGGCTCTTCAACTACAACTTTTTTTTGTTTTTTGTCATAAGGTTTATAATCTTTTATATCCCATGGACATTTTAAATATCCTGTTGGTTTTTTATTTTCGTCTAAATCTGCAATAGCATTAACATACAAATAAGAGCCTAAAATATCATCTGTATCAAATTCTTTTGTAGGGAAGTTTTCGCCGTCTGCTAAACCACATGCAGTAAATAGCCCTAATGTTTTTGTAGCACCTTTACCTGCAAATAAGAAAATATCAGACATTTTTACACCGTCTTTTGTTTCAAATTTTACTAACCAATAATCATTACCTGCTTTTGATGTTTTTTCTTGCACTTCATAAATTTTAAATAAATATTCACCAGGCTCATAAGTTACTGCTTTTACTACTTCTGCTGTTTTACTGAATTTTACCATGTTTCTTTTCTCCATTTTTCTTTCCAAGTATCATACAAACTTGTTTGTTTTAACCAATCAATAAATTGGTCTATAAGTTCTTCGCATTGACCATCTTTATAATGGTATGTTTCAACCCAACATTCTTCATTTATCAAATAACTAAAGTTTTTAATTCCTGTGCAAAAAGGATAGATTATATGTTGTGAAGTATGAAAATATTTACCTATTTCATACTTGCTAGTTGTTTTGACATCGTAAATATGGTTAGGTTGCAAAACGTCAATAATTCCTAAAAGTTTTATGCCTTTGTAATCTTTTGATACTTTTATTTGATATAAACCATTTTTAACATAAACGTTATATGCTGGCTTGTTGCCTTTATATACTTCTTCTTCAAAATCTAAACCTTTTTGCTGTGCTTCTGTTGTTTCTTGTTTAACTTTGTTCAAATAGTCAATAAAGTTTTGAATATCAGCGTTTTCATTATGTAAAACATATAACCAACTATTTAATAAAGATGGTGTAATATAATTAAACATTCTCAAATATACCTTTTTCTTTATTGAATACAAAATTATCTTTAAATTTTTCTGCTAATTCTTTAAACAAAATAACTTTTGCATGTGCTGTTAAGTCCATGTCTTTAAATAAATTTAATGCACTGTTAGGTTCTTCAACATTGTTTATTAATTCACGACCAGCAAACATTTTTTCTTCATTTTCTTTTAATATTTTTTGTTCATCTTCTCTTCTTAAAACTGTTGGTTCGATAATTGCTTTTGTTAGAAAGTTATTTTCTACACCTGTTGCAAGTGTTGGTATTTCTAAATCATCATCAAGCTGTATAGAGTTTTTTGCATAATATCTTGCACTAGGGCTAAAAGATATAGTTCTTTTTTTGCCTATTGCTTCACAAAAACCTAAAAAGTCTAACATTTTTACTATATCTTTTGAAGTTGAGCCTGCAACATCCATTCTATAAATTTTTTGTTCCCCGTCTTTATCTTCTGCCGTATGAGATACAAATATAAGGTTTTTGTTTAAATTTTTTAATTTTAATTTTAAATTTGCAAATTCAGTTTTTATAAGTCCCCATATTTTGATGTTATAAGTTCCACCTCTTGTAACAAGGCTTTGGTCTCTATCAGCAAAATATTTAAGCATAAAATTAACTAACTCACCTAATGTATCGATTACAATAGTTTCATAATCGCTTAAATCTTCTTTTAAAACATCTAAAACATCTTGATAACTTGTAACTTGAACACAATCAACTCTGTATTCATTTTGTACTCTATGAATACCACCATCAGTATCTAGTAATAATGGTTTTGGTGAAGATAATGCCAAAGTTGTTTTGCCTATACCAGGTGAGCCATAAATACATCCTACAATGTTTTTAGGCAACTCTAAATCAGTCTTTTTCTTAATTAAACTCATATTTTATGTCCTTTCGTTTATGTCGTACCTTTATTATACACCTTTATATTAATTTTTTCAAGTTATTAATACAATTCTTTACAAACTCAATAGCTTCTTCTGCACCGTAGCAAACTTTTGCATTATATCCATTTTCATTTAACCATTCTATCCATTTTTTTTGGGCTTCTGATACTACTCCACCTTTTGTACGTTTCATTTCAACATATAATGTAATACCGTTACCGATTAAAATTTCTAAATCTGGAAATCCAACCGATAATCCAGTTGCTTTTAATTTTGCCATATATCTTATGTTGTTTTTAGTATCTAATGCAAAACCATTACCACTAGATTGACACTTAATTTTATTGTCTCTTAACCATTTTACAAATAACTTTTGTTCTTCATATTCTGATAACACAAACTTAACCTTATTTTTCTTTTTAGCATTCAATATTTTCAAGTGTGTTACTTCGCCTTTTATTTCATAAACCTGTTTTATAAGTTTATCAAATTCTTCTTCTGTATATTTTTCATAGTATTGTTTCTCTAAATCTAAACTTTGATTGTTCTTTTTCAAATAAGCATCAATTTTTTTATGATAATTAGTTCTCATTCTCAACCACCTGCCAACTCTTGCTATTTATCCTGCCATCGCTATATTCATACATATTAAGATTATATTCAGTTAATAATTCGTCTTTTATTTCGTTTATATGTTCATTAAAGAAATGTTTGAATTTATTGCCATTTACTATATTGGAGTTTCTCAACATAGAATTAGTTATAATATCGTGTCTATTGTTTGAGATAAATTCAGCAAATTGTTCAATTTCGCTCTCTTTTCTTTTTTCTATTACTGTTGCTAAACTTCCAGATATAGCCTCATAAAAGTTTTTTGCCATAACAAAATAATCTAATCCTACAACGTTATTTAACGGGTTATCAACTATTGAATATATGCAAGCTAGTTTTGTTATTTTCCAGAAGCTTTCCTTTTTTTCTAATTTAACAATTATATTATCTTTGCTGTTGTTGAAATAGTCTATGCAATCGCATTGATAATCATATATATATTCTTTTGCATCATTTGATAATTTATATATTGTGTTAGGTTCAATAAAATTATATATTTGTTTAAACTTTTCTTCTAAAACATTTGCTTGTCTAAATGCAAATTCTTTTTCTGTTGGTTTTTTAGGATAATTAAGAACTTTTTGATTTTTAGGTATGTAAATAAAACTTCTTCTTGCCATACCGGTTTTTAGACTTGTTATGTAATATTCTTTTATTTTAGGGTTTAATAAATTTTCAAAATCTGAATACATCAAAGCAACAATGGGTATATTTTTTAATGTTTTTCTTTTGCTATCACCAGCAATAATACTAGGTGCTATTGTTCCCTCATAAATTTCCTTTAATTTACCATAAAGTTCTCTTTTGCTTTTATCCCCACTAATACAACTATCTAAATAATCGCCTAATTCGCCAATCCTTATACACAAACAACCGAACTCTGTACGATTAATTTGTTCTGCTTCTCTATACAATCCTTGTGAGTTAGGGTTGTAAAGTTCTAAATTTGCAACTCTTATTTTATCTAATTCTGCTTCTAAATCTTTTTGTTTCATTGTTTGATTTTCAAGTTCAAATCGCTCTTTAAATTTAACAATAGCGTTTTCTAATTCATCAGACAAAAAAGGCAACAAATAATTATTTATGCTATCAACCATATAGTCTTTGTTACTACCACTATTCAAAAAATTCATAGCATAATATGACAAAACACAAGGTTTAGAATTTTCATATTGCTTAAAAAATACATTTTTACTATTAATAAGATGTGCAACTTTGCAATTTAAAGTATTAATTAATGCCAATTTATCAACATTATCCGTAATATTCTCTAAAACTGCTACACTCTCCTCTATAATTCTAGGTATCATTTTTTCCTCTATAAATTTGAACTATCTACTAATGCCTCATATATTGCGTGTTCTAGTGCATAATCATCTTCTTTTTTAATTCTTTCATGTTGTAATTCTATTAAATAACATACTGTTGCATGATAATTAAATACACTAACCATTTTTTGTATTTCTTTAACAGCAAGAAGATAATGAGCAAGTTTTTTTGTTTCTTCCCAAAGTTCCTTACCTGTAATTTTATCATACTTATTAAATTTTTTTTGAAATTCAACAAAAGATATTTTTTTATTAAGTGATTTATGAACTTTTTCTAAAGACATGCATAATTGCCTTAAATCAGAAGAGTCAAATCTTATATTTTTTTCGTTGTTCAGCTCTCTTTTTAAATATCTTCTCACTTCTTTTTCTAATTGCTCTATTTTTATATAATTTTTAATAGCAAAATTAATATTTAAACTGCTTGAAATATATTCTATCTTCTCTCTTATGTCCATTTTATCCTCCGATATATTTTTCATACTCATTTTTATTCAAAACTAAATCTTTTATTAACATTTGCTCTAATTCATATCTCATTTCACTTAATTTAAAAGCAGTAGTAGGTTTTCTTTTTTTTAATAAGCCTTCTAATCTTGATAGAGAAATATTAGTTTTTAAGAATTTATGACCATATTTTCTATCAAATTTCGTATATTTTGCAAACTCTGACCTTGATAAATACAATTTTAATGTTTGCAAACTTATACCTATATCTATTGAAAGTTTATTAAAACTTATCCATTTATTAATCATACTAACCTCTTACTTCTTTTTATTTTTTAATCTAATAATTTTTCTAATTTTTATAATGTTATCTTTTGATAAATCCCAATATGATAATTTACCTATTCTTTTAATTGGTACATCAAATCTATCTAAATATGTTCTAATGGTACTTGCACTAAGTTTAAACCTCAGCTTTAATTGTTCCATTCTCTGTAACATCTTCTTTATATCCCTCTATACCAAACATTACATCACTTCCAAAATCGTCAAACATAAAATTATTTATTCTGATTCCGTGTCGTTCTAAAACTTTTGCTATTTCCTCTAAAATTTTTGATGTGTTCATTTTACTCCTTTATCCATTCTATAATCTTTTTTATTATCTTGCTTGTGTTCAAATCTATATATGTTTTTGTTATCTTTTCGCCATCGTTAAATATATCCACAACTTTATTTGAAGTATATATTTGCTTTATTTTAGGCGGCAATTTAAAAACATATCCTTTGTCTATTGGTTTAATCATTAAAACTCCTTTTACACATTTTCCTAGGGAAAATTTATCACTTTTTACACATTTTTTGAGG
>JAKSUC010000004.1 GCA_024413595.1 Bacteroidales bacterium
GTTACCTACGTCGGTTTTCAAGACCGGTGCATTAAACCGCTCTGCCATCTCTCCAATTGTTTCTAATATTTATGAGAACGTCTTTGTTTTTTTGACGGTGCAAAAGTAGTATCTTTTATATTACCTACAAAATATTTTTGCATTTTTTTTTGAAAAAAATATCATTTTTATCATTATTTATTTATAATCAGATATTTAAATTTTATTTTTTTTATTATTATTTTTTTGTTTGTTTCGTCATAAAATTTTCGTCCTTTTTTTGTGTATTTTTATCATTTGTTTTCTGCATTTCATCTTTGTTTTGATACATTTCGTCCTTTTAAACATTTTGATTATTTGGAGGTTACATTTTTTGATTCTATATTTGCAATGTCAAAAAACAAAATATGACAAAGGCTTGTGAAAGTCAACGTTTATTTGAAAATTTTTCTTTTTTTATTCAAAACAAGGTTATTTATTTTTTGAATCGCATTTGGTTTTGGAGTTAAGCTCACTTCTCTAAATCTTTCAAAATAAGAATTATCTTCGTACCGGCTTTATTCTCAACACAATAAATTCCTTTTCCAGATGCGATTTCTTTTTTTGAGTTCTCTCTGCTTTAATATTTATAAAAAAAATATTTGTTTCGATAAGATTCTTTTGCAACTTTGCACAAAATTAAATTTGTAATGTATAAGGATCTTATCGAATATTTGTCTCAATTTTTTACAGATATTCGTTTTAATCAGATGGTTAATGTTGTTAATCAACGAACTGAATATATTGTTCCAGTTTTAGAAAACATAGTTCAACCTCAAAATACTAATGCAGTGATTCGTTCATGCGAATGTTTGGGTTTAAATAAAATGTGTTTAATAGAAAACGAAAACAAATTTTCAGTATATAAAGATGTTGATAAAGGTTCGTCTAAATGGATTGATATTAGACGTTATGCCGATAAAAATTTTAATACTTTTGATTGTATTAATGATTTAAAATCAGAAGGATATCGCATTGTTGCAACATCTCCACATCCTGGAGGGGTTTCTCTAGATGATTTTAATATTTTTGATGGCAAATGTGCTATTTTGTTTGGAACTGAACCTACTGGATTAACAGACACAGCATTAAAACTTAGTGATGAATTTTTAACTATTCCGATGTGCGGTTTTACTGAAAGTTTTAATATTTCAGTTTCTGCTGCTATTATTTTGTATACACTTACAAGAAAATTAAGAAACTCTGATTTTGATTTTATTTTACCTGAAAATGTTCGACAAAATTTATTGTTAGAATGGATTAAAAAGAGTTTAAAAACTCCTGATTTAATTATTGAACGTTATAATAGAGAACATAATACAGCTTTTTAAAAATATATGATATGATAGAAACTAATCGTCAAATGTTTATGCGTTTTGTGGCGCAAACTTCTTATACTCCATTAAATATTGAAGTGGAAAAAGCGCAAGGTGTTTATTTGTATGGACCTAATGGTGAAAAATATTTAGATACTGTTTCTGGAATTTCGGTTGCTAATGTTGGTCATTGTCATCCAAAAGTTGTAGAAGCTGTTAAAAATCAAGTTGATAAATATATGCACCTTACTGTTTATGGTGAATTTATTCAATGTCCTCAAGTTTTATTGGCAAAAAAAATGGTTGAACTTTTACCAGAAAATTTAAATTCTGTTTTTTTTGTTAATAGTGGAAGTGAAGCAACCGATGGTTCTATAAAATTGGCAAAACGATATACGCATCGCCCAGAAGTTGTTGCATTTAAAGGTGCTTATCATGGTTCTACAATTGGAGCAATGAGTGTTTGGGGAGATGAATATTTTAAATCTGCTTATCGTCCATTGATGCCAGGTGTTAAAATGTTGAGATTTAATAATTTTGAAGATCTTCAACAAATTACTGATAATACAGCTTGTGTTTTAACAGAACCAATTCAAAGTGAAGGCGGTTTAAATCTTCCAGAAAATGGTTGGTTAACAAAATTACGTGAAAGATGTAATGAAACAGGTACTCTTTTAATTTTTGATGAAGTTCAAATGGGTTGGGGAAGAACTGGCAAAATGTTTGGTTTTGAGAATTTTAATGTTGTTCCTGATATTGTAAATTTTGCAAAAGGATTAGGTGGAGGAATGCCTATTGGTGCTTTTGTGGCTAACAAAAAAATTATGGAAGCGTTTTGTGATAATCCTATTTTAGGTCATATTACAACTTTTGGAGGTCATCCTGTTTCTGCCGCAGCCGCTTTAGCTAATATTAATGTTATATTAGACGAAAATTTAGTAGAGTCAGCAAATGATAAAGGAGATTATTTTGAATTTTTGATGAAAAAACATTCTAAAGTTTTAAGAACTTGGGGATTAGGACTTTTTAGAGGTGTAGAAGTAGATCATAATATAGATATGTTTAAATTTTTACATCAATCACTAAATCATGGAATATTTACTGATTTGTTTATTTTCCGTCAAAATGCTTTTCGATTTGCACCTCCTTTAATTATTAATAAGAGTCAAATTGAAGAAGCAGTAGAAAAAATTTCTGCAACTTTAGATGAATTATAATATTAAGTTGATTTTGTAATTGCATATTACAAAATCAGTTTTTTTATTAAAAACAGCATTATTTCATTTTTTTTTCTTGTTTTAACCTTTTCATATTATTAATTTTGTAAAAATATTAACTATTACATTGATGGAAAATTCTGATACAGACTTTACGGTTATTGAAAAACCCGTAATGCGAGCAATGAAAAGGGCTTATGTTAAATTAGGTAGACATTTAGATAATAGATCTCAATTTGTTAATGATATTTTAGAGAGTTCAAAATCTATAATTTCAAAATTTGCAAAGTGTTTAAATTCAGAAATTTATTTTACAAAATCTATTTCAGATTCTAATTATTTATCAATTTTATCTTTATTAGAAGGTAAAAATCTAGGAAAACACATAATTACATCAGTTATAGAACCTAGAGAAAATCTTGAATTATTTAAATTATTAGAAAATCAAGGATTTTTTGTATCATATATACCAGTTGATAAAGAAGGAATTATAGATTTAGATACATTAATTCGTTCAATAAACAATGAAACATGTTTAATTTCGATAACTCATACAAATATAGAAACAGGAGTTATTCAACCATTAGAAAAAATAATATCAATTTGTCAATCTAAAAATATAAAATTACATTCAGATTTATCATCTTCTTTTGGACGTATTCCTCTAAAAGTTAAAGATATAGATACATTTACATTTCCATCTAATGAGATTTTAGGACCTAAAAGATTGTCTGTTGCAATTATAAAAAATCAAGTTTCTGATAATTTAATTAGTAAATATTGTCTAGATTTTTCAACAGATAATATTGCATTAATAGCAGGTGTTGCTAAGGCATGTAAATTAACATTTTCGTCAATGAGTAAAGAATTTAATCGAATTTCAAGATTACGAGATAATTTAGTTAAACAATTATCATTACATTTTGATGGAATTTATTTTAATGGACTATCAGAAAAATCTTCCCCTTATATAATAAATTTTTGTGTAAAGGGATTAGAAGGTTTATCTCAAAAATTATTGATTGATTTAAATCAATCAAATACAATTTTTTCAGCTCAAACTGATTGTATTTCAGAACATAATGAACCTTCTCATGTTTTACAAGCAATGGGTTTAGGTGATTATGAATCATTAGGAGCTGTAAGAATTATTTTAAATAGATTAACAAATTTGAAAGAAACTGAAACAATATACAATTTATTACGAAAAAGTTTAAATACAACTAAATCTTTATTTTCTTTGATTTAATCAAAGATTTTTTTAATAAATAAAATTAAACCAATTATATTATGATAGTAAATAGAAATCGCGGAATAATTGGAATATTAACAGGAGGCGGAGATGTACCTGGTTTAAATCCTGCAATAAGAGGTATCGTAAGTAGTGCAATTCGTGAAGGTTACAAAGTTATTGGAATTAAACGTGGTTGGGCTGGTCTTATTGAAATGATTCGTAGTAAAAGTGTGGATAATTCTGATTGTTATGAAGAATTTTCGCAAACTATATTAAATTCTACAGCTATGCGTGAAGAATCTTTTTTGCATTCTTCAAGAACAAAGCCTTCTGATTTATTGGCAGAAGAAGTACCAGAACATCTTAAAGATTTATATAATGAGCCAATTAATGATTTAACTCCAGAAGTTATTAAAAATATAGAATTTTTAGGAATAAGTGGATTAATTGTTATAGGAGGTGATGATACTTTAAAATATGCTTTTCGACTTCATAAAGAAGGTGTAAAAATTATTGCAATTCCTAAAACAATGGACGGTGATGTTCCAGGAACCAGTTATTGTATTGGTTATAGTACTTGTATTTCTAGAACTATTGAATTAATAACCACATTGAGTTCTTCGGCAGGAAGTCATGAAAGATTTTTAGTAATTGAAGTTTTTGGGAAATATTCAGGATTTACAGCAATGTTACCAACAACAGTTGGTGTTGCAAATCGTTGTGTTATACCAGAATATAAATTTAATGTAAATCAATTAGCAGAACTTTTATCTGACGATAGAGCTAAATCTCCAGGAAAATATTCTACAGTAGTAGTATCAGAAGGTGCAAAATTTAATGGATGTGAAGATATTCAAAAATCTAATGGTGTTCGTCAAGGAGGATATGGTGAAGAACTTGCTCGTAGATTAAAAATAGCATCGTCTAAATATAATGGTGGTAAAAGAGTTGATACAATTTTTCAAAATTTAGGTTATTTGGTTCGTAGTGGTTGTCCTGATTTTACAGACTCTATTGTTCCTATTGCTTTTGGTGATATGGCTATTGAATTGATACTTAATAATAAATTTGGATATATGACAGCTATTAATGCAGGAAGATATGCTGTTGTACCTCTCGAAGTGGTTGATTCTACATCAAAAGTGGTTGACGTAGAACGTTTTTATGATACAGAATTATTGTGTCCTAAACGTATTTCATACTTTGACCAATTTGTAATTGGTTTATCACCAGCAGATTTTTTTAACAAACAAAAGATTGTTGATTTAAAGAATTTATAAAAAAAAATTTATTAATTATTGATTTTATTCTAATTTTGAAAATTATTTAGAAAAAATTCTTTCAATGAATATAGAAGAAAATTTACAACAGGTAGTAATTAAGGCTGTTTCAGAACTTTATGGTAAAGCAGCCGTTGATTCAATGGTTCAAGTTCAAAAAACCAAAAAAGAATTTGAAGGAGATTTAACAATAGTTGTATTTCCACTTTTAAAATTATCAGCTAAAAAGCCGGAAGATACAGCTAGTGAAATTGGTGAATATATCATCAAAAATTGGGAACATGCTAAAAAATTTAATGTAGTAAAAGGATTCCTAAATATTACACTTAAATCTTCAGTAATAACAGAGTTATTATTAAAAATAAATTCACAAGAAAATTTTGGAATAACTCCAATAACTGAAAAATCAAAGAAAATTTTACTTGAATTTTCGTCTCCAAATACCAATAAACCTCTCCATTTAGGTCACTTAAGAAACAACTTTTTAGGTGATAGTATTTCTCGAATTTTAAAAGCTGGAGGAAATAATGTAATAAAAGTAAACCTTGTTAATGACCGTGGTATTCACATTTGTAAATCAATGTTAGCATGGCAAAAATGGGGAAATGGAGAAACTCCTGAAACTTCAGGTTTAAAAGGAGATCATCTTATTGGAAAATATTATGTTTTGTTTGATCAACATTATAAAGAAGAAATAAAAAATCTTATAGCTCAAGGTTTAACAGAAGAGCAAGCAAAACAACAAGCTCCATCAATTATTGAAGCTCACCAAATGTTACAAAAATGGGAGAGTGGAGATAAAGAAACCGTAGCTTTATGGAAAAAAATGAACAATTGGGTTTATGACGGTTTTGATGTTACTTATAAATTGATGGGAATCTCGTTTGATAAAATTTATCATGAATCAGAAACTTATCTTGAAGGTAAAAGTTATGTTTTAGATGCTTTAAACAAAGGAATTTGTAAAAAAGCAGAAGATGGTTCTGTTTTTGTAGATTTAACAGAAGATGGTCTTGATCAAAAAATTTTGTTAAGAAGCGATGGAACAACAGTTTATATGACCCAAGATTTGGGAACAGCAGCAATGCGATATCGTGAATTTGGCTTTGACCAACATATTTATGTTGTTGGTAACGAACAAGATTATCACTTTAAAGCATTGAAACTAGTTTTGAAAAAAATGGGATTTTCTTGGAGTGACGCTATTAAACATTTTTCTTATGGTATGGTAGAATTGCCAAATGGAAAAATGAAAAGTCGTGAAGGAACAGTTGTTGATGCTGACGATTTGATTGCAGAAATGACAGAAACAGCAAGAAAAACTTCAGAAGAACTTGGTAAACTTAACGAAATGTCTAAAGAACAGCAAGATGTAACAGTTTCTACTATTGCTATGGCTGCTTTAAAATATTTTATTTTGAAAGTTGACCCAAGAAAAACAATATTATTTAATCCTGCAGAATCTATTGATTTTAATGGCAATACAGGTCCTTTTGTTCTTTATACATATGCACGTATTCGTTCAATATTCAGAAAATTGGAAGAAAAACAAATTAGGCGTGTAACATTATCTCCTGATTATGAACAATTTTCAACTTCTGAAGCTGAATTAGTAAAACGTATTAACGATTTTCCTGGAATAATTGCAGAAGCTTGTAATCTTTGTAGTCCTGCTCAAATTGCAAATTATGTTTATGATCTTTGTAAACTTTATAATCAATTTTATCATGATTGTCAAATAGTTGGTGAAGAAAATGATCAGGCACGCGAGTTTCGTATTATTCTTTCTGACAATACAAGCAAAGTTATTGCTAAATGTTTGAATATGTTAGGAATAAATGTATTAGAAAAAATGTAAAATTATTTGAATAGAAAAAGAAAAACGCTTTTCATTTTTTTGAAAAGCGTTTTTTTTATTATTTAGTATACAGCAAATTGAATTTAAACTGAAATAAATCTTTTTTAGCACAAAATATATAGAATTGTTTTATTTATTAACATTTTTAAAAAATTTTTAATAAAAATAAATTTATAAACTAATTAGTTTTGTCGCATTGATGTGATTGTTTTAGTAACTTGGGTTGCAAGTGATAACAATTCTTTTAAGTCTATGAAATAATAAATATTAATAAAAAATGTTATGAAAACTAATTATATTATAATGTCTATTTTTCTTTTTTTTCTAACATCGTGTGGAAAAAATACATATTTTAATCGTCCAAATAGTTCTCAAACAACTATTCTTGATGATAATAATATGCCCCAAATTGAATATTTTGATTTTAAAAAAATCAATATTCCAGAAAAATTTACAATAGTTTCAGATGCTTATATTATTTATGATACGATTTTGTTAACTATAAATATGGAAAACCCTCAACCTTATATTATTTCTTTTTTTGATTTAAAAAATAATGATACTATTGCTCAATATTTTAAAAAAGGGAATGGACCAGATGAATTAATAAACGGTTTATTTAATTTAAAAAATAAAGAACTATTGTTTTCTTCATCAAACAAATTGATAATTTTAAATATTGATTCTATATTAATTAAAAAGAATACTTATTCACCAAAAACAATTTTTCATAAGTATGATATGTTTGTTGATTTTGAAATGATAAACAAAGATACACTTGTTGTTCCAAACAATTGCTATTTTTGTGGGTGTGGTGCGGAATCTGAATCTCAATATTTAAAAATGAATGCTAAAACTGGAGAATTATTCAACTTTGAACTCAAAGAAGATGATAAGATTTTTTTTAATATGAATCAAAGAATATTTTATTATAATCAA
Source organism: Bacteroidales bacterium (assembly GCA_024413595.1). Classification (GTDB taxonomy): domain Bacteria; phylum Bacteroidota; class Bacteroidia; order Bacteroidales; family UBA3824; genus UBA3824. The sequence goes on from JAKSUC010000004.1 coordinate 7,863, forward strand.
AAATCACAAATGTATATTTCTGCTTGGCTTAGATTTCCTATGATAGATATTTTTGACAAAGATTTTAATCTTGTTAAACAATATTATGGACCAGATCCAGGCCCTGAAAAATTTTCTTATTTTGAAGGCGCTGGAATTTGTATTGAAGGTGAATTTTCTAGGTATTTTTACAATAATATTCAATCTGAAGATTTAATAATTTATGGAAATTGTAGATGTGATAATACTTTAGATTCTGATTACAAAAATCTAGAATTTTGGTGTTTTGATTCGTCATGTAATTTTGTTCGTCGCTTAAAATATATAAATCAAGAATCTTTTAATCAAGGATATAGAATGAGTTATTGTTCAGAATCAGGAAATTTTTATGTCTTTTTTGAAGATGAAAATGGAGAAGGCTCGCTTTATCAATGTATATTTGAGTAGTAGTAAAATGAAAAATACCATAATCATATACATTGAGCCACAGTAATAAATAATTAATTAATTTTAATAAAAAAGTTTTCTGTCTTTTTTTTTAAATTATTTTCATTTGTGATATGAAAAACGAACTGATTTTTATGTGATTAAAGTTTGTTTTCCTCAATAGGTGACAAATGGACTTTCTATATTCTTGTATCACGATTAATTTTGTGGTGCATTTAAATAAAATAAAATGAAAAACATATTATTTGCATTAATTCTTTTGATATTTGCCTCATGTAATCAAAATCAATCAAATAAAACTTGTTACTATCCTGTTCCTGACGAGGTAACAATGTTGACAGAAGACAATATGCCTAAAGTGGAAACTTTTACTTTAGAAAAGATTCATTTACCTTCAAAATATCTTAATAGTTATTATTATGTATATGATGATTCTTTGGTAATAATTTTAAACAATTCAAATCCAGATCCATATATAATAAGTGTTTATAATTTAAACACGCAACAAGAAATTGCAGGATATTTTAAAAAAGGAAATGGACCTAATGAATTTATGAGTTTAAGTGGTTATTTTCATAAAAATAATTTATTATTACAAGATGGTAATTTACATGCTTTAACTCAATTAAATATAGATTCTATCATATTAAAAGGAAATAATTATATTCCAAAAATAACTTATCATGATGCTCAAGTTATGACAGATTTTGTATTTTTGGGTAATGATACAATAGTAAGTGCAAATGGAATGTTTATTAAAGGTTTTGGCGTAGATAATGTTAGTGAATTTGAATTATATGATGCTAATACTGGTAAAGCTTTGCAAAAATATCCTCAAAATGAAAAAAATTTTCCTCCTAATGCAGTATATAGAACAATAACATATAGTAATTCAAAGTTTGTTGTATTTTGGTCATTATTTCCCGTTATAAGCATTTATGACAAAAATTTTAATATTATTAAACAATATAGAGATGCTAAATTTAAGGATTGTCTTTTGACAATACAAGAAGAAGAATTTAATAATATAAAATCAGTAGATGATTTTCTTTTATATTTTACCTTTGGTTGTGAAACTGATAATTTTATAGTTGCATCTAATTATAGATATAATATTAAAAGAGAAATGATAAATCCACAATCAAATATTGATTTTTCGAAAGATTATGAAATGTGGATTTTTGATACAGATATGAATTTAAAACGAAGACTTAAGTCCAAAAATTTTGTTAAAGAAAATATTTGGTTCGTCTCCTATTGTGAAAGTTCAAATAATTTTTATTTAAATTGTGAAGACGAAAACGGAGAATTAGCTTTATTCAAATGTATATTAAAAAAATGAAAAGATTTATAATAAAACCATGATAAAATACCATAGCCCAACGCACTGAGCCACAGTAATAAATAAAAAAAATAATTAATTTTTAGAAAAAAAGTGCTCTATTTTTTTTTTTTTTCTAAAACTATTTTACATTTGCGCCATTAAAAACGAACTGATTTTTGTTTGAATATTTTTAGCGCGCGTAACAATAAATTGGTGGAGTTTTTTATAAAATAATTAAATTAATTTTTTAATTTTAAATTTTAAAATATGATGTTCAAAAAATTTATAATTGGCGTCGCAATTGCTGTGGCTGGAGTTGCAGCTTGGGCTGCAAGTGATACTAATGCTTTTAAAGCTGATGAGGCTGATGCTACTACTGTTTATGAAATTAAGGCTTATGGTTCAGTAGTAGGATATTGTAGTGCTGGTGGAGTTATTTGTTATGTAGGTTCTTATATAACTTATGAATTTCCAGGTTGTAGCAATTATTATTGGTATTAGAATTTGACTATTACATTTTAAATTAGTACCAAGATTTTTTTCTTGGTACTAAAAAAAAAAATGAAAAATTATTTATTAATATTGATTTTATTGATTTTTGCCTCATGTAGTCAAAATCAATCAAATAAAACTTGTTATTATCCAGTTCCAGAAGAAGTAACAATGTTGACAGAAGATAATATGCCTAAAGTGGAAACTTTTACTTTAGAAAAGATTCCTTTGCCTACAAAATATCTAATGAATTATTGTTATGTATATCAAGATTCATTGGTTGTAAGTATAAATTATTCAAATCCAAACCCTTATATAATAAGTGTATATAATTTAAATACGCAACAAGAAATTGCAGGATATTTTAAAAAAGGAAATGGTCCAAATGAGTTAATGAGTTTTAATGGATATCTTCATAACAATAATTTGTTTATACGAGATGGTAATCTTCACGCTCTTACTCAATTGAATATGGATTCTGTAATTTTGAAAGGTAATAATTATACTCCTATTATAACATTTTGTGATGCATTACTTATGAGTGATTTTGTATATTTAGGAAATGATACTATAGTAAGTGCTAATGGAATGTTTATTAAGGGGTTTGACGTAGATGAAGTAAATGAGTTTGAATTATATGATGCCAAAACTGGTAAAGCTTTAAAAGAATATCCTCTTAATGAAAAAAATTTTCCACCACCAACAGTACTAAGAACAATGACATTTAGTAATTCTAAATTTATAGTTTTTTGGGAAAAATTTCCTATTATAAGTATTTATGATAAAAATTTTAATATTATATCTCAATTTCGAGATGCTATATTTGATGATAATGTAATGTCATTTGTTGATGACAATAATACTATTGCTAGTAAAGAATATTTTTCATTTTATTTTAATTTTAGTTGTAAAACTGAAAACAATATTATAGTACATAATTTTAGATATAACATTAAATATAAAGATCTTAAATCTCCAGAAGAAATTGATGCAAATGCTACTTATGAAACTTGGATTTTTGATGCAGATATGAACTTAAAACGTAGATTAAAGCCAGAAGTAAAGTTAGAGAATGTTAGAAAAGTTTCATATTCTGAAAAATCTAATACTTTCTATTTAAATTGTAATGACGAAGACGGAGAATTAGCTTTATATAAATGTATCTTAAAATAATGAAACGAATATTAGTTATATTATTGATTTGTAGTGGTTTATTTTCGTGTAATTCAGGAAATATAACATTATCGTCTTTGTTTAATTCTATAAAAGTGAATGAATCAATGTATAAGATTGATAATGATTTAGATACATCGTTGAATTTGAGTGAATCTAGAAATTTGATATTTTTTTTAGATACTCAATGTTCAGTTTGTATTTCTGAGTTTATTAAATTTATGAAAAAAAATGAGGATTTTAAATATGATTCATTATTAATTGTGGCTCAAGAAGCATACGATTTTATTCAGCCACAATTTTTTTTGGAGAAATCAAATCTTTCGCTACCCAAAAACTCTCGAATCATATTTGATCCAAAAAACAAAATATATTCAATTATGTTAAACTCTTATGGCAATCAAAATCTTTTACTTGCTGAAAATAAAAAGATTCTTGCTAAAGTTAATACGCAATATTTAATTTATAATAAGGATAATGGATATACATTAGACCCAAACCAATTTATAAAAAATGAAAAAAATACCATAGCCCAACGCACTGAGCCACAGTAATAAATAAAAAAAATAATTAATTTTTAGAAAAAAGTGCTCTATTTTTTTTTTTTTTTTAAAACTATTTTACATTTGCGCCATGAAAAACGAACTGATTTTTGTTTAATATTTTATGCGCGCGTAACAATAAATTGGATGAGTTTTTTTTTATTAATTAAAACATTTACTAATTTAAATTTAAAAAAGATGAAAAAATTTTTAATTTGTGCCGCAATTGCTGTGGCTGGTGTAGCAGCTTGGGCTGCAAGTGATAATAATGCTTTTAAAGCTGATGATGCTGATGCTCAGGGTTATATTATAGAGGCATACGGACAATTTTTGGGACTTTGTTTCTCTTATCCTAGAACCTGTTCTCTTTCGAGTGGCTATATAACTTATGTATTTCCTGATAGAGCTAATGTAAATTAATTTATTATAATTATTATACCAAGACTTTTTGTCTTGGTATTCATATTTAAAGATAAATGAAAGTAATATTTTTTGTATTAATCCTTTTGTTTTTTGCCTCATGTAGTCAAAAACAAACATATTATCCAGTACCTGACGAAGTAACAATGTTGATAGAAGACAATATGCCTGAAGTAGAAACATTCACTTTAGAAAAGATTTCTTTGCCAACAAAATACCAAAATAGCAAATATTTTGTATACGATGATTCTTTAGTAGTAATTTTAAACAATTCAAATCCTAATCCATACTTGGTAAGTGTATACAATTTAAACACAAAACAAGAAATAGCAGGATATTTTAAAAAAGGAAATGGTCCTAATGAATTTATGAATTTGTATGGTTATTCTCATAATAAAAATTTATTGTTACAAGATGGTAATTTACATGCTTTAACTCAATTAAATATAGATTCTATCATATTAAAAGGAAATAATTATATTCCAAAAATAACTTATCATGATGCTCAAGTTATGACAGATTTTGTATTTTTGGGTAATGATACAATAGTAAGTGCAAATGGAATGTTTATTAAAGGTTTTGGCGTAGATAATGTTAGTGAATTTGAATTATATGATGCTAATACTGGTAAAGCTTTGCAAAAATATCCTCAAAATGAAAAAAATTTTCCTCCTAATGCAGTATATAGAACAATAACATATAGTAATTCAAAGTTTGTTGTATTTTGGTCATTATTTCCCGTTATAAGCATTTATGACAAAAATTTTAATATTATTAAACAATATAGAGATGCTAAATTTAAGGATTGTCTTTTGACAATACAAGAAGAAGAATTTAATAATATAAAATCAGTAGATGATTTTCTTTTATATTTTACCTTTGGTTGTGAAACTGATAATTTTATAGTTGCATCTAATTATAGATATAATATTAAAAGAGAAATGATAAATCCACAATCAAATATTGATTTTTCGAAAGATTATGAAATGTGGATATTTGATACAGATATGAATTTTAAACGAAGACTTAAGCCAAAAAACTCCGTTAACGAAAATATTTGGTTAGTTTCATATTGTGAAAATTCAAATAATTTTTATTTAACTTGCACTGACGAAGATGAAGAATTTGCTTTATATAAATGTATATTGAAATAATGAAAAGATTAATTGCTATAATTTTTATTTGTATTGGGTTAATTTCGTGCAATTCAGATAAAATTACATTATCGTCTTTGTTTAATTCTATAAAAGTGAATGAATCAATGATTAAGATTGATAATGATTTAGATACTTCTTTGAATTTGAGTGAATCTAGAAATTTGATATTTTTTTTGGATACTCAATGTTCAGTTTGTATTTCTGAGTTTATTAAATTTATGAAAAAAAATGAGGATTTTAAATATGATTCATTATTAATTGTGGCTCAAGAAGCATACGATTTTATTCAGCCACAATTTTTTTTGGAGAAATCAAATCTTTCGCTACCCAAAAACTCTCGAATCATATTTGATCCAAAAAACAAAATATATTCAATTATGTTAAACTCTTATGGCAATCAAAATCTTTTACTTGCTGAAAATAAAAAGATTCTTGCTAAAGTTAATACACAATATTTAATTTATACCTCTGATAACGGATATACACTAGACAAAAACCAAATTATAAAAAAATGAAATTTAATAAGTTCTTTATAATATGTAGTTTTTTTGTAACTGCGTGCAATTTTGGATCAATTGACACAGAAGAACTTTATAGCAATCTCAGCGACAAGCAAAAACTTGCTGCTGAGTTTTTGTTATCAGAAGTTGATAATCGTTATACGCTTACTAATCAAGATTTAACAGATTTTTATCCTTTTATTGATTCGTTATCGCTTACTGATGTTAAATTTCATGAACAAAAACAACTTCTTGAAGATTTTTTTGCTAATCATTCGTCTGCCAAATCTTATTATGTATATGATAAAAGTCAATTAACTACTCAATATTTAAAACAAAATATTCTTGATGCTTTTAAATATTATCAGCAATCATGGAATAGTTATCTACCTGATACTGCTTTTTTTCAATATGTTTTGCCATATCGAGTAGGAGATGAACCATTAGAAGATTGGCGTAATTTTTTTATTCAAAAATATGGTTATATTCTTGATAGCTTGATTAATACAAATCAACCAATATCAACAGAACTTCTTGCAACCGAAATTCTAAAGGTTTTAAAACTTCGTGAAATAAAAACTTTGCAAACAAATGTATATAGCAAGACTCTTCGACCATCAACGTTAGATAAAATAAAAGTTGGTCAATGTACAGATTATTGTGATTATGTAAATTTTGTGATGCGCACTTTTGGCATTCCATGTGCTAAAGATGGTATTTTTGATTGGCATTGTTGGAATGCAATTCTTGCAAAAGATTCTACAATAGATGTTTATGTAGAATGTACACCAGAAGATCAACATTTAAAAAATTGGCTATTTTATACAGGTTGGAAAAATCTACCCAAAATTTGGCGTGAAACTTTTACAAAAAATCCAAATTCTTTAGCAGAAATTCATGGCGAAGAACCTATCCCTCAATATTTTAAAAATCCTTATATGGTGGATGTTTCAAATGAATATTTTGAAGGTCAATCGGCAGATTTTCAAGTAGATAATAATCCTTATAATTCAAATTTTGCATATCTAAAAGTTTGGAACAATAAATTTGTTTATGTTGATTGGGCAAAAATAGAAAAAGATAATGCTAAATTTAATAATATTAGTGATTCAGTGGTTTATTTTCCTTCATATTATAATAGTCAAAAAGAACAAAAACCATTGTCTTATCCATTTGTTATAACAGAAAAAGGTCGTCGAGATTTTGTTGCTGACACAATCAACACACAAAAAATGGTTTTGTATCGCAAATATTTAATCAAACGTACACATAATTTATACTTAAAGCGTATGTTAGATGGATATTTTATAGGAGCAAACAAACCTGATTTTAGTGATTCGGTTCGAATTTATACTATTTCGGAAATGCCATTAATGAAGTGGAACGAAGTTGAAATTTCTCTAAATAAATCTTTCAAATATATTAAATATGTTGCGCCTATTTGGTCGTGGTTAAATGTTGCTGAATTAGAGTTTTATAATCCAGAAGGCAAAAAACTTAAAGGTAAAATTCTTGGTTGTAATAATTTTAGTGAAGCTCATTATTCGTCAAAAAATGCTTTTGATGGCGATGTTTTAACCTACGTTGATGCCATAGAACCACATTATGAATGGCTTGGACTTGAATTTGATGAACCTCAACAGATTTCAAAAATTCGTTATATTCCGAGAAATGATGACAATTTTGTACAAAAAAATCAATTATATGAACTTCAATATGCTGATTTAAAAGGTTGGCATTCAATGGGTATTCAAAATGCCTATGCCGATTCGGTTACTTTTTATAATGTGCCTTCAAATGCAATTTATTTACTAAAAGATTTGACCAAAGGACACGAAGAGCGTATATTTGAATATGTTGATGGCAAACAAGTTTTTTGGTAAAATTTTGAACTAACTACTACAATGAAAAATCTTTTATACAAAATATTTTGGATAATTATAATTTTGATATTTATTTGGTTTATAATCAAAATATTTGTAGGTGTATCTTTTAATATACCATCTGAATCAATGTTACCAACATTAATGCCTGGTGATAAAGTTTTTGTTAATAAAACTATTTATGGTCCAAGATTTTATAATGTATTCAAAAAAGAAATAACTCATCAAGATATTTACCAAATGTCTGGTTTTGGAAACGTAGAGCGAGGTGATGTCTTTGTTTTTAATGCTTTACAACGTGATTATTATTGGGGAGAACTTTCATTTTATAAAAACAAATATTTTATAAAACGATGTATGGCAATAGCTGGAGATACTTTACAAATAATTGATTGTCGTTATTATATAAATGGCAAAAAAATGACTGGTGTATTTGATGAAGGTCAGCGAGTATTAGCTGAAATAATCAATGATCCCATTCGTAGAGATTCTTCTTTTGTTTCTATCAATGCTTTTCCATACAATTGTGGTTGGACATTAAAAGATTTTGGACCATTATATATTCCAAAATCAGGAGATACAATAGAAATTAATCAAAATACAATGTCGCTTTATGGAGCAATAATTCGTTGGGAACTTTCGCAAGATATAGTAGAAAAAAATAATCAATATTTTGTAAATGATACATTGTTAACATATCATGTTTTTGATAATGATTGCTATTTTATGGCAGGTGATTTTGCAGCCAATAGCAACGATTCGCGATTTTGGGGACTTGTTCCTAAAGATTTTATTGTTGGCAAAGCCACAACTATTTGGTATTCATCGGCTGAACAATCGGGTAGAGTAGGAGAAAAGCTATGAAAATAAATATATTATCATTAGTAAAAAAAGATTATTTTCTAATCTTTTTAGCTTTTGCATTAATCTTTTGGATTATTTGTCCTGATTATTTTTTAAGTGCTTCTGAGTATGATACTTTTCAATATAGTCAGTTTAAATCTATATGTTTTAGAGGATTAATTGGATTTCCTCTATTAATTTTACTTAAAATTAAATGTGAGTCAAAAAATATTTTGTTAGCAATAGTATTTGCCATTTCTCTAAGTGGAGCAATAGAATCAGTTTTATCATTAATGCAACTTTTGGGCATAATAGAATCTAAACATGCTGTTTTTAGAATAACAGGCTCTTTTTACAATCCTGGTCCATTAGGAGGATATTTGGCAATATGTGATGTTGTTGCAATAGCATATTTTATCAAAAACAAACTTTATTTGTCAAACGCAAATAAATTTGAAAAATGTATATTTACTACATTTATTTTATTGATTTCAATAGTTTTACCAGCTACATTTAGTAGAACAGCTTGGATTGCTTTAATTATTTCAATTGGATATTTGATTTTATCACGACAAGAAATTAGAAATTATTTTAAAAATAATTTACGTAATGTCTTGATTATTAGTGCTATTATTTTAGGATTAATAACTTTAGTTTTTGCAAAAAAATCAGTTTCTTCATCTGGACGTTTTCTGATTTGGAAAATTTCATCAATTGCAATTGCTGAATCTCCAATTTCAGGTAATGGAAATTTTGAAGTAGCTTATCGCGATGCAAGTATAAAATATTTTTCGCAAAAAACATATTCAGATTCAGAATTTAGAGCTGTTGATTATGTAAACAATGCTTTTAATGAATATTTGGAAATTGCAGTAAGATTTGGTGTTCCAATTAGTTTGCTTTTTATTATTTTAATAGTTGTTTGTTTTATTATAGGACACAAACATCATCGTAATGAATTTTGCGTAGGATTATTGGCTTTGACTGTTTTTTCTTGCGCTTCTTATCCTTTACATCTTGCAAATTTTGTTATTTTATTGATATTTTGTTTATTAGGATGTGTTTTACCTGCTGAAAACAAAATATTTTTACCAATTATTGGTTTAATTTGTTTTGTTATGTCCATATTTGGTTATAAATATTATTTACCAAAATCAGATGATATTTTATTACTAAGTCAACCAGATTTCTTTTATAGTAATAAAGACTATTCCACAGCAGCGTATTATTATAATAAATTATATCCTCAATTGTCTTATAATGAATTGTTTATGTATAAATATGGTTATTCTTTATTTATGAATAATCAAACAGAAAAAGCAATAACAATATTTAACGAAATTTATAATAAAAATGGTAATCCAAATATATGTAAAATATTAGGAAAATTATACCTTTGTAAAAGTGATTTTGTAAATGCAGAAAAGTATTTAACCCAAACAATAAATATTTTACCTAATCGCATTGAATCTTATAATTTATTGATTGATATGTATTCACGCGATGATTATAAAAATGAAATTTTAGAAAAACAACTTAAAACATTTATTGCAACTCATAAATTTAAAGATAATTAGTTTAACAATCAAATTTGTTATTTTAATATTACAAGAATAAATCGATAAAAGAGAAATTTAAATGAATTATAAATTAAAACTGCTTACTTTAATATCATTAAGTTTAGTTTCTTGTGGCAATAAAACTGAAAATCAAGAGTCTGAACTTCAAGAAATATTTGATAAAACTTTGCCAACAGTAAAAGTAGAAGTTGCAAAAATCGACAATTTTGGAAGTGAAATATTATGTAATGGTCGCATAACAGCAGATGATTTTACCGATGTATTCTGGCAAAATCAAGGAATTATTACAGAAATAAAAACACGAAATGGTGCATACGTTAATAAAGGTGATGTATTGGCAATAACCGATAATTTTAAAACTAAAAATAATTTTGAATCTGCAAAAATAGATTTAGAACAAGCTGAAATATCGTTTATGGATTTAATCGTTGGTCAAGGATTTACGATTGATAATGTACCTGAAAATATAAAAGAAACAGCCGAAATAAAAAGTGGCTTAACCAAGGCAAAAATCAATTATGAATTATGTCAAAATGAATACAATAATTCTGTTTTAATTGCACCATGTTCGGGGGTGGTTGCAAATCTTGAAAATCGAGGTAAAGGATTAAATAATACAGGTAAAGCATTTTGTAGAATTATCAATACAAAATCAATGAAAGTAGATTTTCAAGTTATGGAAAGTGAATTACATTCAATAAAGATAGGAAGTAAAGTTGAGGTTCGTCCATTTGCTTATCCTGGAGAAAAATTTTATGGAATAATAGATGAAATAAATCCAATAGTTGAAGCTAATTCTATAATAAAAATATCTGCAAAAATAGACAATCCAAAAACATTGTATGATGGTATGAATGTAGATGTTTCTGTTAAACAAGATGTTGGTAAATATATTTCAGTAAACAAATCAGCACTTGTAAAACGAAGCAATAAAGATGTAGTTTTTGTAGCCAAAAATAATAAAGCATGGTGGCATTATGTAACCACAGGTTATGAAAATTTTGAACGCATTGTTATTCTTGATGGAATACAAGAAGGTGATAGTGTCATAGTTAGTGATAATATAAATCTTGCCGATCGCAGTGATATCGTAGTAAAAAATGATTAAGTTTCTTATTCATAAACCTATAGCAATAATTATGACATTTTTGGCTTTAACAATAATTGGAGCCATTGCATGTTTTAATTTGCCAATTAGTATGTTGCCTCATTTCTCTGTACCAGAGATTGTTGTAAAAATTAATGGTCAAAATATTTCTGCTCGCGAACTAGAAAATTCTCGAACGTCAGTTATTCGTCACCAATTATTGCAAACTTCTCATTTAAAAGATATTGAAAGTCGTACAGAAGATGGTTCGGCAATTATTAATTTACGATTTGATTTCGGCACAGACATAGATTTAGCTTATATCGAAGTTAATGAAAAAATTGATGCTGTTTCTAACACTGGAAATGTAACATTTGAACGTCCCAAAGTAATAAAATATAATGCAACAGATTTTCCTGTATTCTATTTAAACATTACTCCAAAAGTAAAAGATACTTTAGTAAATCAAATGCTTTTTGTTGGCAATGCTGTTAAAAATAATATTTGTCGACGTTTAGAACAAATACCTGAAATTTCGGTAGTTGATGTTACTGGTATTCCTGAAAAACAAATTCTTCTTTCTCCCAAAAATGATAAACTACAAGCCGCTGGTTTAACTATTAGTGATTTAGAAAATATTTTAAAATCAAATAATATTGAACCACTTGGTATTAGAGTAAAAGACGGTTATTATCAATATAATATGAAAATGTCGTCTCTTTTGCTCAATGTTAGTGATATTGAAAATATATATATTAATGTTTCTGAACGAGTTGTTCAACTCAAAGATTTGTGTGATGTTCGTGAAGATTATTTACCATCGTCTGGTTATGCTATTTATAATGGTAAAGAAGAAATTTGTTGTGCAATTTATAATAATAACGAAGCAAACTCTGATAATTTGAAACAAGAAGTAGAAAATCTTCTTTTAGAATTTGAATCTAATTTTCCTCAACTAGAATTTAATTTGTCAAAAAATCAAACGGAATTGTTGATTTTTACTATCGAAAATCTAAAACAAAATCTTGTAATTAGCTTAATTTTAATATTTATTATTGGATATTTTTTTATTGGTGACGCAAGATCTTCATTTATAATAATGATATGTATTATAGTTTCATTAATTATATCATTTATACCATTTTATATTTTTGATAAATCACTTAATATAATTTCTTTGTCAGGAATAATTCTAGCAGTTGGAATGATGATTGACAATGCATTGATTATTTGTGAAAATATCAATCAATATCAAGTAAGAGGATTAACATTAAGTTGTTCTGCCTCTTTTGGAACTTCAGAATTGATAGCTCCTTTGTTAAGTTCCTCTCTTACAACAGTTGCAGTGTTTGTACCTTTAATTTTTTTAGGATCTATAGCAGGTGTTCTTTTTGAAGATCAAGCATTTGCTATAGCTTGGGGATTGATTGTTTCTTATGTAGTTGGCATTTTTTTCTTACCTGTGTTGTATCATTTAATGTTTATAAAACCAACTTTAAATTCTTCAGTTTCAAAACAAAGTTCATTTCCTCGTGCAACAAATTTTTATAATAAGATTTATAATTTTGTTTTATCTCATCAATCATTAGTTTTAATTTCTGTTTTTATCTTGATTATTTTAGGTTCATTTATGGGATTCAAAATTCCTATTGAAAAAATGCCTAAAATTGAGTATAATGAAATTTCGGCAAAAGCAGAATTTAATAATGTTAACGAAGATGAAAATTTTGATAAATCAAAAGAGATTCTTTCTTTTACAGATTCTCTTTGTATAGAAAGTCAAGCATTTGTTTCAGGTCAAGATTTTATGATTGACGAGATGGGAAATCTAAAACCTAACCAAACAGAATTTTATTGGCGTACAAATAGTTACGAAGAAGCAGAAAATTTACGAAAACTTACACAGGCTAAATTTTCACAACTTTATCCTAATTCAGTAATTTCATTTTATTCACCCGTAACTCTATTTGATAAACTATTTGAAAGTAGTCAACCTGATATTTCTGCTCATTTTACAAATGAACTACATATTTCTGGTGTAGATGATATAAATAAAATTAAAGGTTTATATCAAAATTTAAATGAAAGATGTAAAATAAATTTTCCTGATTTAAAAAAATCTCGAACTCTAGTTGTAAATCGTCGAATTATGCAAATTTATGATATATCATTAGATGAAATTAAGGAAGATATCAAGAAAAATTTTTCAATATCTAATGTTCTAATAATTAATTCTACTGGTGAATTTTTGCCTGTTAGTTTTGTTGGAAATCAAAAAGATATTGATTATTTTATAGCTAACGCTTCATATAAAAAGAAGATTTCTGATAAAATAATTGAAGTTCCATATAGTTCTATAATACAGATTGTTTCAGAAGAAAATCCTAAAACAATATTTGCTGGTAAAGATGATGAATATTTACCAATTAATTTTTATGATGTTGTTGATGGTAATGTTATTATAGAAAAAACTCAGTCTATTGTAAAAAATATTGATAATGAAAAGGTTACGTTTGTTGGAACATACTTTGAAAATCGTGAAATGATGCAAAGATTAATATATGTTTTGCTTGTAGCTGTTCTTTTAATGTATTTTATTTTATGTGCTCAGTTTGAAGATTTTGTTCAACCTTTGATTGTTTTGTTAGAAATTCCAATTGATATTGCATTAACAATATTAGTATTATATTTAACAAATCAATCGTTAAATTTAATGTCTGCTATTGGTATTATAGTTTCGTGTGGTATTGTGATTAATGATTCTATACTAAAAATTGATACTATCAATAAATTAAGAGCTTCTGGAATGGAAATGCGTAAAGCAGTGCATACAGCAGGTTTACGACGAGTAAAAGCAATTTTAATGACTTCGCTTACAACAATAGGCGCTGTTATTCCAGTTTTGTTTGCTTCTGATGCGGGTTCTCAAATGCAAACACCACTTTCTGTGGCAATTATTGCTGCTATGTTTTTTGGTACTTTAGTTAGTATTTATATTATACCACTTTTATATATGGCTATAACTAAAAATAAAAAATTTGATAAAAAATATTGATAATGAAAAAATTATTAGTTATTATTATATGTTTTTGTTGTTCAATTGTTTATGGTCAAAATTCTTCAAAAAAAACTTTGACTTTAAATGATGCTATTAATATAGCTTGCGATAGTTCGCTTAGTGCGTTTAAAAATAAAAATTTGTATATGAGTGCTTATTGGCAATATAGAAATTTTAAAGCCGATATGCTACCTTCTTTAACTTGGAATATAACACCTATTGAATTCTCTCGTTATCTTACAATGCGTTACGATTCTGAAGATAATATTGATATATATCGTGAACAAAAATCATATTCTACTGGAACTGGTTTGAAATTAAATCAAAATTTTATTCCATTGGGTGGTTCTTTTTATATTGAGACTAATTTAAATTATTTAAAAAACTTCGGAGATAATACTTATGAACAATATTCTGGTGTTCCTATAATGATTGGATATAGTAATCAAGTGTTAGGCTATAATAGTTTTAAATGGGATAGACGTATTGAACCACTTAAATATGAACGAAATAAAATAGAATATATTTCTAATTCAGAACAAGTTTCTATTGAAACAATGCAATATTTCTTTGCTGCTATTTCTGCACAAATGAATTACCAATCTGCTCTATTTCAATTAAATAATTGTGATACATTAGTAGCAATAGCAGAAAGAAAGATGAAATATCTATCAGTTGAAAAATCAGATTTGTTGTCGCTTAAAGCAGATGTTTTAAGTGCCAAAAATCGTTTGTCTCAAACAATTATTGCACTCGACAAAGCACGCTCTGAGTTATTTAATTTTCTTAGAATAAATGATTTTAACGATATAGAATTGGTTATGCCAGAATCTCCTGATTCTATTGAATTCGATCTCAATTTAGCAATTGAAATGGCAAAAAAATATTCTACGTCAATTTTAGAACAACAAGAAACTATTCTTGAAAAAGAACGTCAACTAGATGAAATAAATAAAACAACACGATTTAATGCCTCTGTGAGTGCATCTGTTGGTTTTAATCAAGTAGCTGAAAATATTTCTGGTGTTTATAAAGATCCTTTAGAACAAGATTTAGCTCTGATTAGTGTACAAGTTCCGCTTTTGGATTGGAGTAAAGGAAAAGGTAAACGAAATATTGCGAAAAATGAACTTGAAATTTCTAAAATAGAAATTGAACAGCGTATAAATAAAATAGAACAAGATGTAATAAATTATATTGCTGAAATTTCTACTAGACGCGAAATTCTAATTAATAATTATAAAGTTTTAGACTTAGCTCAAGAAGTATATCAACAACAAATAAAAAAGTTTCAGAATGGTAATCTTGATGTAACATCTATTTCTATGGCTCAGTCAAAATTAGAAACTGCTCAGAGTGATTATTTATCTAGTATTTCAGAATATTGGCAGTGTTATTATCAATTGCGAAAACTTACACTTTATGATTTTGAAAATAAAATTTCACTTTCTGAAAAATTTGATTTTGAAAATTTATAATGAAAAAACAAAAATTTATATTATCACCTTTTGCTGTTGTAGTAGTTGCAGTTTGCTCAATGTTGATAGGAATTGCATTATTGCCACTATTATCTACAACTTTATGGCCTGAAAATAATAATTATTCTATATCAATTAGTTATGAATTTCCTGGTGCTTCAGAACGTATTGTAGAATCCAAAGTTACTTCTGTTTTAGAAAATGCTTTGTCTAGTATATCTGGTGTCACATCTATTTCTTCAAATTCTAGTTCAGGACAAGGTTCAATAAATATAAATTTTGATGAATATATCAATCCAGATGTTACTCGTTTGGAAGTTTCTGCTGTTTTGCGTCAAATAGCTTCTGAATTGCCAGAAGGTGTAACTTATCCAATAATTTCATCAAATTCTCAGTATAGTAATGATAATGAGCCTTTTTTAGTTTATTCTATCAACTCTATGAATGACGCTTCGCAAATTAAGCCAATTGCGGAAAAAGTTTTGAAAACATCATTTGCAAATCTTGATGGTCTTTCTGAAGTAAATGTTACTGGTGGTGATGTTTATGAGATGATTTTGTCTTATGATAGCAATAAATTAAGAGCTGCAAACCTAACACCTGAAATAATTGGTAATGTAATAAGAGAATCATTTTCGTCTCATTATGTTAACGAATATAAATTGGTTTTTAATGATAGTATTTCTGATGATTTTATACCTGAAAATATTTTTGTTAAAAATGAGGATTCACTTTATTTTCAACTTAAATCATTAATTAACTGTAAGATACAAAAACAAGATCCTTCTTATACTTTTCGTGTTAATGGTAGAAATTCTGTTTATGCTCGTTTTTATGCTACTTCGCAAAGTGATATTCTTTCTATGAAAAATATAATTGAAAAACGAATTTATACTCTTAATAAAAAAATATCTGATGATGTAGAAATCATCAAAACTACTGATAATTGCTCTTATATCGAAAACGAAATTTATGGTCTTTTAATACAAGTTATTTTATCTTTTGGAATATTAACATTAATAATTTTTTTAACTACTTTTTCATTTAGATACTTATTTACAGTTTTGTTTTGTATTTTTATTAATTTATTGTCTGCAATTATTTTCTATTATATTTTTGATATTGGTATTAATTTAATGACAATTGCTGCATTTTCAGTTGTTTCTGGTTTGATAGCTGATAACATTATTGTTTCATACAATCATTTAAAAATCAAGAAAAATCTAAAAGTTATTTTGCCAATTTTGGCTGCAACACTTACTACTGCTGGTTCTTTGTTTATTATATTTTTTGTTAATAAAGAATTAAAAGAATCTCTCTATGATTTTTGTATAGTTATAATTATCAACTTGTTGCTTTCAGTTATTGTTGCACTGTTAGTTGTGCCTGCAATTGTAAAAATGCAATCTAGCAATTTAAAATCTAAAACTAATAAATTCAAAATGAAACGTTTTTTAGGACGTATTTCACTAAAATACAAAAGTATAGTAGCATTTCAATTGAGATTTAAATTCCTTTTTATCATCTTTTTTCTTGGTTTGTTTTGTTTTTCATTTTGGCTTTTTAAAACAGATGTTCAATCAGGCGAATATTATAATCGAAAAGGTGAAATTTGTTTGTCTATTGATGCTTCAATGCCATGTGGGGCGGTTTTTGAAGAAACTGATGCTCTTATTAAAAAAATGGAAGTATTTTTATCTAGTTTTGATCGTATTCGTCAATTTAATACTTATATTTACAATTCTAGACAAGCTAGAATACAGATATATTTTACAAAAAAAGGTCGTAATAGTGCTTTCCCTTATATTTTGAAATCAAAAATTATAGATAAAGCTTTACAATTTGGTGCAGGAGCATGGACTGTTTATGGGTTACCTGATCAAGCTTTTAATAATGATGTAAAAGAAATGTCTGGAAACTATTGTCTTCAAATTCAAGGTTTTAATTATGACGAACTATTGGTTATTGCTGATAGTATTAAACAAGATTTGATGAAAAGTCCTCGTATTGTATCTGTTGATATAAATCCTGAACAATCTTTTTTTAAAGATGATAATTTTGAATATGTTTTAATTCCTAATTTAAAAAAGTTGGCAGAATTAAATATTTCTACAGCATCATTTTGCAATATATTTCATGATGATATTACTTGTGGACAAACTTTTATTGATAATAATATTATTAATATGATTTTGCGCTCTAGTAATAATTCTGATAAAGATATTTATTCGATGCTCAATAAGATTATAAATATAGGTGATAAAAAAATTAGGATTTCTCAAATTGTAGATTTTAAACAAGTAAAGGCTCAAAAATCTATTTCTAGAGTAGATAGACAATATCAAATTTTTTTACAGTTTGACTATTTAGGTTCTGAAAAAAACGCAAATAAACGTTGTGATAGCATTGTTACAGCTTATAATTTTAAAATTCCTGCTGGTTATAAAGTAAAGCATTTGCAATACGATTTCCAAAATAAAAATTTTCCAACAGAAGTTTTTTTATTGTTGATAATAGCATTAATTATTTTTTTCATCACTGCAATTTTGTTTAATTCTTTAAAATATGCCTTTGTAATTTTATTATTATTACCTGTAGCATTTACAGGTAGTTTCTTTACATTTTGGTTGTTTGATATTAAATTTGATTCGGGTGGTTTTGCATCTTTTGTTCTTTTGAGTGGATTAACTGTAAATTCCGGAATTTTTGTAATTTATGAATTTATTAATGAGAAAACAAAAAATAAAAATCATTACTATTCTTTTTTTAAAGCATTAAATATCAAAATTGGTGCTATATGTCTTACAATTTTATCAACTATTGCAGGATTTTCACCTTTTATAATTGCATCAGAACACGAAAGTTTCAGATATTCACTAGCTTGTAGTACTTCTGGTGGTTTATTTTTTTCAATTACAGGGTTACTATTTTTATTGCCTCTATTTTGCTTAAAAAAAATGTAACTAAAATAAATTAATATTTCTATTTATCTTTTTTTGTTATAGTGTCTTCAAAATCGATTATTAGCTTTAATTTGAGTGTATTTTTTTATTTGAGTTTATTATTTTAGAAAGTTTTTATTTTTATCGAAAAATAATAATTTCAATTAATTAAATAATAGTACCTGCAACTTTAGCTAGCAATATAGAATAAAATTTTGAAATAGAGGAATCTGCACGAGATGTCATAACAACAGGAGCTTTTGTTCCAGCTAAACATCCAGCAATATTAGATCCTGCAAGTTTTGTATTTGCTTTATAAAAAGCGTTTCCTGATTCAATGTCTGGAAATAACAAACAATCAGCGTCACCTTTTATTGGTCCATTAATAGATTTTATTTCAGCAGCTTCTTTATCTATTGAAATATCAATACTTAAAGGACCGTCAGCAATAAAATCTAATTGTCCTCGATCCGACATTTTTGAAATAATAGCAGCATCGTTTCCTGCTGTAATTGCTTGAGAAACAATTTCTGTTGCAGCAATTATGGCTACTTTAGGATTATTACAACCTAAAATTCTTGACATTGAAGCTAACGCATTTATTATAAATAATTTCTGTTTAAAATCAGGATTAGGAATTATTGCAGAATCTCCAAATGAAATTAATTTATTTAATCTACTGTTTTCTAAAACTGTTATATGCGTAATTTGAGCAGTGTTTCCTAATAAACCATTATGACGAGCCAAAACTGCTTTTAAATATTTTTCTGAACTTATTAGTCCTTTCATTAAAATGTCAGCGTCTCCTATTGATACAAGTTTTACTGCTTCAAATAAGGCATCGTTGTCGTTATTAATGTCAATTATCTCAAAATCATTTATTTCTAAATTTAATTTTAATAAAGTTAATGATATTTTTTCTTTATTTCCAAAAAGTTTTGCTTTAACAATGTTCATTTTTTGGGCTTTGTCAATAGCTTGTATCGTATGTATATCGTATGGACAAGCAACTGACAATTTGCTAATATTTTTTGCTTGCGCTAACGGTAAAAGTTGTTCTAATTTTGTAATCATAACTTTATAATGATTTTGAATAATCTTACATAACCTCTATCTTGTAAAGTTATTATTTTTTATTGTAAATAAAATAATTTTATTGTTAATAAACATTTAAACTTTATTATTAAAAATCTTGAGTTTTTTTTTACCAAAATTAAAAAATATTCGTTATATTAGGGGTAAAATAAATTAAAGTATTAATTTCAAATTATTAATTATTATGATTGGTTTTTTAATTCAAATAATTTTAGGAATTCTTGCAGGTTTTGTTGCAAGTAAATTATTTAATGGTAAAGGTAGTGGATTGATACTTAATCTAGTACTTGGTATATGCGGTAGTCTTTTAGGTGGTTGGATTTATGGATTGTTTTTCAAAAGTGCAACTTCTGGATTTATGCAATTTATAATAGCGGTACTTGGTGCAGTGCTTATTCTTTGGATTTTCAAAAAAATAAGAAAATAGTTTTGTATTTGTTTTTTTATTCGGACAACTTTTTGTTGTCCGTTTTTTTTGTTTTTTTTATGTATAATTAATAATATTTTTGTTATGAATTTGATTAAGATTTTATCTTTATTATTAGTATTTTCATCATTTACAAATTTTGCATTTTCACAATATAAGGTTAGTCCTAATAAATATGCAATTAAATTTGTAGACAAAAACAATTCTCCATATAATCTTGATAAACCATCTGAGTTTTTATCAGAAAAAGCATTGCAACGCAGACAAAAATATGGTATTGACTTAAATTGGTATGATCTTCCAGTAACTCCTCAATATGTTGATTCTTTGAAAAATATGGGTTTTAAAATTCATGGTATTTCAAAATGGCATAATTGTGTAGTTGTAACAGTTGATTCTACATGCGATATTCAACTATTAAAAAATGTATCTTTTGTTGATTATGATTTTGATTGGAGAAAAAATAATCCTAAACCAAATGCAAATTCTGAAACTTTAAAACGTCCAAAATTAAAAAAAGATAATTTTGATTATTCATTAAAATTAAAATATGGTAATGCAGATAATCAAACACAAATGCTTAATATACAAATACTTCATAATTTAGGTTATTTAGGACAAGGAATGACAATTGCAGTTTTAGATGCAGGATTTACAAAAGCAAACGAATTACCAGTATTTAAAAAAATGTTTGAAGAAAACAGAATTTTAGGAGTATATGATTTTGTTGAAAATGATTATGAAGTTTATGATGCAGGTAATCATGGCATGAATGTATTATCTTGTATAGCTGCCGATCTTCCTGATAAAATGATTGGAACAGCACCAAAAATTTCTGCATATTTATTTAAAACTGAAGATGAAAATTCTGAGTATCTTGTTGAAGAGTTTAATTGGAGTTTTGCTGTTGAAAAAGCTGATAGTTTGGGTGTTGATATTATTCATAGTTCTTTAGGTTATCAAGATTTTGATGATGATGAAACAAGTTATACTCATCCAGAAAATAATGGTGATGTTTCAATTTCAACAAAAGCTGCTGATATTGCAGTTTCAAAAGGAATTTTTGTAAATGTAAGTGCAGGAAATGAAGGAAATGATCCATGGGAAAAAGTTTCTAGTCCAGCAGATGCTGATAGTTGTTTTGCCGTTGGTGCTGTTGATAATAAAGGTATAATTGCATATTTTAGTTCTCATGGTCCTACATTCGATGGTCGTATAAAACCTGATGGATGTGCTAAAGGTTATAATGCAACTGTTCAAAATATTTATGGAAGAATTTCAACTGCAAGTGGAACTTCTTTTGCAGGTCCAATTATGGCAGGTTGTATTGCTTGTTTGATGCAGGCTCATCCAAATGCTAAAGTAATGGATATTGTTAAAGCTCTTCATCTTGCAGGTTCTATTTATAATAAACCAAATAATGAATATGGATATGGTATAACTGATTTTGCTATTGCTCACAAAATTTTGTTGAAATGGAAAATGTAATTCAATTTTTTTAATATAATAAAACGCTGATAGATAACTCTATTCAGCGTTTTTTTTGGTTGGTAATTTAATGTCGAAAAATAATAATTAGATTATTTTTCTTATTAATACGATATTTAATTGTTATTGTTTAATTATTAGTTGTTTATAAATTAGTTGTTAAGATTTTTTGTAATTTTAATATTGCCATTCAATATTTTATTAATTTTGTTGTTAAAAAAATTATCAAAATGAATTTAACATATAAAGAAGCTGAACAATTTTTATTTGAACAGTTGCCTGTTTTTTCATCTATTGGGGCTCCTGCTTATAAAAATAATTTAGATACAACACGCCAATTAGATAATTATTTTCATAATCCACATAAAAATTATAAAACAATTCATATAGCAGGAACAAATGGTAAAGGCTCTGTTTCAAATTTTATAGCTTCAGTATTACAAGAAGCTGGTTATAAAACAGGTCTTTATACATCTCCGCATATACTTGATTTTAAGGAACGTATACGAATTAATGGTCAAAAAATTACTGAACAATTTGTAAAAGATTTTGTAAATAAATATTCAGAAATATTTCAACCAATGCATCCATCATTTTTTGAATTAACTTCAGCAATGTGTTTTGAATATTTTAGTCAAGAAAAAGTTGATGTTGGAGTTATTGAAGTAGGAATGGGAGGTAGATTAGATAGTACAAATATCATAACGCCAATATTGTCAGTTATAACAAATATAGCTTTAGATCATACACAATTTTTAGGAACCACATTAAAAGAGATTGCTGGTGAAAAGGCTGGTATAATTAAAAAAGGTGTTCCTGTTGTAATTGGTGAAAGTGATATTAAAACAAATTCTGTATTTTTGGCAAAAGCAGATGAATTAGAAGCTCCTATAATATTAGCGTCAAATCAAATGTCTGCAACATCAGGGCAAATATCAGAAGATGGAACTCAAGTTTTTAATGTTTTTAGATGTGGAGAACCTGTTTATCATGGATTAAAATGCAGTCAACTTGGCGTTTATCAACAAAAAAATATTGTAACAGCTTTGTCTGCTTTAGAACAATTACAACGTTTAGGTTTAAATATTTCTGAGCAAAATATTTATGATGGTTTTAAAAATGTTAATAAAAATACTGGTTTTTATGGTCGTTGGCAAATTGTTTCTCAAAATCCATTAACAGTTTGTGATACAGGACATAATTATGCTGGTTTTCAGTATAATGTTAATCAAATAAATTCTCAAAAATGTAATCAATTAAGAATTGTAATTGGATTTGTTAAAGATAAAGATATTGCTTCTATTTTGAGAATTCTTCCTAAAAATGCGATTTATTATTTTGTAAATGCAAATATTAAACGTGCTTTGTTAGCAGAAGAATTAAAACGACAAGCAGAATATTTTGGTTTAGTAGGAAAAGCTTATAGTTCTGTAAAAGAAGGTTTTGATGCAGCTAAAAATGATGCTTCTGAAGATGATTTTATTTTTGTAGGAGGTAGTAATTTTGTTGTTTCAGAGGCTTTTTAAGATGAATATTCAGTTCTACTTTCAATAGAACGAGCAAGAGTAAGTTCATCGGTGTATTCTAAATCACCGCCAAAGGCTACGCCTCGTGCTATTTGACTTATTTTTATATTTTTGTCTTTTAATAATCTTGATAAGTAAAAACATGTTGTATCGCCTTCCATGTTGGTACTTAATGCAAAAATAATCTCGTTAATATTTTGACTATTAACTCTTTCTATAAGTGTTTGAATGTTTAATTCCGATGGTCCAACGCCATCAATTGGGGAAATTAGTCCTCCTAAAACGTGATAACTACCTTTGTATGTTGAAGTTTGTTCTATTGCAATAATATCTCTTATATTTTCTACAATACAAATAGTAGATTGATCTCTTTTATTATCAGAACATATAGAACAAATTTTATCATCAGATAGATTTCCACAGATTTGACAAGTACAAATATTCTTTTTTAATTCAATAATAGAATTTGCAAAAGCATTTACCGTGTTTTCGTCTCGTTTTAATAAGTCAAGGACAAGACGTAAAGCAGTTTTACGTCCAACTCCTGGAAGTTTTGCAAATTGATCAACTGCGTTTGATAATAATTTTGAAGGTAAAAATTGTTCCACTTTTTTTTAAGCCAATTCTAATTTTTGATTTTCTGTATCAGATTCGTATTCTTTTATCCAATATAAACCTGCTATATAAAACGAAATCATAGCGCAACTAATAAAAACATGGCTAATATCATTATAGTTAAACCATTGATTTATACATAATTTGGGTATCATTATTCCTGGTACAAATGTAGTGATTAATGTTGCAAGTAAAATAAATTTAGCATCAGGTTTTTGATATTTTTTCCAAATTTTGATTTGAAATGGCGCTGAAAAAATTAATAAACTAATACCTATATGAATTTCAGCAAATAAAAATGTGAATTTATATAATGTTAATGATATTATAATTATTGTTTCAATTGCTGTTAACAAGTAAATTAACTTTTTGTTTTTAATGTTTAAAATTTCATCGGCTCTACTAATTGAAGCGTAAGCAAAAAAAGTTACTGATGAAATATTAAAAATCCAATTAGGTAGTTTATATAAATTCATTTTTAATTGTTCTGTCCATGGAAGAATTGAAAAGTCATTAATATTGGCATATTCACTAGGTAAAAAATAATATCCAAAAGCGTGAGTCATTAATGCACCAAATAGAGTGCACATTCCCATACAAAAGAAAAAATGTAGATATAACTTTTCGTGTTTTTTATCTCTGTTTAAACCTTTATATAATTTTGTAAATGCAAATAAGCAAATTGTAGCAACAATTAAATCTGTAATCATTGTTGCAGGTTCTTCTATTGTTAAATTTCCAATAAGTATTTGTGTTTTATTCATTTATAAGGCTAATAAAATATTTTTGCAAATATAAAAAATAAGTTTGTGTTCTACTAATTTTTCTTAAAAAAATGTTAAAATTTAAAGTTTAATTCCTATAATATGTACGTCATCAACTTGGTCGTTTTCTCCTTTCCACTCATAAAAGCGTTTTGTTATTTTTTCTTTTTGTTGATTGATGTCTAAATTTTGAATATTTAAAAGCATTTTTTCAAAATTAGCACTGTAAAATTTTTTGTTTTTTTCGCCTCCAAATTGATCAATATAACCATCTGAAGTCATATATAAAATATCGCCTTTATTTACTTTTAATTCTATATCATGAAAAGGTGTATTTTCTTTACAATGTATACCAATTGGCATTCTGTCTGGTTTTAATGTAAATAAATAAGAGTCAATAGTATCAGATGTTATGATTTTGCTATCTGTTTTTTTTGCTATATTTATAGTATCGTTGTCTGGTTTACCTTTTCTAGCAATATATGTAAAAGAAAAAGCGCCTGAGAAATGTAATGTCTTTTTCTTTTCGTTATAAATACATAGGCTAATGTCCATTCCATCTTGTGCTTCGCCAAATTTACCTCTTTGATGTAGAAGTTTTATAATTTTTTCTCTTAATTGATTTAAAACAGAAGAAGCACTCATATCAGTTAAGCTAGAAATAATATTTGACAAAGTAACAGTACCTAACATACTCATAAAAGCACCTGGAATTCCGTGACCTGTACAATCTGCTAATGCTATTATAGTATTTCCATTTTTATAGTCAATCCAATGAAAATCACCACTAACAATATTTTTAGGAATATTTATTATGAAATATTCGTCAAGTACTGTATTCATATAAATTGGCATTGGTTGAAGTGCATCTTGAATTTTTCTAGCATATTCAAGACTTTCGGTTATCTCTTTGTTTTGTTCGTCAATTTTTTCTTTTGCTTGTTTTAGTTTTGTTATATCTGACATAACAGCAATTAATTGAGCAACATTGTTGTTTTCGTCCAAAACAGGAGATAAATCTGTTTGTAAAATTGTTATTTTACCTTTTATATTAATTAATGTACTTATATAGTTGATTGCTTTTTTGGTTTGTTTAACAATTTCAACTGCATCAATATTATTATTTGTATTTTCATTATTTTCAGAATTGTTGATTATAAAAGGATTATAATCGTATTTTGAAATGTATTCTTCAATATTAAAGCCAGTTAAACGAACAAATGCTTGATTTCCCCAAGTTATTTTCCCATTAGAATCTGCAATAAATATTGTATTGTCGGTTTTTTTAGCAACTAATGATAATTTTTCAAGTTCTTGATTTGTTTTTTCTAATTCTTCAGCTTGAATCATTAGCTCTTCTCTTTTTTGTTTTAGTTCTTCGTTTTGTTCTGAAATTGCTGTTTTTTGTGCGTTTAATTCTGAATTTATTATTGACATTAAATTTGTTTGCATTTCAAGTTCGCGCTTATTTTTTTCAATTTCTTCTTCTGCATATTTTTGTTGCGAAATATCTGTAATAATGGCAATAATTTTTTTATTTCCAATTTTGCTTTTAAATGGAGTTAAAGTTGTTTGAAACCATTTGTTTTGTGGCCATTTTAGTTCAAAACTAACACTTTCTTTTATGCTAAAGCATTTTTCAAGATTTAAAATAACATCGTCAGAAAATAATTGTTTAATAGGTTTATGTATAAATTTATCTGCTTTTTCAAGATATTCAGGCCACAATAGTTTTAAAATACCTTTGTTAAGCCATTCAATAACAAACATGCTATTTATGATAATAATACCATTGTCTGTTTGATCGGCTACAAATGATATTCTTTCTAATTCTATGTTTTTGGTTTGTAGTTCTAATGATTTTTTTTGAATAATAGATTTTTGTTCTTCTAGTTTTTTATTTTTTTGAGATTTTAGTATATTAGAAAACGAAATTATAAAAATTGCAATTAGAGCCACTACTCCAATAATTGATAAATATAATATTAAATTGTTTTGTGTTTTAATTGTTTCATTTGATTTTTTTTCATCTTGTTTTTTAGTTTGGTCTATGATTTCATTTTTATGTTCATATATAGCTTTTATTTGTTCAATATTTTCAGTTGAGTTTATTATTAATTTGTTATTGTTTGAAATTTGACTATATTTATATGCTTGTTTATAGTTATTAATAAGTTCGTATGCAAAAGATAAGTCTTGTGCAACTCTTATAATATATTGTTTTTCATTGTTTTCTACAGCAATATCATAAGATTGTTTTAAAAATAATATAGCGGAGTCTATATTTCCATTTGTGTTTATTAAAAATTCGCCATAGGAGATTAATGATTCTGCAATTTCTTTTTTGTCCCCAATTTTTTTTCTGATGTTTAAGCTTTCAATCAAATTAATTTTGGCTAGTTCATTGTCTTTCCTTTTTTCGTATAAATATCCAAGACTATTGTATGCTCTAGCTGTCCAATTTTTATTTTTATATGGTTTTAATAATTCTATTGCATTCATAAAATTGCTGATAGCATTGGTTTCGCGATGTTGCGCAAGGTCAACGTATCCTTTAATAATTAATGATTTTCCTAAATTTTCAAAATCATCGTATTTATAGTATATATCTTCTGAAACTGTAATATAAGCTAGTGCTGTTTGATAATCTTTACTTTTTATAAAGAACATTGATGCATCAAAATATATATCAGCAATTATTTTTAGTTTTCGGGATTCTTCTGCGTATTGTATTGATTTTAAAATATTTATAGTGCTAAGATATGTGTTTTTTATTTCTCCTTGATATTCACTTATAATATTATATATTCTGGCAAGAGCAATTTTATTATTGTCTTCTTTTGCTATATTTATTGCTTTTTCTAGTATTGAGTTTGCTGTTTTATAGTCTTTTTGATTTCTATTATATAATGATTTTAAGATTAAGATTTGAATATCAATGTTTTTATCAGGATGTTCAATTTTATAATTATTAATTTTTTTTAATATTCTGTTTTGGGATATTGTATCATTTATTTTTAGATATATTTCATATATTCTACTTAAAGAACCAACTGCTTTTTGATAATTGGGTTCTGATTCAATTATTTGTTCTATTGAATTCATTTTAAAAGTTTTGGCTTCTTTAAATGAAAGTGTATCTTGTAGTAATTCTATTGTAAGATTTTTTTCTTCATTGTTTCTTAATTCACCAAATATATAGTAATGCTGTGCCGATATTTTGTCGGTGTTTATTAGAGTTAATATAATTAATATTTTTAGTATTAAATCTATTTTGCGCATTGAATTATTATTGAAAAATATTTTTTATATACATTCTCAATTTTGTAAAAGTACGAAAATATTATATATGTGTGAACATTTTTTTTGATTTTTTTATAAAAAAAGCCCATAACAATTATTGTTATGGGCTAATATATTGTTAAAATTTTATTATGCGTGTGGGTAAACGTTTTCTATTTTGTTTTTGGGTTGTGTTAATAAACTAACAACAACTATTGTAATACTTGATAATGGAAATGCAAACATAATTGGATCTATAAATTTCATTAATCCATCAGTTATTAGTACATCGGTACCAAATAATGTATTACAAATTCCAAGTGCAGTTGCTTCTTTTGCATGAATAAATATTAAAAGAAGAATTGTTGAAATTACTCCAACCCACATACTTGCGTATGCTCCTCGTTTTGTAACTTTTTTCCAATATAATGCGCAGAAATATGATGGTAAAAATGCTGATGCACATATTCCCATAAATAATGATGTTGATATTGCTATAATAGGAGAGTCGTTGCTTTCTCCTAATACAAAACAGATTACAAAACTTATTAATATTGAGATTAATACTGCTAATCTAATAACAGTTGTCATTTTATTGCTATTGTTTCTGTCTTTACGATTTAATGTTCCATAAATGTCGTTTCCTGCAGCAGCTGCCATTGTATGAAATTGTGCACTTAATGTTGACATACTTGCTGATAATATACACAGCATAAATATTGTTACAAACCATGTAGGCATTATCTTTCCTATAAAAAATGGAATTATTTTATCGCTTGCATCTACCATTTCTCCCGCAATTTTTCCTTCTGTATTATAAAAGAATAAATTACTTATTGCTCCTACGTGATATATAATACCAACTGTTATTATTAAAAATATACAACCTATTGCAACACCGCGATTTAGTTTTTGTGTGCTGTCAACAGTCATAAATCTTACAACTAATTGAGGTTGTGCTAAACAGCCAATTCCAACTCCCATTATCATGGATGTTATTAATGTACACCATTGTTGAGAACCAAATACTGGCATTGATGTCCATCCTTGATGTCCTATTTTGGCAAGTTTTTCGGGTACTTTGTCTGCTATTGAGCCTAATGCTTCGTTTGCTTCTGAAAATCCCATTCCTAATTTTTTGTAAACTCCAAATACTAGAATTCCCATACAAATAAACATTATAACTGCTTGTAATGCATCTGTATACATTACACCTTTCATACCTCCTGCCATAACGTATGAGGCTACTATTATTGTAAATATTAATAAAGATAAATTGAAATTAATTCCAAATACTTCTTGCATACAAAATACGCCTCCTCTTAATACGGCTGCTGCATACATTGGCATACATATAAATATTATTGCTGCTGAAAATATTCTTATGCGACGTGATCTATAATATGAACCTAAAAATTGTGCGAATGAATTTGATTTTAGTTTCGCTCCAATTTTACGTGTTGGGCGTCCAAATATTATAAATGCTATAACTACGCCTACAAACATGTTTAAAAACATTAACCATTGTATACCAAGTCCAAATGTTGCTGCAACTCCTCCAAAGCCTACAATTGCTGAAGCTGATATAAAAGTGGCTCCGTATGATAATGACATTATAATAGGATTCATTTGTCCGCCTCCTATTAAATAATCTTTGGTTCCGTTGGTTTTTCTATAGCCTAAATAGCCTAAAAATGCTATTGATAAGAAATAGATTACTACGATGAGGTACATCCAAAAATTTTCCATGATTTATTCTTTTATTTTTTTATTTGGGTCTTCTTGTTTGTTTGTGTTGTTTTCATCTTCATCTGTTTTGTTCCATGTAATAATTCCAAATATTACGGAGCCTATTACACATAATATTGATAGTAAATATACTATCCATATTGATGGGTCTGATATTCCAAACATTTTTATAAGTTTTTAATTATTTTTTGTGTTGTTTTATTTTTATAATTTTTGTAAATAGAAATCATGCAAATATATTTTAAATTATTGGTGTTAAAAAATATATTTTTCTGATTTTTGTAATTTATTTATTGCTATTTTAAGTTGTTGTTATTAAGTTAGTTATGTAATTTTACATTTATTTATCATATTTTTTTTATTTTTTATTAGGGGAAATATTACTTTTGAATGTCAAAATATAAAAGAAATTAATTAACAAGATATTTTTCAATATTTGTTAATTATTCAACTTAAATTAGATTAATAATTAAAGTGGAGGACCATAAAATGAAACGTTTTGAAACAAGATTATTTGGTGTAGCAGTTTTTGCACAAGTAATTATATTCAGTTCATGTTCCGTTTTAAACGGTACAAGCAATTCAAATACATATTCTGATGATGTATATGGAATTTCATCAACTAAACAAGTTGTTACAGAAAAAAACGAAGTTGTTTCTCAAGTTAATAAAGAAGAAAATGTTTACGGAAATATAACTGACGAAGACAACGTTTATGTTTATGAAGACAATGATATTGATAGTTATTACGACAATTCTGATGTAGTTGTAATTGATGAAACTTACGCAGGTCGTATTTATCGTTTTCATCGTCCGTATAATGGTGGTGGATATTATGACGTAGCTGTAATTGATCCTTGGTATCATGATTGGTACTGGAGTTTTGGTTATTCTTATCATAGTCCATATTGGAGTTTAAGTTGGGGTTATCCTTCATATTACTCTTGGTATGGAGAACCTTATTATGGATATTCTTGGTGGGGTTATCATCATCATTATTATTCACCTTATTATTATGATTCTTATTATGGAAGTTATTATAACCATTATCATGGAATAGACCATAAATATGCAATGGATTATAATAAAATAACTGGAAAAACTGATTATTATGCACAACGTTCTTACGGTCACCATTCATCAGCTACTTCTGGTGCTTCAACAAATAGACATTATTCTAGTCATTCAAATTCTAATTCAAATAATAATACACAAGCAAGAGTAAATAATGGCAATAATGTAAATCGCAGTTCTAGTTATTATTCAAGTTCTAATAATAGAAATGGCGGTGTAAGTCATTCTGGTAGTTCTCACTCAAGTAGTTCTCATAGTAGTTCTTCTTATAGTGGAACAACAAATGGCTCTTCTCATAGTAGTTCTTCTCATAGTTATTCAGGAACAAGTGGTTCTTCTCATAGTGGATCTTCACATAGTAGCTCTGGTACTACAACACAAAGAAGCGGTAGCACTTCTGGAAGTAGCCATTCAAGCTATTCTTCTAGTTCAAGAAATTCAGGAAGCAGTTACTCAGGAAGTAGTCACTCAGGAAGCAGTCACTCAAGTAGTGGTTATTCAGGAAGCAGTCACTCAAGTAGTGGTTATTCTGGAAGTAGTCACTCAAGTGGTAGTTCTTCTTCTAGCAGTCATTCTAGCAGTAGCCATTCTTCTTCTTCATCTTCATCAAGTCATTCAGGAGGAAGTAGCCACTCTCACAGATAGAAATTCTAATATTGGCAGAATAGTTTATATTCTTTATATATTTATTCTGCCTTTATTGTATATAAATTATAATTTTTTAATAACCTTATTAAAATGTTAAAAATCATGAAAAAATATATACTAACAATATCAGCAGTAATGAGTGCATTAACATTATTTGCTCAAAGCGAAGATGATGCTTTAATGTTTTCTCAAACATATCAACAAGGAACAGCTCGTTCAGCAGCAATGGGTGGTGCTTTTGGAGCCTTAGGTGGCGATTTATCAGTATTAGCTACAAATCCAGCAGGTATGAGTATTTATAAAGATGGTGAATTTTCTTTTACTCCTGTTTTTTCAAATACTTCAACAAATAATACTTTAAATGGATTTGAATCAACAGATGATAAATTCTCATTTAAATTTAGTAATATAGGTTTTGTTTTGTCAACTCATAATGGCAGTGAAGATGGATTTTCTGGTTTTGCAATTGGTATGACCTATAATCATCTTTATGATTTGGGTGCAAACAATATTGTTAATGGTCGTAACGATAATAGTTCTATGATAGATTTGTGGACAAATCGTTCACAAGGTGTTACAGTTGATGATTTAAATGGTTTTTCTGATTATTTAGCTTGGGATTGTTATTTAATGGATACCATTGGTGGTGGTCAATATATTTATAAAAATGTTCACCAAAGAAATGGTAGTTATGGAGAATATCAAAAATATGTTTCTAGCACTAAAGGTGGTATAAACACATGGGATTTTGCAATGTCTGGCGTTTTTGCCGAAAAATTATATTTTGGAGCTAGCTTGGGTATTCAATCAGTTAACTTTAAAAAGACTTCAACATATTCTGAAGACGATAAAAATGATGTTGTTGATTATGAATATTGGGATTTTAAAGAAAATCAAAAAACCAAAGGATGTGGCGCAAATTTAAAAGTTGGTGTAATTTACAAACCAGTTAATTTTTTAAGATTTGGCGCAGCTATTCATACTCCAACATTCTATCAATTAACTGATAAATATTATTCTTCAATGAGTAGTTGTTTTGATGAGGATGTTGATGTTAATGGAAATAATAATCATAATTTTTCAAGTATTTCTACAGATAATGACTATGAATATCGTTTATTAACACCTTTAAAAGCTATATTAAGTGGCGCTTTTATTGTTCCAAATTATGGATTAATTAGTGTTGATTATGAATATGTCGATTATACAAAATGTAAATTTGAATCTAACGAATATGATAATTATGATTTTGAATATGAAAATAAAGCAATCAAAGACAAATTTAAAGCAACAAAGAATTTAAGATTTGGAGCTGAATATTTAGTTGGTCCTGTTTCTGTTAGAGCTGGATACGCAATGTATGGAAATCCATATAAATTTGTCACAAAAGATATTCAACGTCAAATTATTAGCGGAGGTATAGGATATAAAGGAGAATCATTTTATTTTGATTTAACAGGAACATATCATATTTATCAATCAGATAAATACTTATACGAAGGTTCAAACCCTCAAACTTATAGTTGTGATAATAATAGTTTATATATAATTACTACATTTGGATTTAAATTTTAAATAAAAGTTTATTAAAAAAAGAGGTTGTTAATAAAACAACCTCTTTTTTTTTATTTATATGGCAAACCTTTTGCAAAAAAAAATTGTAATTTACAATTTTTTATCGTAATTTTATGGTGTTATGTTTTTGCAATTTTGGTAAAAATATAATTAGTTATATATAAATTAGTTAATCCCTTTTAGCGATGAAAATTAAAGTACAATCTAAACTGATAATATATATATTATTAACTGCATTAGTAATATTTTTGTCATTAATATTGTATTTTTCTTATGGATATTCCAAAGAAAACGAACAAAATATTAAAACAGCATTAAAAGAATCTGTAATAAATTCTTCTTTGAAAATTCAAGGACAATTTAATTCTCAAATCTGTGCATTAAGAACTATTGCAAATTCTATTTCTGGAACAAATATTATTGACGAAAAACAACGTTTTGAAATATACAAAGAATCAATAAATAGATTTTTAGAAGATAACCCAATTTTTGACAATGTTAAAATTTCATGGGAATTATTTTATATAGATCCATCTTGGCAAAAATCTTTTGGTCGTAAGGTATATAATTTTCAACGAGGTGATGGTAGTTTAGTTTATTCTGTTTCTGATCAAAACAAAGAAGGTGATGATTTTTCAAGTCCTTATTATAAGGTAAAAGTTACTCAAAACGAATTTATTACTGGTATTGAATTAGAAAATTCAGATAATTTAAATTCTAATGCTGTATATAAATTAACAATTTATATTCCTATAAACGATTCAGACGATAATTTTTGTGCTTTTGTTTCTGCAGATATTGCTGTTGATAATTTTACTAATTATGTTAAAAATTCACTTAGATATGAAAGTTTTGCAACTGTTTTGCTAACCGATTTAGGTCAAATTGCTGGAGCTTCTCTTAGTATAGATGATTCTCAATCTGATATAGTTAAAATTATATATCAATCTTCTTTAGATATTAAAGCGGAAATCGACTCTTTAGGTTTTTCTATGTATAATGTGTCAGATTCTTTAAATCGTAAATTTACAGTCTGTGGAGTTAGTGTAGACAATTCTATTTTTTCAAATAATTGGATATTGGTTTCTGCAATACCTTATAGTATTATCAATTCTGCAAATAAATCAAATTTAATTGTTGAAATTTTTATAGTTATTTTAGGGTTGATTGTATTGGGAATTGTTGTATTTTTAATCACGTCAAAAGTTGTTGCCTTTTTAACCCAAACAGCTAAAATATTAAAAAAATTGTCTGCAGGTAATTTTAATTCTATTCCTGATATAGAAATTGGATCATTTGATGAACTTTCAAATATTGCATCTTCTTTAAATAATTTAAAATCGGGATTAGGTAGAGCTGTTGGATTTGCAGAAGAAATTGGTAAAAGTAATTTTAATGCTAATTTTACTCCTTTGAGTAAAAACGATGAATTAGGTCTTTCGCTTTTAAGAATGCGTGATAGTTTAAATTTAGCTTCTCAAGAAGACGCTAAACGTAAAGAAATGGATCGTAAGCAAAATTGGATTACTGAAGGTAGTGCAAAATTTGGAGACATTTTGCGTCAATATAATAATGATATGTCTGATTTTTCTTTTAATATCATTAGCAATCTTGTAAAATATATTGGTGCTAATCAAGGTGGTCTATTTGTTATTAATGATGACGATAAAGACAATATTTATTTTGAATTAACTGCCGGATATGCTTATAATATTCGTAAAATTCTAAAGAAAAATGTTCAACCTGGTGTTGGTTTAGTTGGTCGTTGTATTTTAGAAGCTGAAAGTATTTATATCAATAATCTTCCTGAAGATTACATTAATATTTCTTCTGGACTTGGTGAAAAAAGTCCTAGCAATTTATTAATAGTTCCTTTTAAATTTAATAATGAAATTTATGCTGTGGCTGAAATTGCTTCTTTTAAAACTATCGAAGAATATAAAAGACAATTTATTGAAGAGGTTGGGCATAGTATTGCTTCTACTATTGCTACTGTTAAAATTAATGTTAGAACTAACAAATTATTGAATGAATTAAAAATTCAAAGAGAAGAATTGGTTTCTCAAGAAGAAGAAATGCGTCAAAATATGGAAGCTATGAAGTTTACTCAAGAAGATATGTTGAAAAAAACTGAAGAATATGAACAAACTTCTGATGTTTTAAATCAGCTTATTATGGTTGTTTCATACACTCCTGAAGGTAAAGTTATTGATGTGAATAGTAAAGCTCTTGAATTATTTTTAAAACCTAAATCTAGTTTTGTTGAAAATGGTGAAGAACTTTATCAAACTATTTCGGAATCTGAACGTACTGAAACTGATGATTTTTGGTTGCAAATTCGTTTAGGTCGTCAAAAAGTTGTTAAAAAAGAGATTAAAATTAATGATGTTCATTATAATATTGTTGA
Source organism: Bacteroidales bacterium (assembly GCA_024413595.1). Taxonomy (GTDB): domain Bacteria; phylum Bacteroidota; class Bacteroidia; order Bacteroidales; family UBA3824; genus UBA3824. The sequence continues at coordinate 43,418 of JAKSUC010000004.1, forward strand.
AAGTTATAATCCTGTTCAAAATTATTATGGTAAAATTTATAAAGTTATTTGTTTAATCACTAATCTTGAAATTATTTCTATTATTTCTTAATGCGTAATTTTTATGAGCAATTTGCTTGTTAATATTACTTTGATAATTATAATGCTGGGAATAGGCATGTCTTTGTCTTTTAATGATTTTAAAAATATTTTTATTTTTCCTAAAAATATTTTTATTGGATTTTGTAGTCAAATTTTGCTTTTGCCTTTATTAGCATTTTCTATTGCTTTTTTGGCTCCTATTGAACCTTTACAAAAACTTGGAATTGTTTTAATTGCTTTTTGTCCTGTGGGGACAACTAGTAATATTTTAATTCATTTGTTTAAAGGAAATACGGCTTTATCTATTTCTATGACTATTGTTAATAGCATTTTAAGTCCTTTTATTATTCCTATTTTTATTTCAATTGCTACTAGTTTGTTTTGTAGTAAAGCCGAAAATGTTAATATTTCTTTTTGGGAAAGCATAATTCATATATTTTTTATGGTAATTTTACCTGCTTTTTGTGGCGTTTTATTAAATCATTTTTTTCCTAAAATAGTCAACAGTTGTCAAAAGATTTTAAAATTCTTGCTTCCTTTACTATTACTTGTTGTATTTAGTATTAAAATTTTTATTGGAGATGATAATTCAATTTGTTCTCCTATAACTTTGCATGAAGCAATTATAGTTGCTCCTTTTGTAATTTTATTAAATATTTTAGGAATGTATGGCGGTTTTTTTATTTCAAAAATATTTTGTTTAGAAAAACCATCACAATTAACTGTTGCCATTGAAACAGGACTTCAAAATACAGCTTTAGCATTGTCTATTTCTGCAATTTTAACAGGAGGTTGTATTATAGAAAAGCCTATTTTGGTTTATGCTATGACAACTTTTTTTACTGCAGTGATTTTTTTATTAATTCATTCTGGATTAAAATTGAAAGATATTTTTAAATAATATATTTTATATTGAATATTATGTCAAATTTAGATTTTAAAAACAAAAAAGTATGGATAACAGGTGCTTCATCTGGTATAGGTGAAGCTTTAGCATATAAATTTTCTGAATTAGGCGCTTTTTTAATTATTTCATCTCGAAGAGAAAATGAATTATTAAGGGTTAAAAATGCTTGCAAAAATCCTGAGAATGTCGAAATTGTTCCTCTTGATTTAGAAAAATATGAACAAATAGCTGATATTGTTAATCCAATTTTGCAAAAAATTGGCAATGTTGATATTTTAATAAATAATGGAGGTGCTAGTCAAAGAGCTTTGGTGGTTGATGAGGATCTTGATGTTATTGTTAGAATGATGAAAATCAATTTTATGGGAGCTGCTGCTTTAACAAAAGTTGTTTTGCCTGGTATGATTTCTCAAAAATTTGGTCATATAGTTTGTATGAGTAGTTTAGCTGGTAAATTTGGTATTCCTCTTCGTTCGGGATATGCAGCTGCTAAACATGCTCTTCATGGATTTTTTGAAACTCTAAGAGCTGAAAATTATGATAATGGAATTAGAGTTATGATGGTTTGTCCTGGATATATTAATACTAATGTTGCTTTAAATGCTTTAAATGCTGACGGTTCAAAACGTAATATTAATGATAAGGGACAAGAACAAGGTTTAGATCCTGCTGTTTTGGCTGAAAAAATTATAAAGGGTATCAAAAAAGAAAAACTTGAAATAACAGCTGGTGGTGGTGAAACTAATGGTATTTGGGTTAGCAGATTTTTCCCTAATTTATTTGCTAAAATTATTAGAAAAAAGAAGTAATTTTAAATGTCAGTTTATAAAAAATCCCTTGTTGTTGCAAGGGATTTTTTATTATTAGTAATTATTATTAGCAAATTTTAGTTTTGTTTCAATTTCGTCGTAAATAGCTTTCAACTGTTTATCAGTTTGAAGTAAATCTTCAATAGTTTTACAAGCATGTAAAACTGTTGAATGATCTCTATTTCCAATTTGCATACCGATTACAGCAAGAGAATTTGTAGTTAACGTTTTTGCAAAATACATTGCCAATTGTCGAGCTTGAACAATTTCACGTTTTCTACTTTTTGTATTTAAAATTTCAGGTGTCATTTTAAAATAATTGCAAACCACTTTTAATATATAATCTAAAGAAAATTCGTTTTTAGGTTTACGAACCACTTTTTCCATTATACTTTTTGTAAGTTCAAGTGTTATTTCTTTTCTATTAAGAGTACTTTGTGCAAGAAGTGAAATTAATGCACCTTCTAATTCTCTAACATTTGAAATAACATTTTCAGCAATATATTCTAAAACGTCTTCTGGTATATTTATACCATCATTATAAGCTTTTTGACGAAGAATATTTAATCGTGTTTCAAAATCAGGAACAGTGATTTCTGCAACAAGTCCCCATCTAAAACGACTTAATAATCTTTTAGATAATCCTTTTAATTCTGAAGGATTTTTGTCACAAGTTAAAATAATTTGTTTGCCGTTTTGTTGAAGTTGGTTAAAAATATGGAAAAATGTATCTTGAGTACTTTGTTTTCCTGCAAATTCTTGTACGTCGTCTATAATTAAAACGTCAAGAATTTGATAAAAATGAATAAAATCATTTCTATTGTTACTTCTAACAGCATCACAATATTGAGTTTGAAATTTATTTGCAGAAACATATAACACTAATTTTTCAGGGTGCATATTTTTTATGCTATTTCCAATAGCTTGAGCCAAATGTGTTTTCCCTAATCCACTATCTCCATGAATTAATAATGGATTAAATGGAGTTTTGCTCAATTGATTAACAATTGCTTCTGCTGCGCTTCGTCCCAAGCGGTTACATTCTCCTTCAATAAAATTATCTATTGTATAGTTTGGATTTAGTTGTGGATTTATATTTATTTTTTTTATTCCTGGAATTATAAATGGATTTCTAATTGTTGGTTCTTGTTGATTTTGTGGTGATTGTACGTTGAATGTTTTTGGATTATTGTTTATGTTGTTATTAATATTATTAAAAGTGTGTCTTGTATTTGATGGATTTGTTCCTGGCAACAACATGGAACCTTGTTGAGAATTATTGTTTTGAGCAAAATTATTTTTTCTACCACTATCAACAACAACTCTGTATGCTAATTTTGCATTTTGACCCATTGTTCTTTTTAAGGTAGAACTCAAAATATCTATATATTGAGCTTCAATATATTCGTGAAAGAAAGGTGATGGAACTTGAATAGTTAATAAATTATTATCAATATTCAAGGGAATAATTGGCAAAAACCATGTTTTATAGCTTTGCGCAGGAATATTATCCTTGATTATTGCTAAACATTCATTCCATATTTCTTTTGCCGAAGTTTCCATTATATTTCTTTTTGTTTTTGGTACGTACGTTTTATAATCCTATTTCGCTGTAAAGTTTGATAAAATTTTCGAGAAAACAAAATCTATTTTTAATTGTTTTTTCTTTTATTTTATTATTTTTTTAATTATCAACGATTTAGTTATGAAAAAAAAATTAAAAAAAATAACTTGTTGATTTTCAATGCTAAAAAACTAAATTGTTGTTAATAACTTGTTTACAACTTAATTTTTTTAGTTTTTTTGTGTGTAAAGTATTATATCTGTTAATAACTTGTTAATAATGCTTTATTTTTATGTTTCGTTAGTTTTTTATTATCAAAACATTATTGCTTATATGAGTGAAATTTGTATTTTATATTTGTAAAAACTATAAAAAAATATAAGATTTGATTTTCTTTATCGATTTAACTCGCATATTTCTAAATCTTTTATTTCTTTGCCATCGATTTTTAATCTTATTGCTGTTTTTTTAGGTTGTATTCCATATTGTCCTGCTGCTCCTGGATTTATTACTAATGTGTCGTATTTTTTATCGTACATTACTCGTAATATGTGGCTATGTCCGCATATAAATATTTGTGGAGGATTGCTTTCTAATATTTTTTTTGACTTTTGACTATATTTTCCCGGAAATCCTCCTATATGTGTTAAATATATTTCTACTTCTTCTATTTTAAATCGTTGTTCTAATGGATATTGAAGTTTTGTGTTATAATCATCAATATTTCCACTTACTGCTATTAATTTTTTAAATTTTGATAATTTATCTGCTATTTCTAATGATCCTATGTCGCCTGCATGAATTATTAAATCACATGGTTCAAAAAAATCTAAAAATTTTGGATCTAAATAATTATGTGTGTCTGATATTATTCCTATTTTTTTCATTAATTGTATTTTTTAGTGATTTTTGATTCTGTTTTGCCATCTGAATATATTGTGGTTATGGTATCGCCTTCTTGGAGTTGACTTGTGGATTTGATTATTTGATTGTTTATTTTTGTATATGAGTAGCCTTTTTTTAATATATTTTGTGGATTGTTTAATTTTATTGTATTTTCGGTTTTGTCGATTTCAAAATTTTTTTCTGTTATTTTGTTTTTAATGTTTGATATTGTTTTGGTGGCTATGTTATTTGTTTGGTTTTGTTTGTCTTTTATTTTTTGGGTAGATTTATATGTGATGTTCTGTATTGTGTCTTTTAGTTTGGTATTTTTAGTGTGAAATTTAAGTTTTATGTTGTTTGTTATTTGTTGTTTTAATTTGTCAATATTATTTTCTTTTCTTGTTGAAAAATTACTTAAAATATATTGAATTTTATTAACTATTTGAGTATGTTTGTTTTGTGATATTTCTATTTTGTTTTTAATGCAATCTTGAATATTTGTAATAGTTTTATTTACAAGATTTTCGCAATTACATGCTCTATCAATAATAAATTGAGCAACAGCAGTTGGTGTTTTTAAATGAGTGTTTGCTACTATGTCTGCTACTGATTCATCTCTGTCGTGTCCTATACCTGTGATTATCGGAATTGGAACTTGACATAAGTTTTGACAAAGAATATAATTATCAAAACAATTTAAATCAGTTTTGCTTCCTCCTCCTCTTATTAAAGCAATGCAATCAAATATTTCACTTAGATTTGATATTCGTTCTAATTGATTAATTATTGAATTTTCAGCATCTTTACCTTGAACAGTTGCTTCAAACAAATATGTGTTAAATTTATATCCGTATTGGTTATTGTTTAATTGATTAACAAAGTCGCCATATCCCGCGGCTCCTGCTGATGATATTACTGCTATATTTTTTATCAACATTGGAAGTTCTAGACTTTTGTTCATGTCTATAACTCCTTCGTTTTTAAGTTTTTCGATAGTTTTTTGTCGTTGTAATGCTAAATCTCCTATTGTATGTTCTGGATAAATTGCTGTAATATTTGCACTTAATCCATAAATTTCGTGAAAAGAAATTTGAGCATTAACCATTATTTTTAAACCTGCTTCTAGTTTTCGTCCTGTTGTGGTTTCAAAATATGGTTTTATTATTCTAAATACGTTTGACCAAATTGTTGCTTTTAATTGCGCAACTATTTGGTCGCCATTTTCTGATTTTTCTACTAAATCTAAATAAGCATGACCATTTAATCTTGCTGATATTGAATGAATTTCGGCTATTAATAATACTCCTTTTTGAAATCTTGTTGAGATTTCTTTTTTTATTAGTTGATTTAATTGTAATAATGTATAAGCCGATGTTTCCATTATTTTTCTTTTATTATAAATATATCTTCGTTATCTGCTTTCATTAAATATTGTTCTCGTGCAAATTTTGTTAAATTATTGTTGTTGGTTTTTAATTCATGAAGTTTTATTGAGTCTTCGTATATTTTGTTTTGATAATATTCTACTTCGGCTTTTAAATTTTTTGTTTTGATGTATTCTTTTGTACGATTTATTATGTTATATTCGTCAAAAAATAATGTAAAAATTATTATTCCTATAAAGATTGTTATATAAGGGTGTCCTGTTATAAATTTAAAAAATTTATAGATTTTCTTATCTTGATTTTTTTCTAAAAAATCTTTTATTATAATTTTTATTCTTCTCATAGTACGTTTTTCTGTGGATATATTTTAGTAATAATGTTTTTTATTTATTACAAAATTAATAAACAATTTTTGAATTTTTATTTTTTTGAGAATAATTTTTTTAAAAAATTTTTTTTGTGTTCACCTTCGTCATAATATCCGCCATAATATTTTCCATAATATGAATTATAATAGTGATAGCCATATCCTTTTCCATAGTGTTGTTTTATTCCATTAAATATTAGGTTTAGTTTTGGGTATCCTTCGTTTTTAAGATTTGTGAATAGTTTTAATGCTGATTTAAATGTGTAATTTTGTCGTATTACAAAAATATATGATGAAACTATGTTTTTAAGTAATAAAGCATCTGTAACTATTCCAACAGGAGCAGAGTCAATGAATATAAAGTCATAATTTTGTTTTGCTTTATTGATAAATTCTATCATTTTTTCGCTTCCAATTAATTCTGATGGATTTGGAGGTATTGGTCCTGGTAATACAAAATCTAAGTTTTTATATTCTGTTTTTATTATAGTTTCTTCGTATGTGGATTCTCCTATTAAATATGTGCTAATTCCTTTATTATTAGGTAGTTTAAAATATTCTTGAATTTTTGGTTTTCTTAAATCTAGACCTATTAATAATACTTTTTTCTCGTTAGCTGCTGTTATTATGGCAGTGTTTACGCTTGTAAATGTTTTTCCTTCTCCACTATTTGTTGATGTAAATAATATTATTTTATGTTTATTGTCTGTATCAATAAATTGTAGATTTGTTCTTAATGCTCTAAATGCTTCTGTTATTGAGCTATTTGGATATTCAACAACAGGTAAATTTGTTTTATGTCTATTATGAAAAATTGTTCCAATTGGAGTTTGTTTTGTTGTTCGTTCTATTTCTGATATATCTGTTATTTTGTTTTCTAAAAATATCATCAAAAATATGATTATTGATGGTATTGCTAATGCTATAATTATTGCTTTTGCATAGCTAAATGTTCCTAATGGAGCAATTGAATATCTTGTTATCCAAGTTGCTGCGTCAATTATTTCAGTGTCTGGCTGACTTGATGCTAATGCTATTTCGGCATCGTATCTTTTACTTAATAGATTGTTGTATAATTCGTTGTTTAAATCATATTTTTTGGTTATTTTCATTTTGTCCCATTCTATTGATGGATCAATTTGTAATGTGCTATTTAATTGTAATATTTGAATATTGAGTTGTTTCTTTTTGATTTCTAATAAACTATCTGCTAAATTTACATAGTTAATACATTGATTTATAATTGTTTTTGTTTCATAATCGTTTAATGAATATGGCGCAATGTTTTGTCCTTCTCTTATTGAAAATTCTAATTTGTTTTTTTCTGTTAGTTTTTCAGTTAGTTTTTCTAAAAAATTGTCTATTGTTGGTTCGTTAACATTTGCTAATGTTGGTGTTGCTATTAGTGTAAGGTCTGTTTGTTTTTCAAATTCGTTTTTAAGATATTTGTAATAGTTTTGTCGAATTATAGTTTCTTGTATTTCATTTTTTAATGTTATTATTTGTTCTTTTATTTCTGTTTCTGATGATTCTATTTTTGGTGTTATTTTTTTTTGTGCTACGTCTAAACTATCACCTAAACTTGTTAACATTGTATCAATAAATGATATAGTTTGTAGTAATATTTTATTTTTTCTTGACAATCCATATTCTAAATATGTTAATGATAATGTGTTTAAATAATCTTCTTGTTTTTCTGGAACTTCGCCATATAGTGTTAATGTTACAATTGAGCTTCCTTGTCTTTTTTGACTTACATTTAATTTTGATGAATAAGATGCTACTAATTTGTCAAAATTGTTTTTTATAAAGTAGTAATTTTTATTTTTGGTAATTTTGGGTGTTCCTGGTGATAAATTTACTTTGAATTTTAGTTTTTCGGTTTCGATCCATTCTCCTATTTTAGATTCACATAATTTTTTTTCTTCATTTATTGAAACAGAAAATTTGTTGTCTTCGATAAATCTAAGCCATATTTTTCCACCTTCTATTTGTGTATGTTGTGTATCATATTCTATTTCGAATGGTTTATTGGTATATAATTCTTTATCGGCAGAATAGTTTCCTTCTTGATAATATGTTGTTTCAAAATTTAGTTTTTGTAATGTCATTCTTGCCAATGTATTGCTTTTTAGTTGACTTATTTCGTTTTCTAAATCAACAGTTGCTATCATTGTGTTTAATCCTATGATATTTTGGGGATTATTATTGGTTTTTAGTAATAATGTTGCATTACTGCAATATTGTGGTATTACATGTTTATTTTGATAATAAGCATATATTAAGCATATTGTTAATGATATTAAATAAATATACCATTTAGGAGCAATTTTTGATAAATATAATTTAATATCAATTGAATTGTTTTGTTCGTTATTTTGATTTGGAATTTCTGCCATTTTATTTTAGTCTTGATATTAAATAATAGGTAGTTAATGCAGAACTTACTATGCTTAAAACTGTTGAATAATTTTTTAAACCATTAGTAAATGCTGTAAATCTTTTAGGTTCGATGTATACAATATCGTTTGGTTGTAGATAAAATTGTGATGCTTCTAATATTTTTCGATCAGTAACATCAATTCTATATATATTGTGTCCAGTTTGTGTTTTACGAATAATCATAATTTTTTTACGTTTTGATTCGTATGAAACACCTCCTGTTTGTGCAATAGCTTCTAGTATGTTGACTTCAGTTTTTGTGAAGTTTACTTTTGTATTTTGAGATGCTCCTATAAAATAGACGTCAAAATTGAGCATTTCTGTTGTTACTACTGCGTCAATTAGTTTATTATCTGCTAAATTTTGAATATTATTACGTATTTCGTCTATTGTAAATCCTGCGGCTTTTATTGTTCCAAATATTGGTAATAAAACATATCCAGTATCATTAACAATAAATCCGTTTTTTTTATCTGTTTCTGTATTATTTGATTGTTGATTTTTGAATAATTCATTGATTTCTTTATTTGTAGAAATCAAATTTATGGCAATAATATCACCTTTTTTTATTTTATATTTTTCTGTTGTGTCGGTATATTCATGAGGTAATGGAGTTTCGTCGTCAACTATGTATCTAATATTTCTATAGCATGACGTACAATTAAATAATATTGTAATTAGTATTATGGTTTTTAAAATATTTTTCATAATTTATTATTTGTTTTTATTACGTTTTTTGAGTGTCCACCAACTTTTTAAACCTATTATAATCCATCCAATTATAGGCAAATACATTGCCAATATTATAGGTCGTTTAATTATTGTTTTTAAGCAATTAAAAATCGAAAATTTGATTTCACCTTTGCCATTATTTTCTTTATAATTTTCGTCAAAATATGTCATTGTTAAAGGCCAAAATGCAGGGAAATATCTAAAAAAATGCTTTTTGTTTTTCCACATACTTTTTATTAACCCTTTTATATCGTAATATTTTTTGCCATATTTTTCAGTTGCTTCGTTTAACTTTTGTTGCATTATAACTCGAAGTTTTTCGCCTAAAATTTTAAGATCTTTTTGGGTTAAATCTTCGTATGGTTTGTCGATTAGTTCATAAACTTTTATTCTTTCGCCCAAAACAAAGGTTAATTGTGATGGCAACGAAACATAAAATATCCATGGTTGAAATAATGCTAAAAATATTATTGGTCCAAATGGAAAAAATGGAAGTCCTATTTTTTTGCAAATTTTTGTTAATGGTTTTATATTATAAGCCAATGGGTTATTAAATTCTCCATTTATGGTATAAAATGGAATAATATCAGTTTTGTATCTGATACTCATTCTTAAAAATGATGTTTTAAAAGGTTGAAATTGATATTTTTTATCAAATCCTTTTCCAATTCCTTCAATTCCTTCGGGAAAAATTAGAATGTTGGTTTGATTCAATTTCATTCCTGTTTCAAAATTTAGAAATGTTGCATTTATACAACCAGCTTTCCACCAAAGTCCATCTATCATAAATGGACACATATATGGATATTTTGTTAGCATTGGAGATATTAATGCTCGTACACTATCAATAGAACCTTGTTGTTTTTCTAAACTTTGACTTATAAATGCAATTGCGTCCCATGGAAATGCCATTCCTGAATGATTGGTGGCAAATATTAATGGTGAATTTTGATTGTTTCTTGTGGGATAATTTTCAAATCCTACAAATTTTGCCCTAAACCAAACGTCTCTTATTGGTCCTAAGATTGTTTTGCAAAATAATTCTGAATAAGACAAATTAAATTTACATGTATAATTTTCTCTGTTTTTTTCAATTTCTTCGTCTGTTAACAGAAACCTATTTTTGTATGTTGCCTTTTGTTCGGTTATTTGGGTTTGCATTATTTGTTATTAATATTTCTTCCTTGTTTTTTGTTGCAAAATTATCAATTTAGAATAAAAAACAAGTTTTAAAATATATCTTTCAGATAAAATATATGTAATAATCTATTTTTTAATTATATAGTAAAACCAAAAATTGTAATATCATCGGTACGTTCGTTTTGTATACACCATTCATCATAAAAAGCTTTTAATTGGCGTTTTTGTTCTTGCATTGGATATACACTAATTTTTAATAATTGCTTTTTAAAATTTACTGTTGATATTTTTCGATTGTATGGTCCTCCAATTTGTTCTGTGCAACCATCTGTATATAAATATAATATATCGGTTTGTCTTAATGGTATTTCTTGACACGAAAATTTAAAATTTTCGGGTAGTTTGCCTATTGATACACTATCTCCAAAATATTCATTTGTATCTCCATCTCTAATAATTATTACTGAGCGTCGTGCACTTGAAAAATATGCTATTTTTTCTTTGAAATCATATATTAATATGGATATATATATTTCTTCGTTTGAACTTTCTTTTTCTTTTATTTTTTCGTCTTTGGTTCTATTTTCAATAAATGATTTTAATTTTTCTGATAATTCATCTAAAATTTTATTTGGTAATATTTTATCGTTTCCTTTTGTTGTTAATATTTTGTCTAAGATATACATTGTCATACTTGATAATATAGCTCCGGGTGCTTCTTGGGTATTACAATCTCCGATACCTACTATTAAGTAATTTTCGTTTCGTTTCGAAAAATAAAAATCTCCGCTTACGTGTCCTTTGGGTAAATTTAGGGTAAAAAAGTCTTTGAATATGTATTTTGTTGGCAATAGTGAAACCATTATTGCATTTTTTAATATTTCTGCTTTATCCATACTATTTACAAGCATTGTGTTGCTTGATTGTAGTTGCTTATTATTATAAGTCATTTGATGATAAAGGTTTTCTAATTCTGATTTATGCAATTCTAATGATTTGGCTTGTTCTTCAATTTGTGATTTTTGAATAAGAATTTTGGTGTTTTTAAGTTCCATTTCTTTGTTTCTGTCTGATAATTGAAGATTTAAGACATTTACATTATTCATTTGAATGCCTATTTCCTTTTTTTGTTGTTGTAATTCTTGATTTTGTTTTTCCATTTCGGCTTTTTGACCCGATATTTCTTGGTTTAGTTCTTTTAATTTATTTTGTTGGGTAAAAAAATCGTCGATATAGTTAGATATTAGTCCAAATTCTGTTTTATTTTTTTTCATGGAAATTATGTTGTCTGAATTTCCTTCTTGAAAAGCGTGTGCTATTTTTTTCAAAGGTCGAGTTACTCTTAATCTAAAATATAATGCAACTAATAAAAATATTAATATGCAAAATCCTGATATATAGAAAAATACAGGTTTGTAATCTTTAAATATTTTTTCTATTTCGTTTTCTGATATAAAACAAATGTATGATGTAGGATTTCCATATAGATTATTCAATGTTATATAAGTTATTATTTGATTTTTGTTTTGTTCATTGTTTGTTTTTTCCATGTTTTCTATAATAGAAAAATCAAATACTAAACTTGTTTTTGAATTTTCTATTGATTTTCCATATTCATTTAATAATGAGTCGTTTATTTGACGAACCATCATTAAATATCCAACTTCTTTTTCTTTTCTTTCTATTATGTCTTTAGAACTTACAATTCCTGCGCAGAAATATTCAAATACATTTGCTTCTTCATCTGAATAATAATAATTTAAAAAACCATTTTCTTTAAAATATTGTGGAAGTTCACCTTTTATAAATGTATAAAATTTTTTATCACTAAATAAATCGCAATTTCTTTCATATTGTATTTTGCCTTCTTCATTTATAACGGCTACGTATGTAGCATTGTATGATTCTAGCATGTTTCCGATATTTTCATAATACCAATCTTCATCTTTTTCTTTGTATGTTTCTTGTAATTCGTCCCAAGCTGAATTTTCATTTATTACTTTTATAAATGTTTCTTTACTATTTTGTATTACTTGGTTTACCAATAATTCACGTTGTTCTTTGGTTTTGGTTATAATTTTATTTTGATTTTCTGTATAGCTATAATAGTATAATAACAAACATGTTATTAATAATATAGTTCCTATAAATGTGATAAATATTACTCCTGTTTGTACTGATCTATATCTCATTTTATTATTTTTGGATTTTTAATCAACAAATATAATAATTTTTTGGCTTTATTATAGATACTTTTATGATTTTTTATTAAAAAAAAATTTTGATAAAAAAATTTATTTAATAAATGACTTCATTTTTTATAAAAGTCGAAATATTTTCAAAAAAAAATATACCTTTGTATCGAACTAAATGTGCTTTTTGGCACTTTTTTATTCTTATTAATTTGATAAACATAAAATTAGATAAATAAATGAGTATATTAACAGGTTTCCTAAAAAAATTTTTTGGAGACAAATCGAGCAAAGACATCAAAAAATTGCTTCCTATTTTAGAGCAAATAAAAATTGAGTATGCAAAATTACAAGATTTCTCAAACGACCAATTAAGAGAAGAAACTACAAAATTACGTACTCAAATTGCTCAAGCAATAGAAGCTGAAAATACTAAATTAAATTCTTACAAAAAAGAACTTGAAAGTCCTGAACCTTTAACAGTTAAACGTCAAGAAGAATTATATGATAATATCGATGATTCTGAAAAGAAAATTGACGATATTATTAAAAGTCAACTTGATGAAATTCTTCCAAAAGCTTTTGCTATAATTAAAGATACAGCAAGAAGATTTAAAGAAAACGAAACCATCGAAGTTACTGCAACTCAAATGGATCGTGATCTTGCTGCTTTTAATGAATTTATCACTATTGATGGTGACAAAGCTATTTATCAAAATCAATGGTTAGCTGGTGGAAATATCTTAAAATGGGATATGGTTCACTACGACGTTCAATTATTAGGTGGTATTGTTCTTCATCAAGGAAAAATTGCTGAAATGGCTACTGGTGAAGGTAAAACTTTGGTGGCAACTCTTCCTGTTTTCTTAAATGCACTTACTGGTAGAGGTGTTCATGTGGTTACTGTTAATGATTATTTGGCTAAACGTGATAGCGAATGGATGGGGATGCTTTATCAATTTCATGGTTTAACTGTTGATTGTATTGATAAACATCAACCTAACACTCTTGAACGTAGAAAAGCTTATGAATGCGATATTACTTTTGGAACTAATAACGAATTTGGTTTTGATTATCTTCGTGATAATATGGCCATTACTCCTAACGAATTAGTTCAACGTAAACATATTTATGCTATTGTCGATGAGGTTGACTCTGTTCTTATCGATGATGCTCGTACACCTTTAATTATTAGTGGTCCTGTTCCTAAGGCTGGCGACGATATGAAACTTTTTATGGATCTTAAACCTAAAGTTGTGCTTTTGGTTCAACATCAAAAAGAATTAGTTAATCGTTTGCTCAATGATGCTAAAAAATTAATTGCTGCTGGTGATTTAGAAAAAGGTGGTGTTTCTTTATTAAAAGCATGGAAAGGTCTTCCAAAAAATAATGCTATTATTAAATTCTTGAGCGAAGAAGGTAATAAAGTTCTTTTACAAAAAACTGAAGGTATTTACATGGCAGAAAATAATAAACGTATGCCTGAAATTACCGATGAACTTTATTTCGTTATTGAAGAAAAATTAAATTCTGTTGACCTTACAGAAAAAGGTATTGATTTGATTTCGCAAAATGCTGACGATCCAACATTTTTTGTTTTGCCTGATGTGGGTACTGAAGTGGCTGAAATCGAAAATTCAAATCTTACTGACGATGAAAAATTAGCTAAAAAAGATGTTCTTTTGTCAGATTATGCTATTAAATCTGAACGTGTTCATACTATTAATCAGTTATTAAAAGCATATACAATGTTTGAACGCGACCAAGAATATGTTGTTATCGACAATAAAGTTAAAATTGTTGACGAACAAACGGGTCGTATTATGGAAGGTCGTCGTTATAGTGATGGACTTCATCAAGCTATTGAAGCAAAAGAAAATGTTAAAGTTGAAGCTGCTACTCAAACTTTTGCAACTATTACATTACAGAACTATTTCCGTATGTACAAAAAAATTGCAGGTATGACTGGTACCGCTGAAACTGAAGCAGGTGAATTTTGGGACATTTATAAACTAGACGTTTGTTCTATCCCTACAAACGTACCTACAAAACGTTACGATCAAGAAGATTTAGTTTATAAAACTAAACGTGAAAAATATAAAGCTGTTATTGATGAAGTTAAACGTCTTCACGAATCAGGACGTCCTGTTTTGGTGGGTACAACTTCTGTTGAAGTTTCAGAACTTTTAAGCAAAATGTTGAGTTACGAAAAACTTGAACACAACGTTTTAAATGCAAAACAACATGCTCGTGAAGCTGAAATCGTAGCTGTTGCTGGTCAAAAAGGAACAATCACTATTGCTACTAATATGGCTGGTCGTGGTACTGATATCAAATTAAGTTCTGAAGTTCGCGAAGCTGGTGGTTTAGCTATTATCGGTACTGAACGCCATGAGTCTCGTCGTGTTGACCGCCAGTTGCGTGGTCGTAGTGGACGTCAAGGTGATCCTGGCTCTTCTCAATTCTTTGTTTCGCTCGAAGATAATTTGATGAGACTTTTTGGTAGTGAAAAAATTGCCGCTTTAATGGATAAAATGGGAATTCAAGAAGGTGAAGTTATTCAACACTCTCTTGTTACTAGATCTATTGAACGTGCTCAACGTAAAGTCGAAGAAAATAACTTTGGTATTCGTAAACGTCTTCTTGAATATGATGATGTTATGAACAAACAACGTGAAGCTATTTACAAACAACGTCGTAGCGCTTTGTTTGGTGATGGTTTAGATATTGTTATTAATAATATGCTTAACGATGCTTGTGAAACCATTGTTAATAAATATCGTGAGTCTGATTATCTATCATTCTGTTTCGAAATTTCTAAATCTCTCGGTATGCAATCGCCTATTACCGAAGATGAATTTATTAAACTTTCTAACGATAAAATTGCTGATAAACTTTTTGATACTGCTTATAACAATATGGCTACTAAAATGAAACTTTTACGAGATCAAGCAGCTCCTGTTATTAAGCAAGTTTATGAAAACAATAATGGTAGATATGAATATATAGTTGTGCCTATTTCTGATGGTAAACGTGTTTTCCAAATTAGAGTTAATCTTCAAAAAGCTTACGAATCTAATTGTCGTGAAATTACCAAAGCTTTTGAAAAAATTGTAATGCTTGTTACTATTGACGAAAATTGGAAAGAAAATCTTCGTGACCTTGATGATTTAAAGAAATCTGTTCAAAATGTAAGTTATGAACAAAAAGATCCTCTTGTAATTTTCAAAATTGAATCTGACAATTTATTTACCGAGATGGAAAATAAAAACAATAGATCTGTTATTTCAACTATAATGAAAGGTCATATTCATGTTCCAAATCCAGAAAATATACAACGTGCTCCAGAACCTTCACAAAAACCTCAAAATAGAAATTTACAAGCAACTAAAGAAGAGGCTACATCAAGTATCAGTGATAAACCTGCTCCTCAACAACGTCCTCAACAAAAAGTTCAACCTGTTAGAGTGGAAAAGAAAGTGGGACGTAACGATCCTTGTCCTTGTGGAAGTGGTAAAAAGTTTAAAAATTGTCACGGAAAGAATTTGAACCTAGATTAATTTTTTGTATATTTAGGCAGATTTTTAAATCATTTTAAAAGTCTGCCTAATTTTTAATTTTTATGATTATGAAAATTTTTAGAAATTATCTTGTAGCTTTAGGTGTTATGATTTTTGCTTTGAATGCTTGTAATTCTATTCCTATCATTCAAGAACAAAATGTTGGACCTTATTTTACGGTTTGTGTTGAATCATATGCTCCTTATCGTCAAACTTTTAATATTATTGATTCTTTAAAAAACGAACTCAAAAAAATTGATGTTGAAACAGAATCTGACTTCGCTATTTTTTATGAAAGAAATGTTAAAACTGAATTAAAATTTCATAGCATTGTTGGATGTATTTTGAATTCTGATGCTTTTGCTGATTCTTCTTTAATTATTCGTCTTAAACGTAATAATTTTATGACTCGTGAAATTGGTGAAACTAAATGTATGGTTATTGAAGTGCCTTTTCAAGATTTTAATACTGAATTAAGAAGAAATGTGGGCGATAAATTTGACCAATACATTAAAGATAACAATTATTTACCTATTCCTAATGGCGAAAATGGTATTACTGAAATTTATAAAAATGGTAATATCAAATTTGCTGCTGAAATTAAACCTAGTAAATAATAATTAATTTGAATTTTATAAAACCGCATTTTTTTGCGGTTTTTTTATATATAATTTATTTATATGTCAAACATTAAAAAATTCTTTTCTTTATATTTAACAAACTTTTTTGGAGTTGTTAATGATAATTTTTTAAAAACTTTAGCTGCATTAATTGCTGTTTCATGGGTAAGTGATGATTCGCATTTTATTATTGTTAATGTTACTGCTGCTGCTTTAGTTTTACCATATTTATTTTTTTCTCCTTTAGCTGGAAAATTACCTCATTATTTTAATAAAGTTAAAGTCGTTAGAGTTGCTAAATTAGTTGAATTTCCTATCATGATTTTAGCTATTTTAGGATTCTATTTCCAAAATATTTATATTACCATTACTTCTGTGTTATTAATGGGACTTCAAAGTGCTTTGTATTCTCCTGCAAAATATAGTTTAATTAAAGATATTGGTGGTGAAAATGGCATTTCTGAAGGAATGGGAGGTATGGAAGCTGTTGCTTTTTTAGCTATGCTTATTGGAACCGTTGTTGCTGCTTTTATGAGTGACTATGCTCAACCATATATTTTTTATTTAACTCTTTTAGGGTTAGCTATTTTAGGATATATTTTTAGTTTATTTATTAAATCTAAAAATTATACTATTGATGAGGTTGACTCTTCTATAAATCCTATTACATTTATTAAAGATTCTTCTAAAATTGTTGCTAAATATTCTGGTTTAAATTCTGTTATACATATTTTATGCCTTTTTTGGTGGCTTTGCGCTACATTACAGACTCTTTTGTTAACTTATTGTCCTGATATTTTAGGTATGTCAAAATCTAACACTGGGTGTGTACTTGCTATAATGGCTATTGGAGTATCTTTAGGATGTGTTATTTGTGGAAAACTTGATAAAAAATTCTTTATGCTAGGAAAAGTTTATATTTGGGGTATTATTATCGCCATTCTTCTTCTTTGCATTTTTATTTTTGATCAAAATCCTATTGGTTTTACAATTTTAGTAACATTAATTTCTTTTTTAGGTGGTTTTTTTAAAATTCCGCTTGATGCTGAAATTCAAAAACGTGTAGATTCTAAAGAATTAAATGTCATTTTAGCTTATTTTAATCTTATTTCTTTTGTATACATTTTTATTGCCGCTGTTACTAATATTTTGATTATTTATTTTTGGGGTCCAAATTATGTATTTCTTATATTAGCAATTGTTTTCGGTTTATTCTCTTTTATTTTTACTTTTAATTACCGTTCTGTTGTTGCCAATTTCGCTTATTCTAAAATGAAATTGCATTACAAAGTTAATTTTTTTAATAAAGAAATTTTAGAAATATCTCCTGAGCAAAACATTCTTCTTTTACCTACACATCGCGCGGTTATTGATCCGCTTTTGCTTTTGGGGTCTTTATACAATTATAATATTCAACCTCTTGTGGACGAACGTTTCTTTAAAATTCCTTTTATTAATGGTATTTTAAAACAATTTAAAGCTGTTCAAGTTCCTGATTTAAGAAAAAGTAGGGCAGGGGTTGAACAAGCATTACAATTAGATTCTATTGTTTCTTCTCAATTAAATAAAGGTGGTAACATTTTATTTTATCCTTCTGGTCATGTTACTACTGATGGTAAAGAAACCATTGGAGCAAGACGTTTAGCTTACGATATTTGTAAAAAACTTCCAAAAAACACTAAAGTTGTTGCTTTAAAAATTGATGGGCTTTGGGGAAGTAAATGGAGTAGATATGGTTTAAATGCTACACCTAATATTGTGAATTTACTCCTAAAAAGTATGATTTTAATTTATTCTGGTGCAATATTTTTTAAGAAAAAAAGAAATGTTGATTTCTATTTTTATGACGTTACTGACTTAGTTAAACAATGGAGTTTGGAAAATAAAATGGATTTTAACAAAAAATTTGAAGAGTTTTTTTCTTATGGCCCTGATGGTGAAATACCAATTTTAACTTAATGATTTTTATTATTTTTTTATAATTAAAGCGCATAATTTATGCGCTTTTTTTGTAAAAAAAAATACTATTTTAATAATTATACCATTGTAAATTTTTATTTTTATTTTACTAATTTAATACTTCGTTCTTTTTATACTATATTTTATTATGGAATACTTTTTGTTTTAAATTCACAAATATTGTTTTAATTTAATATATCACTAATGAAAATAAAAAATAAAATATTGTTAGTTTTATCTTTCATTTTTTTGCTTTTGATTTGCCTAGCTTTTTCTTTTAATCATAACAATGATTATAATCAAATTTCTGAAGCTATAGTCAATGGAAAAATAGATGAATTTTCAGATTTTTTTTCTTCTAATGTAGAAATTGAAATCCTTGATTCTAAATCTCTTTGTTCAAAAATTCAAGCTAAAACTCTTCTTGAAGAATTTTTTAAACAATATAAACCTACTTCTAAAATTTATGAATCTAATTCCAATTATACTTCTGGTTATTTCACAACTTTAAAAGGTGATAATTACAAATTTCATTATACATTAAAAAATATTAACCATAAAACGTTAATTACTTATTTCTCTGTTTATTGAAAGTAATTTTTCATGCTATATTAAGTCCGATTAGCCTTGGCTGTCGGGCTTTTTTAGTTTTTTTTATTTTATAATATTTAATGATATATTTGCAAAAAATTTTTGTTATGGAAAAACTTATTGATGATTTAATTAAAATAGCTATTGCTGAAGATTTAGGCGATGGTGATCATACTTCTCTTTCAACAATTCCTGCTGATGAACAAGGTGCTGCTAAACTTATTATTAAACAAGATGGTATTTTAGCAGGTATTAATGTTGCTTTAAAAATTTTCAATACAATTGACCCTAATTTAAAAGTTGATTTAAAACTTCAAAATGGTGCTGTTGTAAAAAAAGGTGACATTGCTTTTACTGTTTCGGGTAGTGTTATTTCTATTCTCCAAGCAGAAAGATTGGTCCTTAATTTTATGCAACGTTTAAGTGGGGTTGCTACTCAAACACACATCTATGCTGAAAAAATTGCAGATCTTCACACTAAAGTGCTTGATACTCGAAAAACTACTCCTGGTATGCGTTTACTTGAAAAAGAAGCTGTTAAAATTGGTGGTGGTAAAAATCACAGAATTGGTCTTTTTGATATGATTTTAATCAAAGACAATCATGTTGATTTTGCTGGTGGTATCAAAAATGCTATTTTGGCTGCTCAAAATTATTGTAAAGCTAATGGTAAAAATATTCCTATCGAAATTGAAACTCGTAATCTTGACGAAATTTCTCAAGTTTTAGAAATCGGTGGTGTTCAACGTATTATGCTTGATAATTTTGATATTCCTACTACTAAAAAAGCTGTTGAACTTATTAATGGTAAATTTGAAACAGAATCGTCTGGTGGAATTACTCTTGATAACCTTCGTGATTATGCTTTAACTGGTGTTGATTTTATTTCTGTTGGTGCTTTAACTCACCAAATTAAGAGTCTTGATATGAGTTTGAAAGCTATTTAATTGCTTTATTTACTATATTTAACGGATAAGTTTTTCTTATCCGTTTTTTTTTATATAAAAAATAAGGAGAAAACAATCACTGCTTTCTCCCCTTAGCTAATTATTAACCTAAACCTTTATATTATGAAAAAAACATACTTTATTATATTCTCTTAAACTTTATTTTTGATACTGCAAATTTATATCTGATTTAATCATTTACCAAATTTTATTTGTGAAATTTTGTTAATTATTTCTTTTTTTATTTTTTGTTTTTTTTTAGTAATTTTGCAGTTAATCAATTTTTTTAAACAAATGTCTGAATCTATTCAAATTAAGAAAGTTACAACTCAAACTTTTCAAAGCATGAAACAAAATGGCGAAAAAATTGCCATGATTACTTGTTACGATTATTCTACTGCTAAAATTATCGATCAAGCAGGTATCGATGCTATTTTAGTTGGTGACTCTGCTGCAAATGTAATGATGGGGTATGATACTACTCTTCCTATTACTGTTGAGCAAATTATTTGTTACGCTTCTAGCGTGGTTCGTGGCGTATCTCGTGCTTTTGTTGTGGTTGATATGCCTTTTGGTTCTTATCAAGGAGATCCTCATTTAGCAGTTAAAAATGCTGTTAAAATTATGAAAGAAACAGGTTGCCAAGCTGTTAAAATCGAAGGTGGACAAGAAATTGAAGAATCTTTTAAAGCTATTCTTTCGGCTGGAATTCCTATCATGGGGCATTTAGGTCTTACTCCTCAAAGTGTTAATAAGTTTGGTGGATATGGTTTACGTGCTAAACAAGATGCTGAAGCTGAAATTTTGTTAAAAAATGCTCAATTGCTACAAAGTTATGGTTGTTTTAGTCTTGTTTTAGAAAAAATTCCTACTCTTTTAGCTAAACAAGTTACTGAATCTCTAGATATTCCTACTATTGGCATTGGCGCTGGTAATGTTTGTGATGGTCAAGTGCTTGTTTATCAAGATATGATTGGTATTAATGATGGTTTTAAACCTAAATTTTTACGTAAATATGCCGATTTATCTAATATTATTAAAGGCGCTGTTTCTAATTATGTTGCTGATGTAAAATCTTGTGATTTTCCTAATCAAAACGAATCTTATTAACATGAAAAATATTATCACTTTTGTTCTATTTTTTCTTTTTTTAACATCTTGTAGTTCAGAAATTAACTCTAATTTTTCTGTTTTACCATCTGGTGTTCAATATCGATATGTTCAAATTGGTAGCGATACTATTACGGCTAATTCGGGCGACGCTTGGGTTTTAGATGTAAAATATTTTGATTCTTTAGACTCTCTTATGTTTGATAGTCAAGAAGTTACTGATAAATTTACTATGGAATGTCGTCCTGACACTTTAACTGGATGTATTGAAGAAGGATTAAAAATGATGCACAAAGGTGATAGTATGATTTTTCGTGTTGATGCTATCAAATTTTATAATTTATCTCGAGGAATTGATGTTCCAAATTATATAAAAAAAGGTGATAGTATCACTTTTTATGTTAGATGCAAAGATATTATACCTCAGCAAACTCTTGAAAAACAGTTTGGTGAATATATTCAAAAAATGATGGCTAACGAACAAATGGTTATTCATGATTATATTGATCGTGAACAAATTTCTTCGCTTCCTTCGCCAACTGGTTTATATAAAGTGGTTTTACAACGTGGTACTGGTAATTCTACTGCTAAAGATAAATTTGTTACTGTACATTATATCGGTACTTTTGTTGAAGGTACCGAATTTGACAATAGTTATAAACGTAATAAACCTTTATCTTTTCAGCTTGGGCAAGATTATGTTATTCCTGGTTGGGAAGAGGCTATTGCTTCGATGAAAAAAGGTGAAATTTCTCGTTTTGTAATTCCTTCTAATTTGGCTTATGGTCCTGAAGGTACTAAAGGTATTCCGCCTTTTTCTACTTTAATTTTTGATATTGAACTTATTGATTTTAAATAAAATATGAAAAAAATTGTTCTTTATTCTTTAGTTATTTCTATTTTTTTATGTTTTGCTTGTAGTAAAATGGATGAATATGAAGATGCTCAAGACAAAGCTTTCGAAAATTTAAGGAAATCTTTATTAACTGATTCTAAGTATTTAAAAGATAGCAACAATAATCTCATAGATTGTTATGATGATGATGGTATTCTTTTGGCACTTCAAAATGTAAAAAAAGATACTATTCATTATGCTGATACTGATACTGTAACTATTATTTACACTGGTGTTTCTATGAGAAATAATAAAACTTTTTCTACTAATGATACCATTCAATTTATTTATGGAAATAATTCTTTAATAGAAGGTTGGAAAATTGCTCTTCCTCATATCAGAAAATTTTCTACTGGAGTTTTGCTTATTTCTTACGATAAAGCTTATGGTAAACATCGTGCTGGTCTTATTGAACCTTATCAACCTTTAAAATACACATTTTCAACTAAATAAATGTGAATATTAATTTAGATATTGATGTAGATAAACTTTGGCCAACTATTTCGTTGGTGCGTCTTAACAATATGGTGGCTGGTGCAATTGATTTTAAATTGCGCTTAACTGATTGGTTAAGAATGGGTTTTATTAATATTTCTGAAAATATTGATAATTTTATTGGTCCTGCTATTGAACGTTTGGTAGATGCACAACTTGTTGGTTTTGTGAATATTTTATCTGAAATTGTTGATTATGATTTTTCGGATGATGTTTATAAATATTTATTAACTAACAAATTTGTTTATCTTTATACTCTTTGTGATTCTTTAATCAATATCAAAAATCTCTCGCCTGAATGGCAAACTGAAATTTTGGTTATTGCGGGTGTTAATGTTTCAAAAGCTGACATTTTAAAATTTCAACCTGTCAATGATTTATGGATGGTTTTGGCTGTTGAAAATAATAAAATTAAATTCAATAATATTTCTAAAAAAACTGTTTGGCTTGTTGGGTGTACTTCAAAAAAAATTGCTTGCAATATTCAATTTTATAAAAGTGATTTTCATGATGAATTTAATTTAAATTCAGGTACTTATATCACTTCTGATTTTTATTTTTATCGTGGTATTCATTCTATGAGAGTTTTAGCTCCTAAATGGAATTTTTCAAATAGTTCTTTTGCTCCAAATGCTTTTAATGGAATTAATATTGCTTTAAAAATTTTCAGAAAAATTGTTTCGGAAAATCCTTTCATTTCTCAAATTCCTTTAATTGTTTCAGGTTTGATATTTGGACTTAGAAATAATAAATATTGCGTTTCTGATGTTGATAATAATGTAATGCCTTTACAAATTACAGAAAATGAAGTGATTAATCTGTTGTGTTTTACAGCTGGTAAACCTTTTTCTGCTTTTGTTTTTATTAATGAATATTTTTGGAAAATTTTATCTATTTGGTCTGACTCAGGTTTTTATTCGTTAAATTATGAAATGTCTTGATAATTTGATTAATTCTGCTTTACTTGGAACTTCAAATAAGTCTCCTGATTTTAGTCTTTGGCCAAAGATTGTATTTGATTTTGCGGAAACTATTTATAATTCTGATAATTGCTGCGTGGAAGATGCTTTTTATAAAACTTCAGCTATTGCGTTATCTTATTATCGGTCAGGATTTTTAGCTAAAAAGGTTGACGATTTTGTTCCTTTTAATAATCCTGAACCTGAAACTAAAAAATATATGTCAAATAGTTTAGCTAATAATTTTTTGTTGTCTATAAAAAATGGTGAAAATATTATTTTTAATTATGTTTCTATGGTTTTGAAACATAGAGAATTAATTATTCCTCCTTTTTTTATTCCATACTTTTTAAAATTTTTTTTATCTAATAAATCAATTGCAACATTTCAATATCGTTCTCAAATTTGGCCTTTGTTAGGAAATCGTGGTAAATGGTTGGCTGACTCTATTAATTTAACTGATATTCAATGGGCTACTGCTAAACATTCTCAACGTTTAGCTATTTTTAAATCTTTAAGGTTGATTAATAATATTTTTTCGATTAAATATCTTCAACGAGATTGGAATTTTGAAACTACTGAACATAAAAATGATTTTTTAAATTCAATTTCTATTGTTTTTGATAATGATTTGCTTGTTTTAGAAAATTTTTATGTTAATGAAAAATCTAAATCTGTAAAAAATACACTTGCAAAACTTTTATCTTTTCGTGAAGATTCTTCTATAACACAATATTATAATCAAGTTTTAAATTCTATAATTTCTTTTTCTAAAACAATAGGTTTTTGTATAGAAAATTATAGTGAAAATGATAAATTTTCTGATTATTTAAAATCAATTAATATTCAAGATATTAGAATATTATATCCTAAAATTTTTATTCAAGATGATAAACAATTTGCTATTTTTCATCTTTGTAATATAGTTTCTCTTGATTTTTGGGAAAGTTATGTTGATGGTAATATTGAATTAGCTATTAAATTTATTGAAAAATCTAAGTTTTTTTCTTTCAAAATAGATTTAATTTCAATTATTAAAAAATTTAGAAATTCTGAGTGGGCTTTCTATTATTGTAAAATCAAACATACTATAATTCCTTCTTTTGTTGATTTTATTGATATTCAAAATCTTGAAATTTTATCTTCGGTAGCTAATTTTAATAATATTACTATAATCGATGATATTTTTAAAAATTCTCTAAATATCAATAATTTACAACGTTGGGATATAAATTTTTCTACAAAAGTTTTATATCATGCTCTTTATAATAAATGTGTAACACCCAACAATGAAAATGCTCAATATTTGTCTATAAAATTATCATCTGATACACTTTATTATATACAAGATTTTTGTGACAATTTTATGGGAAATAGTCCAATCACAAATTTTGCTATTTTAATAAAAAGATATTTAAATCTATCTTTGTCTTTTTGGAAAAATTAATTATAATTTAAAACCTTCTTTTTCAAATTTTTCTTTATCATCTTCTATTTCACAACTTATTTCGGTTGAAAGCATATGTCCAACCATTGAAGAATTTATTCCTGCTCTAAGTGCTTCGTTTTCAATAATTTTAATTAATGATCTTCCACCGCTTAATCTAATATCAGCTGTTGGATTTATAAATCGGTATATTGCAATTGTTGTTAATATTTCTTCACTTGCAAGTTTGGGTTGATTTTCTAGAGGTATTCCTATTTGTGGTGTTAATATTCCAATTGGAATTGATTTTACTCCTAAATCTCTGATTATTATGGCTAAATCAATTCTATCTTTCATATTTTCGCCCATTCCTATAATTAATCCACAACACAACTCAAATCCTAATTCTTTGGCAAGTTTTAGGGTTGCTATTTTTGCTTCAAATGTATCTGTTGTGCAGAGTTTTGGATATATATTTGGCGAGGTTTCTAGATTACATTGTAGTCTTGTTACTTTGGTTTCTTTTTTTAATTTTAATAATTGTTCTCTTGTTAAATGACCTAATGCTCCACAAAATTTTGGATTACATTTTTCTTGAATTGCTTTATAAATATCTATTACTTTATCTAACTTATTATCAGTAAATGCTTTACTTGTTGATGATAGAGATATTCGTTTTACTCCTCTTGATGTGTAATTTAGGGCTATTTCAATTGCTTTATCTTTATTAATTATATCGTATTCTTTTATAGGTGTTTTTGATTTTGTACCATGTGTACACCATAAACAATCTTCTGTGCATTTTGTAGACTCTACTTTTATTAGAGAGCACATTTCAAATTTTTTGCCATTAAATTTTGCTCTAATTTGATTTGCACTATAATATAAAGCTTCTATATTGTCTGTTTTTGACAATGCAAATGCTTCTTCGGCTGTAATTTTGTAGCCTTGAAATATTTTTTCTTTTAGTTCTTTTATTTGAGCAAAGTTCATTTCTTAATTTTTTTTAGTTGTTAAATTAAATCTTTTATTTTTAGATATTCGCTTTCAAAATTAGGCGTAAATATTTGTTTTCCAATATTTTGTTCAATTTCATTTTTTGTCCAAAATTTTCCATCATCAATTTCATCAACAGAAATTATTTCAGGATTTTCGTATTTGCATTTATAAACGTTTATAATTTCGTTTTCAATTTTACCTTCCCACAGATATTTTGTTATTTTTTCAAATTTACCATTTTTAATGCCAGCTTCTTCCCATGCTTCGCGGATAAGTGCTTCATTTTCTGTTTCTCCGTAAGTTATATGACCTCCAACAGATGTGTCCCATTTTCCTGGTTGTATTTTTTTGTTTAATGAACGTTTTTGTAAATATATTTCTCCTTTATTGTTATATATATGTACATGAATAACTGGGTGAATTAAATTTTTATTTTTATGACATTCACTTCTTAATGCTTTTCCAATAATGTTTCCTTCTTTATCTGTTATTGGAAGCATTTCTTCTTGATCTGCTGTAAGATGTATTTTTTTTTCGTTTTTCATTTACGATTTTACTTTTATGCAAATTTATAAATATATCACAAATTTATTGATTTTTATTGTAAAAATCACTGCTATTTTTTAATATTGTGTAAATATTATATTTTATAAACTATAAATTTTATAAAAATGATTGATGAAAAAAATATTGAATTAAATTCTCACAATAAAGATGAATATCCTCCAATGCACACTGCAGAACATATTTTAAATCAAACTATGGTTCGTATGTTTGGGTGTGAACGTTCAAATAATGCTCATATTGAACGTAAAAAAAGTAAAATTAATTATAATTTATCATCAGAACCTACTCAAAACCAAATAATTGAAATAGAAAACAAAGTAAATGAAATTATATCACAAGATTTACCAGTTTCGTATCAATTTGTAACTCGTGATAATATTCCATCGCAAGTTTCTCTATCAAAATTGCCTAAAGATGCAAGCGAAACTTTGCGAATTGTAAAAATTGGTGATTACGACATTTGCGCATGTATTGGAACTCATGTAGAACATACTTTTCAAATTGGAAAATTTCATATCAATAGCACTTCTTATAAAGATGGTGTTTTTAGAATAGTTTTTAAGTTGATTGAGATTTGAATTTTGTACATTTTTGTTAGTATTTTAATTTTTTTTGAATATTTTTGAAAATCAATGCGTTTTATTTTAGATTTCCAA
This sequence comes from Bacteroidales bacterium, assembly GCA_024413595.1. GTDB lineage: Bacteria > Bacteroidota > Bacteroidia > Bacteroidales > UBA3824 > UBA3824. The sequence goes on from JAKSUC010000004.1 coordinate 70,706, forward strand.
CCTAAATTTATAATTTTGCGACATAAACTTAAGTAATAATAATGGATTTGACAGAATTAACAGCTATATCGCCCGTAGACGGCAGATACAGAAGCAAAACTGACGAATTAGCCGAATATTTTTCAGAATATGGGTTAATTAGATACAGAGTTATGGTTGAGGTAGAATATTTTATCGCTCTTTGCGAACTTCCTATTCCTCAACTAAAAGATTTTGATAAAACTCTATTCAAGCCATTGCGTGCTACTTATCGTAAATTTGAAACTAAAGACGCTTTACGTATCAAAGAGATTGAAAAAACTACCAATCACGATGTTAAAGCAGTGGAATATTTTTTACGTGAAGTATTTGATCAATTAAATATTCCGCAATATAAGTCTTTTATTCACTTTGGATTAACTTCTCAAGACATTAATAATACTGCTGTTCCGTATTCTCTTCAAGCTGCTGTTACTAATGTTTATTATCCTTTGCTTGATCAAGTTATTCTTCAACTTTATCATCGTTCTGGTGAATGGGCTGATGTTGCTATGTTGGCGCGTACTCATGGTCAGCCTGCTAGTCCTACTCGTTTAGGTAAAGAAATTGAAGTTTATGTTGAACGTCTTCAAACTCAAATGGGCTTGTTAAAATTAGTTCCTTTTTCTGCTAAATTTGGTGGTGCTACTGGTAATTTTAATGCTCATAATGTAGCTTATCCTGATATTAATTGGACTGTTTTTGCCAATTCTTTTGTTAATCATGTTTTAGGTTTGGAGCGTTCTCAAGTTACTACACAAATTGAGCATTATGATAATTTTGCTGCTTTTTGTGATGGTATGAAACGTATTAATACTATTTTGATTGACCTTTGTAGAGATATTTGGATGTACATTTCGCTTAATTATTTTAAACAAAAACTTAAAGCTGGTGAAGTTGGTTCATCTGCTATGCCTCACAAAGTTAATCCTATTGATTTTGAAAATGCTGAAGGTAATTTAGGTATGGCTAATGCTATTTTTACTCATTTAGCTCAAAAATTACCTATTTCGCGTCTTCAACGTGATTTGACTGATAGTACTGTTATTCGCAATATTGGTGTGCCAATTGCTCATACTATTGTTGCTATGAAGTCGCTTTTAAAAGGTTTAGATAAATTAATTCTTCACAAAGAGTCGATTGATGAAGATCTTGAAAACAATTGGGCTGTTTGCGCTGAAGCTATTCAAACAATTTTACGTCGTGAGTCGGTGCCTAATGCTTACGAAAAACTTAAGGAATTAACTCGTGTTAATCGTAAAATTACTAAAGAAGATATTCAAAATTTTGTTCAATCTCTTGATGTTAACGATACTGTTAAAGAAGAACTTATGAGAATTTCTCCTTTCAATTATACTGGTATTTAATATTTTTATAAAAAAATATTTAAGGCGGATTTATTTGTCCGCCTTTTTTGTTTAATTTCGCTTCATGGATAATTTTGACGAATATATTAAACAAAGTGAACCTCATAAACGAGAAAAAGGTACTATTTGGCAAACTGCTATTGGTTTACAAGCTGTTGATGGTTTAAAACCTTCTCAATATCTTATTGATACTGCTCGTCAAAATATTGAAGGTGATATTACTTTTGATGAAGTAAAATCTCTGATTGATACTTATTATACTTCAAAAACTGACCGTAACGTCGATACTGATAGAACTGAAGAAGCTGACAAAGTTTCGGCTCGTATTGCTGAATTACTATCAGAAAAAACTTTTTCTCTTTCGCCTGCTGATTTTCTCTTTATTCATAAACGTCTTTTTGATGGTCTTTATCAATATGCTGGTAGAATTAGAACTTATAATATTACTAAAAAAGAATGGGTTTTAAGAGGTGCTACTGTGCTTTATGCTAGTGCAGATACTATTTGTGAAAATATTCATGATATTTTTTTGAATGAAAAAAATTTTGATTATTCTAATTTGTCTATTTCTCAAATAATTAATCATTTATCAAAATTTATTTCTTCAATTTGGCAAATTCATCCATTTGGTGAAGGTAATACAAGAACTACGGCTGTTTTTACTATAAAATATTTAAGAAAATTAGGTTTTGATGTTTCTAACAATATGTTTGCTGACAATTCATGGTATTTTCGTAATGCTTTGGTTCGTGCAAATTATAGTAATATTAAAAACAATATTGTTGAAACTATTGAACCTTTAGAAAAGTTTTTCAGAAATTTATTATTAAATGAAAATAATTTATTGAAAAACAGATATTTAATAATAGGAGAGGACTTAGCATCGCAACTTGTAGGGCATTCACCCGACAAGTTACCCGACAAGTCACCCGACAAGTTACCCGACAAGTTAAAAGATGAAATTCCATTTTTTGTTGAAAAACTTGTTAAATCTATTCAACTTAATTGTTTGTCTGTTAAGGAGATGTTGACTTTGTTAAATTTGCGTGATCGTGAAAATTTTTTGAATTTATATTTAAATCCTGCTATCAAAGGTGGATTTGTGGTTGCTTTATTTCCAGACAAGCCTCGTCATCCACGTCAAAAATATTTTTTAACTGATAAAGGTAAATCTTTACTAAATAGTTTATAATGAAAAAGTTAGCTTTATTATTTATATTACTTTTTGTTTGTTATTTTGGATATTCTCAAAGTATTAAAATTGCACTTTTAAAATATTCAGGTGGGGGCGATTGGTATGCAAATCCAACTTCTTTGCCTAATCTGGTAGATTTTTGTAATAAAAATCTAAAAACAAATATTTCTAAAGATATTCCAAATATAGAACCTTCAAGTGCTGAGATTTTTAATTATCCATATATACATGCAACAGGTCATGGAAATGTTGAATTTTCTAATTCTGATATTGAAAATTTACGTCTATATTTAATGTCTGGAGGTTTTTTGCATTTTGATGACAATTATGGAACACGCGAATTTGTTTTTCGTGAAATGAAACGTGTTTTTCCTGAAAATGAAATTGTTGAAATTCCAAACAATTATCCTATTTTTTTTCAGAAATATAATTTCCCAAAAGGATTACCAAAAATTCATGAACATGATGATCATGCTCCAATTGCTTTTGGCATTTTTGTAGAAAATCGTTTAGTTTTTCTTTATACTTGGGAATGTGATCTTGGTGATGGTTGGGAAGATATTGATGTTCATAATGATACACAAGAAAAACATATTCAAGCGTTGCAAATGGGAGCAAATATTATACAATATGTTTTTAATCACAATTAATAAGCTACAAAACCAAATTTTTTTACATAACTAGGCATTTCAGCATTTGCTCTTGCAATAATTCCTTTTGCTGTATAGTTTGGATGAGTTGCTATTACATTTAATAACCATAATTCAAATACAAAACTTGTCATAAAGTCTACATCTTTGGTGTAACCTGTTATCATTCTTGCATTTGTATGTTCTTTAAATTCTTTTATTTCTTCGGCTTTCATTCTTAACGAACTGCAACTTCCAAAATGAACATTTCTATTTTCAAATAAATTTAGATTTTTATTGGCAAAAGTTTTTAAATTTAAGTTTACTCCATTTGCAAATTCAATAACACTTTTTGCTCCATGGAAACATAAATAAATCATATCATAAGCTTTATATGAATTAAAGCGTAAATGATTAATATAATATTCAAAATCTTGAGATGTAGCCACTTGTCGAAATGCGTATGGAATTTCTAAAGTATTTTCTAAAAATTCTAATAACGATTTTGCTGCTGACTTTTTCTTTAAATCTTGTATTGATTTATCCCATTCTGTTTCAAGACAAAAAATCTTATTCATAAACCATTTTTTTATAATACTTTGCAAATGTAATAATTTATTTATTATGTATTATAATTGTTAATGATTTTTTATTTTAAAACTATTATATTTAGTATAGCTTATTTCTTTTATTTTTTTTCATATTTTTCATTTATATCACTTTAAATTATTAATTAATTTACTCTTAATTATTATATTTGCGCAATATTAAGTTTAAAAATGATTACAGTACAAAATTTAGCGATACAATTCGACAAAAAACCTCTATTTGAGGATGTTAATTTAAAATTTACACCTGGTAATTGTTACGGTGTTATTGGTGCTAATGGTGCAGGAAAATCTACTTTCCTTAAAATTTTAGCCGGTGATTTAGACTCAACTCGTGGAACTGTTGAAATGGGACATGGTGAACGTCTTTCGGTTCTTCGTCAAAATCACTTTGAATTTGAAGAATTTACTGTTCTTGATACAGTTTTGATGGGTCATCGTAAATTGTGGGACAATATGCAAAAGAAAAATGAACTTTATGCAAAACCTGATTTTAACGATGAAGATGGGATTATTCTTGCTAAATTAGAAGATGAATTTGCTCAAATGGATGGTTGGAATGCTGAAAGTGATGCTGCTTCTTTGCTTAGTGGTTTGGGTATTGCTGAACGTCTCCATGATCAATTAATGAAAAATCTTACTGGTAAAGAGCGTGTTAAAGTGCTTTTAGCTCAAGCTCTTTTTGGTAATCCAGATAATCTTTTATTAGACGAGCCTACAAACGATCTTGACCTTGATACGGTTCTTTGGTTAGAAAATTATCTTTCTAATTTTCAAAATACTGTGATTGTTGTTTCTCACGACCGACACTTTTTAGATAATGTTTGTACAGATATTGTTGATATTGACTACAATAAAATTCGTATGTTTTCGGGTAACTATTCTTTCTGGTATGAAAGTTCTCAATTAGCTATTCGTCAACAAGCTGCTCAAAACAAAAAAGCTGAAGAAAAGAAGAAAGAACTTCTTGAATTTATTGCTCGTTTTAGTGCTAATGTTGCCAAAAGTAAACAGACTACTAGTCGTAAAAAAATGTTGGAAAAACTTAATATAGAAGAAATTGCACCTTCTACTCGTCGTTATCCTGGCATTATTTTTACCCCTGAACGTCAAGCTGGTGACAAAGTTTTGGAAATTAATGATTTGGCTTACGAACTTAATGGTGAAGTGCTTTTCAAAAATATTTCGTTTAATATTGAACGTAACGACAAAATTGCGCTTCTTTCTCACGATCAACGTGCAACTACCGCGTTTTTCAAAATTTTGAATGGTGAACTTAATCAAACAAATGGTACTTTTGCTTGGGGTACTACTATTACAACTGCTTATCTACCACTTGATAATAATGAATTTTTCCAAAAAGATCTTACCATAAAAGATTGGTTAGGTCAATTTTCTGACGATACAACTGAAGTTTTCTTGCGTGGATATTTAGGTAAAATGTTGTTTTCAGGTGATGACATTAAGAAAAAATGTACTGTTCTTTCAGGAGGTGAAAAAATGCGTTGCATGATTGCAAAAATGATGCTTCTTAATCCAAATCTTGTTATGTTAGATCATCCTACTAATCATTTGGATATGGAGTCTATTCAAGCCTTCAATAATAATATGAAAACTTATCCTGGAAATATTATTATGACTTCTCACGACCACGAATTTATTCATACTGTTTGTAATCGTATTATTGAAATCACTCCTAATGGTTTGATTGATAAATATATGGATTTTGAAGATTATATGGAAGACGAAAAAATTAAAGATCTTCGTTCTGCAAAATATTCTAAATAGAATTTTTTTTTTCATAGTTATTTTAAGTTGTGTCTTTGAGGCACAACTTTTTTTTTGTTTTTTTTAGGAGTAATTTAGATATGATTTGTCATAGTTTAAAATTAATAAAACAAAATACTATGAGAACAATATTATCTATAATTATTTTAATGTGCCTTAATATTCAATTATTTGCACAAAAAGACTCTTCTTTTTCTTATATTAAAAAAGTTTCATTAAAAGATTTTGAACCTACCGAAATAGAAACTTTAGGTGATTATAAAGCTGTTATTCTTTATAATCAGCGTTATAATTACTTTGATAATTATAAAGGAGTTTTAAAATTTTATAATGAATATTATTTCAGATATAAAGCTTTAGAAGATAACTTTTTTGAAAATAATCAATATCGAATTGATTATAGTGGACGTTATCGTTATGAAGAAATTTTTGAATTAAAAGCTATTATTTATCGTCTTGAAAACAAGAAAATTAAACAAATTAAAGTTAAATTTAAAGATATTATTCATGTTGATAGAGACAGCTTAAATAGTTACGTTTTAATAAATTTCCCTGAAATAAAAAAGGGCGATATTGTTGAAATTAAATATTCTATTCCAACATTTAATTTTACAAATCCTCCATGTTTTGATTTTCATAGCGATTATCCTTGTGTTCAATCTAGACTAATTACAAATTTTCCTGAATTTATGAATTATAAATTTCAAATTTCTGGCGATCAGTCAAAAATTAATATTAATTCTAAAAATGATTATTTTGTAATGAATTATGGATTAAGTTTAAATTCTGTTAAAAATTCATTTATAGCATATAATATTTTACCTGAAGATAATAATTATTCTTATTCTCCAGTAAAAGATTATTATGATATGAAAATTTATATGTATCCATACGATTTTCAAGATCCTCCATTTCATATTCAAAATTGGGATAGATTTTCTTCTTTATTATATATTTATGCAGAACCAGAAAATAGATATCTTTCTATATTTGAAGCTAGTCATATTCTTAGAAATCAGGGTTATATAAAAATAGAAAGCAATAATTGGAAACGATTTACTAAATATTTAAGAAAAAGTCCAAAATTTTGGAAACCATTAATGAAATCTGTTCCTATTGATGGTGAATTAGCTAATATTTACGATCAAGTAGATAATTTAGATACTCTTGCTATTATTCAAAAATTATATGATTATGTTAGATTTAATATTAAATGGGATAGCACTTATAATAATATTATCAATAAAACTCCTGAAAATGTTTTGAAAGATAAAATTGGTTCTAGTTCTGAAATTAATATGACTTTAATTTCTTTATTGCGTCGCGTTGGATTAAATGCTTATCCTGTTTTAGCAAGTACTCGTGATAATGGCAATGTAGATCCAAATTATGTTAATTTGTTACAATATAATAATGTATTAGCTTATGTTAATTTTCAAAATGATAATGAAATTAATCAATTAATTTTAGATGCAACAAGTCCTTATCGTCCATATAATATTTTGGATGTTAATGATTTAAATAATATGTATTTAGTTGTTGATTTAATAGATCATAGCTTTATTTCAAGAACTTCAGAAATTCATAATTCTTTGTGTCAATCTATATTAGTAGAAAAATCTAATAATGGATATTCTGTAAATTTATCTGAAAAAACTGATAATTATTTTGCCTCAGAACGTAATTTATTTTTAGCGCAAAATTCTGATTCTGAGTTTTTATCTAAGTTTTTGAAATTAAATATTAGTAATTCAGATATTATTAGTTCAAATAAAAAAGATTCTTTAAATTATTTTTCTTATGAAACATTTTTTAAAGTTTCAGAAAGTCAAACAAAAAATCTTTTAAAAAATATATTAGGAGAAAATCCATTTACTCAAGATGATAGACAAATCCCCGTAGACTTTATTTTCCCACGTCATTATTTTTATCAAATAACTTATAATGATGTAGATTATAAACAAATATCATCACAAACTTTTTCCGCATTAAATGGAGCATTAAATGCGCAAATAGCTAATAATGAAATAGATGGTAAAAATATTCAAATTTTAAAATTGGATATTAATAAACAATTTTTTGAAGTAAGTGAATATTCTGAGCTAAAAGAATTTTTTGACAAATTGTATTCTTTGTTTTAAAAATAATAATTATGTAAATCTCGTAATTTTTTTTCAAAAAAATGTTGTAATTTTGTTGCATAGTTAGGAAATATAAAAATGTTTTTTTATGCTTTTTTTACCGTAAAAAAAAGTTGATTAAAAATAATAAAGTATGACGGTAAATTTAAAGAATAGAAGTCTGCTAACTTTGCTCGATTTTACACCTCAAGAAATCAATTATTTACTTGATTTATCAGCAGATTTAAAAAAAGCTAAAGCTCAGGGAACTGAAGTTAAGCATCTTGTAGGTAAAAATATTGCTTTAATATTTGAAAAAACTTCAACACGCACAAGATGTGCATTTGAAGTGGCAGCTCACGATCAAGGCGCCAACACTGTATATATCACACCTTCAGGTAGTCAACTTGGTCATAAAGAGTCTATTAAAGATTCTGCTAGAGTGTTTGGACGTATGTTTGATGGTATTGAATATCGTGGTTTTGCTCAAAATATTGTTGAACAACTTGCTGAATTTTCAAAAAAGCCAGTTTGGAATGGTTTAACCAATGAATTTCATCCCACACAAGCTTTAGCAGATTTATTAACTATTAAAGAACATTCTAATAAAAATGTTAAAGATATTAAAATTGCATTTTTAGGTGATATTCATACAAATACTGCTAATTCTTTGATGGTTATTGGTTCAAAATTAGGTATGGATGTTCGTCTAGTTGGACCAAAAGAATTGTTTCCTGATAATAATTTAGTAGACAAATGTCAAGCTTTAGCTTTGGCTTCAGGTGCAAAAATCACTATTACTGATAATCTTGAAAATGGTGTTAAAGATTGTGATTTTCTTTATACAGACGTTTGGGTTTCGATGGGTGAACCTCATGAAGTTTGGGAACAAAGAATTAAACTTTTATCCAAATTTAGAATTGATTCTAATTGTATGAAATTAACTGGCAATCCTAATGTAAAATTTATGCATTGTTTGCCTGCTTTTCATGATTTAGAAACTACTACTGGTAAAGAAATCAATAAAAAATTTGGCATCGATTGTATGGAAGTTACTAACGAAGTTTTTGAAAGTGAACAATCTATTGTTTTTGACGAAGCAGAAAATCGTTTGCATACTATCAAAGCTGTTATGGTTGCTACTTTAGGTGATTAATTTTTTATCTTACAATAATTTAGGTCGGATTTTAGATTAAATCCGACCTTTTTTTTAAAAAAAAACATTTCTAAATTTCATAATAAATCATTTTTTTATAATTTTGCATTATAAACCAATAGTTTTTATCCTATGGACGAAGACCCTTATAATTTAGAAAACTACAAATTTTTCTCTTAGGGTAAGCCGTTTTCTTTCAAAGAAACCTCCTTTCTCTTCGAGAAGTAAATTTAGGAGGTATAATGATTCAAATTTATAGAAGTTTTTTGGGTGCAGAAAAACTCAATAAACTTGAAGATGGTTGTTGGGTGCATTGTGTGCAACCCGATAGCGATGAAGTTGCTATTTTACAAGATAAATACAAAGTTCCTCAAGATGTTATTCAAGATATTTTGGATAATGATGAGCGTTCTCGTTATGAAGTTGACGATGATTGGAGTATGATTATTCTTCGTATTCCTGTTGAAGGCGTTAATAATGCAATGAATTATAGTACTTTACCGTTAGGTATTTTTATGTGTGAAGATTATACGGTTACTATTTGTACTGTTCAAAACAATGTTTTGCCTATTGAACAGCCTTCTGTTTATAAAAATACTTCGCAACCAGTTTATGATGTAATTAACTTTACGCTTAATCTTTTTATTCGTAGTGCTAATTCGTTTATGTATTATTTGCGTCAAGTTTATCAACATACTTCTTTGATTGAAAAAGAAATTGAAAAATCTATTCGTAACAAAGAATTAAGTAAACTTTTAAAATTAGAAAAATGTTTGGTTTTCTTTATTACTTCTTTGAAAAGTAATGAGTTAGTTCTTGCTAAATTAAAAAATTCTAAAAAAACTACTTTTAGTGAAATTAATGAAGATTTGATTGAAGATGCTATGATTGAAACTAAACAGGCTATTGAAATGGCGCAAATTTATAGTAACATTCAAAGCGGTATGATGGATACTTTTGCTAGCGTTATTTCTAATAATCTTAATGTGGTTATGAAGCAAATGACTTCTGTTTCAATCATTTTGATGATACCAACTTTAATTGCTAGTATTTTTGGTATGAATGTTCCAAATGGTTTAGAAAGTCATGAAAATTGGTGGGCTTTACCTTGTATTTTGATTTTTTCTGGTTTAATGGCTTTTATTGGAATTAGAATTTCGCGTCATAAACATTGGTTATAATTTTTTGATTTGTAATTTTTAGAATGAAATTTCTTTTAATAACACCACCTTTAACACAGTTAAATACTCCTTATCCTGCAACTACTGTGTTAAAGGGATATTTACAATCTGTTGGTTTTAAGGTTGATCAAACGGATTTAGGTATAGAATTGGTTGATAAAATTTTTACAAAATCTTTTTTGTCTAAAATTTTTAAATCAGAAAATGCTTATACTCAATGTGTAGAATATGTTATTAAATTTTTACGTGGTCAAGATCCTACTTTAGCTTCTAGAATTGTAAATCGTTCGTTATTGCCAGAAGGTAAAAGATTTAAAAATCTTGCCGATATGGAATGGGCTTTTGGGGTTTCTAGTTTTGCTGATAAGGCTCAATATCTTGCTACTCAGTTTATTGAAGATATTGCCGATTATATTCGTGAAAATATTGATAATCATTTTGATTTAATTAGATATGCTGAACATTTAGCTAATTTTGCTCCAAATTTTGACGTTTTACAAAATGCTTTAAATCAACCTTTAACAATTATTGATGAATTGATGTTGAATATTTTAAAAAGTCACATTGATTTATCAAAACCCGATATTGTTGGATTTTCAATTCCTTTTCCAGGTTGTTTGTATGGTGCTTTACGTTGTGGGCAGTTTATTAAAAATAATTTTAAAAATATTAAGATTATTTTAGGGGGTGGATTTCCTAATACTGAATGGCGACAAATTTCTGATACTAGAATATTTAATTATTGCGATTTTATTACTCTTGATGATGGTGAAATACCTTTAAAAAATATTGCTGATTTTTTAGACAATAAAATATCTATCAATAATTTAGTTAGAACATTTTATTTAGAAAATTCTAAAATAAAATATTCAGGAAATGATTTAGAAAATAATGATTTTTCAAATCAAGCGTCGCCAGATTTTGATGGACTACCATTAAATTTATATTTTTCACTTGCCGAAATGACAAATCCAATGCACCGACTTTGGACTAATGGACGTTGGAATAAAATGATGGTTGCTCATGGTTGTTATTGGGCTAAATGTGCTTTTTGCGATACTAATCTCGATTATATTCAACGTTTTTGTATGCCATCTGCAAAAACTGTTGTTGATCGTATGCAAGATATTATTAATCAAACTAATATAACAGGTTTTCACTTTGTTGATGAAGCACTTCCTCCTAAACTTTTAAAAGAAATTTGTCAAGAAATTTTGTCAAGAAAAATGATTGTTTCTTTTTGGGGAAATATTAGATTTGAAAAAAGTTATAATAAAGAATTAACTGATTTAATGGCTGATGCAGGTTGTATTGCCGTTAGCGGTGGGTTAGAGGTGGCTTCTAATCGCCTTTTAAAACTTATGAATAAAGGTGTTACAATTGAACAAACTATTCAAGCTTGTAGAAATTTTAGAAATTCTGGTATAATGGTTCATACTTATTTAATGTATGGATTTCCAACAGAAACTCTTCAAGAAACTATAAATGCTTTAGAAATTGTTCGCAGAATGTTTGACGAAGGAATTGTTCAATCTGCATTTTGGCATCGTTATGCAATGACAGCTCATAGCAATTCGGGAAAAAATCCTGAAAATTTTGGTGCTAAACGTCTTTCTTTTGTTCCTAATTCTTTTTGTAACAACGAAGTTGAATTCGAAAATAATTTTGATTATAATATCGAAGCTGTTGGTCGTGGGCTTGATTTTGCAACTTATAATTTTATGAACGACATTGGTTTAGATTTACCTTTAAAACGTTGGTTTGATATTAAAATTCCAAAACCTAATATATAAAAAAAGGTGCTTTTTTTAGCACCTTTTTTTATTGTTATTCAATAATTGTTATTCTTCCACTTTCTGAGTTTCCGTAAATATCAGGTGAATATAAACTTTGAATAGTTGCAATTCCATTTGTAAAATTCCCTGCATGTGTTGCTGTTAATGTGTATTCTATTATTTGAGTTCCTTTGGTAAAATTTCTGATAAAAAAGTTTTCTGACGTATTTTTTGATGATTGATAATATTTTATTCCGTTTTGTTCTTTCATTTCTGATAATTTATTGTCTGAAATCAATCCACTTGCGTAACTATCTCTAAGATGTAAATAACTTAAATCTTTGTTAGAACTTATTAAAAATCTTACAGTTACTTTATCTCCAATTTTTATTTTTGTATTTTTGTCAACTTGTTTTAATATTGTATTTCCTTCATTATCAATTGTATTTAAAAATACAATTCTTCTTAATTTTATATCATTGCTATATTCTTTAATACTATCATTGTTTTCTAAATATTGTAAATAAATATTACCAAAAGTTTTATGATTATTTGGATTTATTATTTTAATATCTTTCATGTCTGGTTTTATTTGATCTTTATTCCAAACGTTTTGAACATATCCCGTACCTGATTGAACTTCAGATATTATGATATTTAATTTGCCTATTTTTATATTACATGGAATATATTCAGATTTTTCTTTTTTACCTAGATAAAATAAATCATAACAAACATCGGCTGATAATTTAGGATTTTTCCAAATATTAGTTTGTTTATTTTTTATCATCCATATTTTCATTTTTTCAATGTCTGATGTATCAACAATTTTTTCTAAATTGAGTTTTGATGCTAAAAATGTATTAAATGTCTCTATAACAATTGATTGTGTTTCTAATGAACTATTTTCACCTAAATTTGAAAAATACATTCCATTTTCTTTATCTATTATAGAATTTGCTTTTAATGATTTTAAAATATCAATTGCTATATTTTTTTTGTTATTGTCTGTTAATAAGATATTTGCAATTTGAGCTTGTTGTAATGTTGAATACTTAAACCAATTTTTTGAAATTTTGTCTATACATTTATCATAAATTTCTTTGTTTTCTGGTGATAATGAAATATTTGTAAAATATTGTCTTGCAAACAAATAGTCGATTGCATTTGAATTTGGTATTACATTATTTTTATAACTTGAGATGTATTTTTTATCTAAATAATAAATTGCTTTTGTTATAGTTTTCAATAGTTCGTTGTTAATATTCAAAGCTTTTAAATAATTTAATTTACCCAATCCTTCAATAATTTTTGTAGTAGCTGTAATACTTTCAGAATTGTTTATCGACCATGATCCATTATTATTTTGTGTTGACATTAACTTATTGATTATCTTATTGTTTTCTTCTTCTAATTGAGAAAAATTATTTAAATTTTTTATATTTTGACGTTGTTTATTTTCAATTTCAGCATCAGCAAGCCATGGTGTTTCTTGTAAAAATATTCTTTTAAATAATCTATTTTTCTCTAAATTTGAAGTTAATATTGTTGTATCTATTGTTGTCCAAGATGTTAATATGTTTTCAATTTCGTTATTTTTTTCTACAATTTGTTTTGCAATAATGTTTGAATATATTTTTCCAAATTGTTGAAGAATTGTTTCATTTTCTTTTAAACCTGTATTGGGTAATGCTGATAGAGCATTCCATATTGGATTTGCAGAAAATTCTAGTGACAATTTGATATTTTCTTTGTTTTTTAATTTATCTATATTTATATTTTTTACTGATTTTTCATCTGCTGTGATAGGTGTTATATGCAATACTGATGATTTGTTTGGTAATATTCTAATTCTATGTTGTTCTCCATCAGTTCCGTTGTCGCATACACCTGTAATATTTACTAATATACTTCCTTTACAATTAGGAACTTTGGTTTTAAAATATACAACTTTATTTGTGTGCTCGTCAATATTAAAATCTATTATATTTTTATCAAATTTAAATTGTTCTAATTTCTTTTGATTTTTTGAGTCATAAATTTCAATTTTTACATTTCCTTCAATTTTTGTATCTTCTTGTAAGTTGCTTACTTTTACAGGAATATAAATACTATCACCAATTCTTAGTGTTTTTGGTAAATTAGTTTCTACTATAAAATTTTTGATTGTTTTAAATTGTTTGTTTAAAATCGAATATTCAAGATTGTTATTAAAAACTATAGATGTTAAATTATAGTTTGAAATTTTTTCATTGGTTGATAGTTTTATTGTTGGATTATTTCTTTCTAAAATAGAAATGTTATTTAATTTTGATCTTATAGCAACTTCGTCAAATCCATATTCATCGTCTTCTGGTTCTATTTCTTCTTCAGATATGTTTTCTATTTCACTTCTTGAAGGTCTTGTTATTGATAAACTGTCTGAAATTGAATTAATTACAAAATCATCACTTCTTTTTTGATTTCGTGGTAAATCGTTTTCTTTGTATAATGATTTTTGTACAAACCAATTAATATCTATAGTATTATTTTTAGTTTTGGTTTCTTTATTTATGAAGTTACTTATAAAATTAGAATTTTTAAATCCCATTTTACAAAAATTAAAATCTGTAGGTTTTGTTATTTTATTATATAAATGTTCAAATTTTTGATTTATTTTATTATTTAATTCACTATTTGAATTTTGAATTATTGTAATCATTTGATCATTTTCTTTATCAAAATTATCCATTTTAATTTCAATATTTTGACCAGGATAATTTTTTTCTCTAATATTATTAATATTTAAATTGCTTTCTGTATTAATTGGAAATTGTAAAACTTTATTTAATTTAATAACTTGATTATCTTTAATAGCTGTTAAATTAAAATATACTTTTTCATTATATTTCTGTTTATTAAATTGATAACTATTATATTTCAATATTTTTTCGCAAGATTTTTCAACATATTTTTCATTGTTATATATATATTTGTCTATATTTAAATTAGATATAGAAGAACCATAAATTATTCTTTGTATAATGTTCTCTTTTTGAGTATTATTCCAAAATGTTCTATTTAAATCAAATGATTTGTCTCCATATTTAATTAATGAAAAATATTTAACACATTTTATAGTATCGCCGTTTTCGTTTTGTGTTGAAAGTTCTAATAACCAATTTGATGGAACAATATTTTCTAATTGTTTTAGCATTATTGGACTATAATTTTCTGTATTTATAGTGAAATTAAGTGCAGTTTTTTCTTTTGATAGATTATTTAATTCAGTTTCTTCGTCGGTATATGCTATTGAAGAAATAGTTTTTTCAAAATTAATTCTATTTATTGGGTATATTCCTCTTGGCCATTTTGTAGAAAATTTTGGTTTGTTGAAATTATAAAGCTTTATTAATTTACAATTTACGGTTTTATTAATTGGTTCTCCAAGATTGTTTGTTACTGAAATTATAATATTTTTCCACCAATTATATTCGTTTGTAAAAACATCTCCGTTTATGTTGCAATTTATTATTAAACTATTTGGATATTTTGTTATTTCTGTAGTTTTAGTTTCAGTTTCTCCTAATTTACTTGTTATATAAGTTGTTATTATATAATTTGTTGCCTTATTTTCAGATTTATTAGGATTAAATTTTATTTCAAATTCTCCATTTTGATTTGTTTTTGTAAATCCATTATAAATTGTTTTTTGTTGATTGTTGCTTAATATTTGATTTATGGTATATTTAACATTTGCACCAATTAATGCTAACCCTGTTGAATAATAATTTGAAATTCCTTTAATAATTATTGGAGAATTTTCTGAAATTTCGGTATTTGGTTTTATAAATTTTGTTTCAAATACATTGTCTATTTTTTTGTCTATTATAATAGTATCGCAATATCCTGTTTCAACTGTTTTTAATATATATTTTCCTGGTAAAATATATCTTGGTATATTATAAGGATTATTAAAATTTGAATAATCAGAATTATTTAAAATGCTTATAATTTGTCCTTGAGGATTAATAACTTGTATTGTGAAATTTTTGTTTACTCCTGTATGTAAAATATATTTTTCTTCATCTTTTTCACTAAATTTAAAATTTGAATAATATACTTTATCGCCTGGTTGATATATTTCCTTGTTTGTTATTAAAATATTTTGAAATTCGTCATGTTCATTTTTATTTAAATACATTTTATCTGTATAAATATAGTCGTCTTTGTATGTTATTTTAAAATAATATTTTTTTACATTTTTATCAATTTTAAATGTTAATATTTCTTCGTTATTTGATTTTTTAGGTTTTGATGATGTGTATTTAATTTCTTTTGTAATAGGATCTTCTATGCCTGAATTTAATTCTATTTCTGCATTAATTAAATTTTCACCTGTTGTTCTATTTTTAGGAATTATTTTTAATTGATTGTTTTCATCCATAAATATAGATGCAGTTATATTTGTTACTTGTATGGTTTCAAATGCAATAACTTGATCTTTGTTGTTTTTATAATCTTTTAAATTGCTATAGTTTGAAAATATTATAGCATAATATCCATTGGGTAATTCTGAATTAGTTAAATCAATACTTTTTATTTCGTGATAATTTGTTATTTTAAAGTTGTTTATATTATTTAATATCTCTTTATTAGATATTTCTCTACTATTTTCTAAAATTAATGATAATTGATTTTCTTTTGATTTATTTTCTAAATCTTTGATAATATTATTATTTAAATCTAAAATAATTTGATAAATTTTTGTTGTGTTTTTGTATCTGATTGTTATTAAGTAAGGTTTGTATGGTATTACAACTTCGTCTATTGAAAATTCTAAATATGGATTTGTTATTTTGTTTAATTCGTTTTTACTTTTTTCTATAATTTCTTTATTGTTATTTGTTTCAATTATATTTGTATATATATTTTTTGCTTTGTTGAAATATTCAGTTTTTTGACTTTCTGAATATTCAATTTTTCTACTTAATTTATTATATATTGAAGCTATTTCAAATTCAATATTCGTTTTTAAAGAGTCTTTGCTATTTAATTGTTGTGATAAAAACGAAAGAGAATTAATATATAAAGAGTCTTTATTTTTTATTTCAGAATTTTGATATATAAATTTAAGACGTTGTAAATCAAATATTGCTAATAAATTTTTATCATTATCATTTTTATGAGAGTTTATTATATTTTTTGAAATGTCGATTATTTTGTAAAATATTGAATTATTATTATAAGTATCTGATATAAAGTTGTTATAATTTGAAAGTAATATTTCGTTTTCTTGATTAGATAAACAAATATCATTTTTATTAAAAATTTTTAAATAAAAATCATTAATAGCTCTAAAACATAAAAAATCGTATACCGAAAAATTATTGTAAATTTCAGAGTCATAATTTGTTAAAATGTCTTTATATTTATAAATCGAAATTTTAGCTAATTCATTTTTATTTTCTATAGATTTATCATAAAGATTTAAAATTTTGGTTATTATATTTTTGTTGTTAAGAATTTCAATTTGTTTTTTATTCAATAAAAATTCATTATTATTATAAAATGTGTCATAATAAATAGAAGCTAAAATAGAATTTAGAAAAGCTTTTAATTCAGTAGGAGATTTTTTTATTTCGTTTTCTATTTCTTCAATTTCATTTGAGATGTTATAATTGTCTAATTTTTTGTGAATATCAAGATTAATTAAATAAGTTTTTAAAATTTCAGGAAAATTTTGTTCTGATTTGGCAATTGTTCTGATTTCCAAAATTTTTTCAGATGCTTTATAAAATAATCCTTTTTGGATTAAACTATCTTCCATTAACCATAATGAGTCAATATTTGATAATTTTTTATCAGTATTTTTACTAAAATTTGAATTGATATTATCAATTGCAAAACTATTTAAACTTGTAATAATAAATAATAAGGTTATTATTCTTTTCATGATTTTATTTTTTTATTATCTACAAAGAAAATAAAAAACGTATTTCAATCAAAATTTTTACAAATTTATATTTTATTAATTATCATTTTTTTTATACGTTTGTATACTAAAAAAAGAGATTATGAATGAAGAGAAACAGCCATTAATTTTAATATCTAATGACGATGGTGTATTTGCCAAAGGATTAAAAGTATTAGTAAATGCAGTAAAACATTTAGGACAAGTTGTTGTAGTTTCACCAGACAAACCACAAAGTGGAAAAGGTCATTGTATTACACTTGATAGTCCATTATGGTACAGAGTTTCAAAATCTTATGATCATGATGTTTTAATTTATAAATGTACAGGAACACCTGTTGATTGTATAAAATTAGCATTATTAAAAATATTGGATCGTAAACCTGATTTAATTTTAAGTGGAATAAATCATGGATCAAATTCAAGTATAAATGTCGTATATTCAGGTACTTTAGGCGCTGCTATTGAAGGAGCTATACATAATATTCCGTCTATTGGTTTTTCAATTTTAAATTTTGCACCTGACGCTGATTTTGACTATGCGTCTAATTATGTAACTTATATTGTTGAAAATGTTTTAAAATTAAATAAAAATAAATCTCTTTGTTTAAATGTAAATATACCGTATTCAGAACCAGAAAACATAAAAGGAATTAAAATTGTTCGTCAAGCTAAAGCATATTGGGATGAATATTTTCAAGAAAACGTTCATCCTTATAATCATAAATCTTATTATTGGTTAGGCGGAAATTTTGTTAATAAAGAACCTGATGCAGAGGATACAGATGAATGGGCTTTGGCAAATGGTTATATTTCTATTACTCCAATTCAAATAGATCATACAGATTATAACGAAATCAAAGTTTTAAAACAATGGAATTTATAATGTTATTTTGTAAATGAATTTATAAAATCTTCTAATTCTTCTCTTGATAGATTATCATATCCTTCAGGAATATTAAAAGCAGAGTCTTCAACAGGTTCTGGTGAAATTTCTATTGCTTTCATATTCATTCTTATACCACATAATCTAACTTGAAATCCTAGTAAAACACCATTTAATTGTTTAAAAGGATTATTAGTATTTGGATTTTTTATTCCAATTTCGTTTGTATAATATAATTCGTAAACATTGTCTTTTGAAGTTTTGCTGTGAGCTAATGCTTTTTTACATAAAAATCCACAAATTGTTAATGTATCGTTGGTATATTCAATTTCAATATCTTTCATTTTTTCATAGCCAAATGGAGCGTCAACTGTATCAGCTTTATACATTTTTTTTTGGTTCATTATTTTTAATAATGAATAATTGGTATGCGTTTCGTGATTTGATACATAGATTAAACTGAATATTGCAAAAAAACCTTTTATATTTATTACTGTATTATCTTCTTTAAATTTTAATTCCATTGTTTCTGGCAAAAGTGTAACTAAACTACTTTGTTCTTCTTCTTTAGGATATTCAATAGAATATATTATTTTACCTTCTTTAATTTTACTAAAGTTATCTATGGTATTGCAATTACAATTCAGTAATAATATTGATACTGAAATAATTATAACTAAAAAATTAATATATTTTTGCATTGTTAATTTTTTTCCGTTTCTCTTTTTTTTCAAAAAACAAATATATGAAATTTTCTTTCCACTTTAACATTTTTTATATTAATATTTTTTGTTTTTTGTCTTTTTTTTGAAATCATTTTTCGTAATTTTGTTAAAATTATTATTGTAATGAATTATAAGATATTAGTGTTTATTTTATTTTCTTTTATAAGTTTAAAATCTTTTTCTCAAGATGCTGAAAAAGAAATAAATATAGTAGAAAATAAATATAAAGTGAATACTGCATTTCAGCCAGGCGAAGAACTAATTTATGATTTAAAATATGGAGTTGTAAAAGGTGGTGAATTAAAAATCAATGTTGGACTTCAGCAAATTGGTTTTGATTATTATTTTCACGTTGTTGCCATTTGTTATTCAACAGGAGTTGTTAGTAAATTTGCTCATATTTATGATATTTATGAAAGTATTTTTGATATTACAACTGGATATCCTTTACAAGCTGTAAGAAATGTAACTGAAAATAATTATAAAAGATACAATACTGATACTTTTTGTCAAGATAGTTCGGTAATTTATAGTATGAAAAGTGGAAGACATGAGGTGCCATTACATACTTTTGATATTATTTCGGCATTTTTTTATTCTCGTAGATTTATTTTTGATAAAAAATATCAAAAAAATGAAGAAATGCCTCTTCATACTTGGTTTAATGAACGTCTTTATTTAGTGAAACTTAAATATAAAAAAACTGAAATTATAAAAACTGATTTTGGTAAAATTGAATGTTTAAAATTTGTTCCTGTTCTTGACGATAAATCTGTTTTTAAAAAGGAAGACGATTTAGAAGCTTGGTTTACAAATGATGCTAATTATGTTCCTGTTAAAATTAAAATTGATATGCCAATTGCTTCAATTCGTTGTCAATTAATTAAATACAAAAATCTTAAAAATAATGATGGATATCTAAAATAAAGATTTTATGTTTGGTGTATTTTGTTTTTTATTAAATTTTAAGCTATAATTTTTAATTTAATTAAATTAAAACTTACTGATAATTAATATTAAGTAAGTATCTTTGCTTTCAGAAAATGAGAAAAAACTTACATTTTTATTAATTTGTATAATTATTTTTTTTGTGTATAGAATTTTTTTTTGATTGATATTTTTACAGAATGATTGGAGCGTTCGCAGTGATTGCGAACGCTTTTTTTTTTATTTTTGCAAAAAAAAATAATGAAAATTTGTTTTGACGCTAAACGTGCTTTTTGTAATACTCGTGGTTTAGGAAATTATAGTAGAGATACAATCAGATTAGTTTCTCAATTTTTTCCTGATAATGATTATTTCTTGTTTACTCCAAAAAAGGATAATAAGGTAAAATTTGAACCTCCTATTAATTCTAAAGTGATTTTACCTGAAAGTTTTTTTGCAAAAAAATTTAAATCCTTTTGGAGAACTTATTCTTTATCAAAATTATCAGAAAATTTTAAAGCTGATGTTTTTCATGGTTTAAGCAACGAAATTCCGTCTAATATTGAAAAAACTTCTGTTAAAAGTGTTATTTCAATGCACGATTTAATTTTTTTGCGTTTTCCTGAACAATTTCCTGCTTTCGATAGATATTTTTACAAGAAAAAATGTTATTCTAGTTGTAATAGGGCAGATGCTGTTATTGCTATTAGTGAAAATACAAAAAATGATTTGATTGAATTTAATGTTTGTGATCAATCAAAAATTCATGTTGTTTATCAAGGTTGTAATCCAATTTTTGCAAAAGATATTTCTGATATTCAACTTGATAATGTTAGAAAAAAATATTCGTTGCCACAACAATTTATTTTAAGTGTTGGTGCTATTGAACGTAGAAAAAATCATATTGCTGTTATTCAAGCCATTAAAAATGGAAATATTGACATTCCATATATTATTGCAGGTAGAAAAACTGATTATCTTTCTGTTTTAGAACAAGAAATTTTGAAATTGGGACTTAATAATAAAGTAAAATTTTTGTTTGATGTTCCACTTAATGATTTACCTGCAATTTATCATTTAAGCAGTTTGGTAGTTTATGTATCTCTTTTTGAAGGATTTGGAATTCCAATTATTGAAGCTATGAATTGTAAAGTTCCTGTAATCACTTCTTTAGGAAGTTGTTTTTCAGAAACAGGAGGTGATGCTGTAGTTTATTGTGATCCCAATAATATAGAACAAATTTCACATTCAATTTTAGAGTTGTTGTCAGATACTGATAAACGTAATGAATTAATTAATAAAGGATTAATTCATAAAGAAAAGTTTTCAGATTATACAGTAGCAAACAATTTAATGAACATTTATAAAAGTATATTATAAAAAAATCTCACATTATAAAATGTGAGATTTTTGAATTTATTTAAAACTAGGACAAGTTCCGCATTTATTACTTTTTCTAGTAATCCAATGTTTTATGCCAATTGCAAATCCCATTGCTTCGGGATCTAAATGAGTAATAGCAAATGAAATATCGTTTTTCTTAGAAATATAATAATTATATTCAAGTTCGGCACTTAACCAACAAACTTTGTTTTGAAAATTACCACTTTTATAAATACCTTCATCTATATATCCGTCAAAACCTTCCCATGTTTGACGATAAAAAGCAGTTGGTCCAAAGCCAAATGAAAGTGAATGTTTATAAATTTTAAAAATTCTAAAACGTAACATTATTTGTGAGCTAAAAGCCATTTTTTTCATACAATCAATTTTGCAAGTTTGAGCAAATTTTAAACTTGTACTAGGAGTAGCATAAACTTCACCACCAAATCTTAACCCAGGTTGAAGTATAGTTTTTCCGTTGTCGTTAGCCTTAATTTTATAAATAGCTGCATTTTCGCAATCTCCAAAATCAAAACCTAATCCAGTAACAGCTACACTTAAATTGCTCTGTGACAAACATATATTTGAATATACGCACAGAATTAGAGAAATCAATATTATTTTACTTATTTTCATTTTTAATTTTTATTTGAATATACTAACGTAATAATAAAAAAAAAATTTGAATAATTTATCAGTTTTGATATAATCAATTGTTTTTTTGCTTATATTTACAAACGTATTTTTAATTTTAATATAATGTATACTTCAATAGCTAACAATGGATTAACAGTAAAAGATAAAATGATTGAAAACTATTATATTTTAAATCAAATAGTTCAATCAATAGATACTGGTGTTATTGTTATTTATGAAAAAAAATTAGTTTTGATAAATAATGAAGCAAAACGAATTTTTGGTCGTACATATAAAGAATTAGAAACAAATTTGTCAAGTTTTTTTTTGGCAAATCAATTTTATCAAATTAAGAAACAATTTGTATCTGTATTAAAAAATTATATTGAAAAAGCCGAGTTTGTTACCCAAATTCAGTTGCCTAATGGGTTTATCAAAAATATAAAAGGAAAATTTGTTAAAATTAAAATTGTTCAAACTGATGCTATTTTCTTTATAGCTCATGAATTAAGTCAAATTTCAATACCTTGTGATACTTTTAGTTTTGAAACAGATTTTTGGAAAAAATATGTTGTACAATATTCTTCAATGTTTTCAAAACCTTATGATGTAGTTTTGGTTATTGATAAAAATTTTGTTGTAAAAAATATTTCAGAAAGTGTTGAAAATTTTGTTGGTGTAAAACGTGAATTGTTTATAGGTCACAGATTTAACTCTATTTTAAAAGTAGAACCTATTGTTGATATAATTGAAACAATTAAAGATTTTTCTAAAGTTGCTGAAAATTCTAATTGTAGATGTGTTAAAAATTTAGAAATCACTATTTTATTGCCAAATGGAAGTAGTAAAACTTTTGCTGTTTCTGTTAGTATAATTAATATTGTAAATAATTTTGAAGGATTTTGTTTTGTAGCTCGTCAAATAAATAAACAAAATAATGAAGTTGCTTTTTCTACCGAAGAATTAGCTGCAAATATTGCTCATGAATTTAGAAGTCCTTTAAATGCAATTATAGGTTTTAGTAATATTATTTCTGATGAGACTTTGCCTATAAGTGAAAAAAAGATTTATTTGAAATTTATTAAGCAAAGTTGTAATTCTCTTTTAAATCTAGTTAATGATTTCTGTGATTTTAGTAAACTAAATCAAAATAAAATTGTAATTTCAGAAAATAATTTTGATATAAATAAATTGTTTGAAGAACTTTATGCTTATTGTAAAATATATTGCGTAAATTATCGAAAAAAAAATATTTCAATTATTCAAGAAAAACAATACCCAGAAGGAGAATTTATGATTTATGCTGATTTTCAGCGTATTAAGCAAATTATGATAAATTTACTTTGTAATGCTTTTAAATTCACCGAAAAAGGTAGTATTACTTTTAAATATCAAATAGTTAGCAAAAATATTATTCTTTCTGTTATAGATACAGGAGTTGGAATTCCTGAAGAAATGCAATCAAAAATTTTTGCAAGATTTACACAAGTTGGAGGATTTGAAAAAAACGAAGGTTTAGGTTTAGGACTTTCAATAACAAAAAATCTTGTAGAATTGATGAAAGGAACTATTGAAGTAAAATCTACTTATGGTTATGGTTCTGAATTTATTGTAAAACTTCCATTTAAACTTCCTCACGTTAATTCAATGCCTACAATTAAATCTAATGTTTTAAGTTATAATTTTTCTGGAAAAAAAATTATAATAGCAGAAGACTCTCAAATTAATTTTATTTTGTTACAAAAAATATTGTCAAAAACTCAGGTTGAAATTATTTGGGCTCAAAATGGCGAAATTTGTGTAGATTTTTTCAAAAAAAATCCAGATACTAATTTAATTTTAATGGATATGCAAATGCCTATTAAAGATGGATTTGAAGCTGCTAAAGATATTTTAAAAATTGATGATACTGTTCCTATTATAGCTCAAACCGCTTATAGTATGGCTGATGAAAAAAATAGAATTTTAAGTTCTGGATGTATTGATTATATTTCAAAACCTATTGATAGAGAAGAACTTTTAAGAAAAATTAATTCTGTTATTAGATAATTTTATATGTTTTAAGAATATTTAAATAACATAAATTAAATCTTTATCATTAAGACTATAATTTCAAGATATTCTTAAAAAGTTACCAACTTTTTTTATTGTTAATCATCAAAAAATCATTATTATTGCATGACAAAAATGTAATTATTAATTAAAAATGATAACAATAGCAAATCTAATATACAACTCAGTATTTAAATTTATGATGCAAGACATAAGAGTTGCAAAATATTTTTGCAAAATCTTTTGAATTGTTGCATAGAAGAGCTTGTTGTTAAAAATAACGAAGTTATAACTATAGAAATTGATAATCTAAATCTCTCAAAATTAGATTATTCAGCTCGTATAGTTCAAGATAATGGCGAAACAATTTTGTTTACAATAGAATTGCAACGTGCATTTGAAAAAACTGAAGTAATGCGTTTTCGTAAATATATTGGAGAACAATATATTAGTTCTGAAAATTAGCAATCGTCAAAAAATTATTGATGAACCAATTCTAATAATTGCAATTTATCTTTTAGGACACAATTTAGATAATATTAAGCAACCAATCATAAAATCAAAAATTGATTTTGTAGATTACCAAAATAAACCAATAAAAGGTTATCAATCAGAAAGTTTTATAAAATGGTTAATTCTTAATTTTATAATAGTTCAAATAAAACGTTTACCTGAAAAAACAAAAACAAAAGTTGAAGAAATTTTATCTGTTTTTAAACAAGATAATCCAAAAACAGAAAATATCAAACAATAGCTAGATATTTTAGATTACGACAATAATTCTGATGAATATAAAACAATAGTAAATTGTTTAGTAAAAGCTATTACAAACAAAAACGTTCGTAAACGTATGGAATTAGAAGACTTACTTCGTCGTGAAATAGAATTAAATAAAGAAACTAATAAATTAAATTTTGAAGAAGGTCTAGAAAAAGGAGAAATGATAGGTGTAGAAAAAGAACGAACAAAAGCTTATCAAGAAAAACTAGAAATGGCAAGAAAAATGATGGAATGTCTTGCGAAATTATTATTAAATATTTAGGATTATCTGAAGATGAAATATCAAAATTGTAAATAGTCTTTTTTTTAATATTGTTATTATATTTCTTTATATTTAATATTTGTATTTTGCTTATTTTCTTGCTTTTAGAATAATTTTATTTTAAAATATCTAAATTGAGTCTAAAATATTTTTTTTCACTTGACTTTTAAAGTAAAATTTAATATCTTTACATACAATTAACATATATTGTAATTGTTTGATTAATAGATATGACAATTTCCAAATCACATACTAATACAAAAATATTTGTATTAACAATTTTATTTTTGTTTATTTCAGTTACAAGAGCATTTGCAAATACACAAGAAAGCGGTTCTAATATAAATTGGTTTTCAGTTGTAACAGGAACACTAGGCGGATTAGTCTTTTTTCTATATGGAATGGAATTGATGAGTAATGGCTTAAAAAGTGGTCTTGGTTCAAATATTAGAACAATTTTAACTAAATTAAATAAAAATAGATTTGCAAGTTTATTAACAGGTATTTTGTTAACAATCATTACCCAAAGTAGTGGAGCAACTACCATTATGATGTTAAGTTTTGTAGAAACAAATTTAATGTCATTTTTTCAAACGGTACCAGTAATTCTAGGAGCAAATATAGGAAGTACTTTTACAAGTCAGTTAATAGCATTTGACATATCAAGTTATGCAATTATTCCAGTAATTCTAGGATTTTTTCTAAAAACACTTGGATGTAATGATAAATTTAGAGATGCAGGCTATGCTATTTTAGGTTTTGGACTAGTATTTTATGGAATGAAACTTTTAAGTATTTCAGTTTCAGTTTTGAAAGAAATGCCTGAATTTTTAGAAATAGTAAAATCAGCAAGCAATCCATTAATTGGAGTTTTAGTAGGAATGGCTTCAACTGCAATAATGCAAAGTAGTTGTATGTTTACAGGAATTTTAATGGTATTTGCAAAAGAAGGTGTTATGGGATTGTCCGAAGCCTTTCCTTTAATAATAGGAAGTGGAATAGGAACATGTTTATTAGTTGTTTTGGCATCTTTAGGATCATCACGACAAGGCAAACAAACAATGTTGGCGCATGTTTTTGTAAAAGTGGTTGGTGCTGTAATATTTGTTCCTTTGACACCTTTACTTGTTGACTTTTTGGAATGGATAGGCCCAATTTTTGATTTTTCACAAGAACGTCAAATTGCAAACGTTCATACAGTTTATATGTTCGGTTCTGCTTTTGTATTTTTGCCTTTTACAAATTCTATTGCAAAATTTATTACAAAAATAATTAAAGATAAAAAAATACCAGAAGACTCAATACCACATTTACGCTATATTGATATTAATGCCATAACAATGCCACAATCTGCAATGGAGTTATCTATTTCAGAAACAGCAACTTTAATAAAATTAACAGGTAGAATGTTTGAAAAAGCAGTAAAACCCTTAATATTGTATAATCCTAAAAATCAGGAAACTAAAAAAGATATAGAAAAAATGGTTTCTGATATTGATTTAAAAGAAAATAAGTTAGATTATATAGAAAAAGAAATAAGAAAATATTTATTTGCTGTTGGACGTAGAAAATTGCCCGACACTATAACAAGACAGATTTTTGCATTAATATCTATCTTAGAATTAACAGAACGTATGGGCGATGTTATTCATCGTAGTATAAAACCGTTGTATAACAAATTAATAGTTTTGGGAATTAATTTTTCAAAAGAAGGTCAAGATGAAATATCGTTATATTTTAATCAAATATCAAATCATTATAAAAATTTGATTTCTGCAATAGAAAATCGCGATATTGAAAAGATAACTTTTGTTGTTGAGGAAACAGCAAAAACTTCAAAATTAGCCGAAGAATTACGTTTATCACATATCAAACGTCTTTGGAATGAGGATATTAACGTTATGATGACACACGAAATTCATACAGATTTAATTGATGATTTGGCAGAAATTGCCTCTTTATTGTCGTCAATATCTATATCATTTGAAAAATCAGTGCTAAAATATAGTGATGAATTATAAAAAAATTCAAACTTTGCTTTTTATACAAAATATTTTTATCATATTTGCATATTATTTAATGTAAAATACTAAAACTATTACCAAAATGAAATTAAAAAATATTTTCTTTATTTTAGCTTTTGTAGCTTTGTTTATAATTGGTTGTAATTCAAATCCTGAAGAAGTTATAGTAGGACAATGGCAACTTTCAGATATTACACTTGATCCTCAACCTAAAGATATTTCAAATGAAGATTACAAAGCTTATATTGATGAATTAATAAGCAATACATCAATAGAATTTAAAAATGATTTTTCTTATGTTCAATTTTCTAATGGAAATCAAACCAAAGGAACTTGGACAATTTTAGCAGAAGGTGCTCAAATTCAACAAACTGATGAAACTTCAGGTAGCAAAGTTATTATGAATATTGATAACCTTTCTACATCTGATTTGGTTTTGGCATCTAAAGATGGAGATATAGTAACAAAAATGATTTTTATAAAAAAATAAAAATTTAGAAATTGGAAAATATACTTATTGAATTTATTTCTGAAACAAAAAATGTTGCAGATAAATTACATCAACTTTTAAGAACAAATAATTATGTGTCGTGTTTAAGTGATGGTTTGGTTAATAAAGACAATTTACCATCGCTTGTTATAGCTATTTTTTCAAAAAATGTAGATACAAATCAAAAATTTTCTAAAAACTTAGCTACTTTTTATGATAATGATGTAGTTGTTATACCTTTTGTAACTTACAATATGTATAATTCAATTGCACAAAAATTCTTTTTAGACGAACATTATTGGATTGATAATTTTGAAGCAAGTTTTAATGAGTCTTCTGAAAATTTAATAGATTTATTAAATAATAATTTTTCACAATTGATTGATAAAGAAAGAATTAAACGTGAAAAAGAACTCAAAAATCAGAAGATTAAAAATGTATCTAAAAAAAATAATAACAATAAAGCATCATCTAATTCAAATAATGATAATTTGTATAAAAATTTAACTTATTTATTAGGAGCCGTTGTTGTTATTTTGTTGGCTATCATAATGTTTAGCAATAAAAATAATCCGAATGTTAATTCAAATAGTCAAGGACTTGCACCATTAGCAATAGATTCAAAAATACGAAATTCTGAAGCTTTAATAATAGGACATTGGAAAATGACTAATTATGTTGATAATCAATATCGTGCAAATAAACAAGATAGTATAAATATTCAACAGGCAATACAACAATTAATAAGTGTTGCAGAATTATCTTTTTCTAGAGATCGAAAATTTACACGTAAGGGTTTTACACCAAATTTAGAAACAGGTTATTGGGAATATGATCCACAAACTAAATATTTAAAACTTCAACCAGAAGGTGGTGATGCTTACGATCAAGTTACTATTCAAGATGTTAATGAAACTACTTTGATTATTGTTGTTAGTGAAAGTGTTAATAATTCTGATATTATTACTAAAATGACATTTAATAGAGTTAATTAATTTTATTTAATCATGAATAAAAACTTTTATATTTTTTGTTTAATTGGCTTGGTTCTTTTTTTCTATTCTTGTAAAGAAGGTTATGAAAAAGAAATAATTGGAAAATGGGTTTTAGAAAAATCTGAAATGCTTGATTTAGATTCATTTTGTGATTATCAAAGCAATCAGAATATTAGTCAATTAAAAAATAAAATTAATCAAATTGATATAGAATTATCAAATATTTCTTCTGATGAAATTGAAAAAGAAAAATTATTATTGCAAAAAGAAAATACACAAAAATTAATAGAAAAATATTCGTCTGATTCAATAAAAGTTGAAGTTTTAAAACATTTAGATGAATTAGTTGGAAATTTTTATTTTAATTTTAATGAAGATAAAACATTTTCACTTTCAAATTCAAAAGATAGTATATTTGGCTCTTGGTCTATTTTGGGTGATACAATTTCTACTCTATTGAGTGGAAATCCTGCTCAAGATATTATTATCAAAACATTGAATTCTAATAAATTAGAAATTTCAACTACAGAATATTTTAATGATGGTTTTGAACAAACCACTATTATGGAATTTAAAAAGAAATAAAATTTGTAGATAATTATTTTATTATTACGGAGTAATTTTTTTACTCCGTTTTTTTTTGCAATTTATTAATAATAAATAAATTTGTAGCACTAAATTTATTTAACCATGCTTAAAAGAATACGTGTTTCATTGGCAATATTTTTTGCGATTTCAGCTACACTTTTGTTTCTTGATTTTACAGGATCAATTCATTTGTGGTTAGGATTTGTTGCAAAAATTCAGTTTTTGCCGTCATTTTTAGCTTTGAATTTTATTATATTTGGAGCTATTATTTTGTTAACATTCCTTTTGGGAAGATTTTATTGTTCAGTGATTTGTCCTGCAGGAATTTTCCAAGATTTAGTTTCTCATTTAGTTTCTAAATTCAAAAAAAATCGCTTTAGTTTTTCAAAATCTAAAAAATGGTTTAGAATTGGATTTTTAATCTTATTTTTATTATTAATTATTTGTGGATTAAATAATTATGCTTATATTTTAGATCCATATAGTTCTTTTGGACGAATAATATCAAATGTTTTTCAACCAATTTTGATTGCATTAAATAATGTGTGTGCAAGTATTGCAGAACATTATGAAAGTTATGCTTTTTATGAAGTTGATGTTTATATAAAGTCATTACCTACATTTATTGTTGCAATAATAACATTTGCAGTATTTGTTGTATTTCCAATAATAGGAGGTAGAACTTATTGTAATACAGTTTGTCCTGTAGGAACTTTTCTTGGATTTATTTCAAAATATTCATTATTTAAAATAAATATTGATAAAAATAAATGTGTAGGATGTTCAATTTGTGAAAAAAATTGTAAAGCATCTTGTATTGATTCAAAAACAAAAACTATTGATAATTCAAGATGTGTAGATTGTATGAATTGTATCGACAAATGTAAAAAAGGAGCAATTTCTTTTTCAAAAGTTCACAAAGTTTCAACAGAACAAAATAAAGAGGAAGAAACAGACAATTCACGTCGTGCATTTTTAACAATAGCTACAACATTAGTAGCATCATCAGTAGTTAAAGCACAAGAATTAAAAGTAGATGGAGGTTTAGCAATAATTGAAGACAAACAAATTCCAAATCGAGAATGTTCAATAAAACCAGCTGGAGCATTGAGTCTAAAACATTTTTCAGAACATTGTACTGCATGTCAATTATGTGTTTCAGTATGTCCAAATCAGGTTTTAAGACCGTCAACTGATTTAGCAACATTTATGCAACCTGAAATGAGTTTTGAACGAGGTTATTGTCGTCCTGAATGTACAAAATGTAGTGAAGTTTGTCCAACAGGAGCAATTTCTAAAATTACTTCAGAAGAAAAATCTTCGATTCATACAGGTCACGCTGTTTGGATAAAGAAAAATTGTATACCATTAACAGTTGGAGATAGCTGTGGAAATTGTGCAAAACATTGTCCATCAGGAGCAATAACAATGGTAAATTCAAATCCCGAAGATTCAAATTCACCAAAAATTCCTTCAATAAATACCGAACTTTGTATAGGATGTGGTGCTTGTGAAAATTTATGTCCATCACGTCCATTTAGTGCAATTTATGTAGAAGGAAACTTAGTTCATAGTCAGTTTTAATATTTTATTTTGAAAATTATGGCAAAAGATATAAATAGACGACAATTTTTAGAAATTGCAGGAGCTTCAGTTATAACAACAGCTATTGCATCAACAGGTTGTAGTTCAGATAAAAATCCAGTTACATCAGAAAAAATTACAACATCTTCAAATACAGAAATACCAACTGACAAAATGACTTATCGAATAAATAAATCAACAGGAGATAAGGTATCATTGTTAGGTTATGGTTGTATGCGTCTACCAACCACAAGTCAAACAAGTGCGCGAGAAAGTGAAGATGAAATAGATCAAGAAATGGTCAATAAATTAACTGATTATGCTATTGAACATGGAGTAAATTTGTTTGATACTTCACCAGCATATTGTAAAGGAAAATCAGAACATGCAATGGGTATTGCATTAAGTCGTTATCCTCGAGATAAATATTTTGTTTCAACAAAATTATCCAACTTTTCGCCTGATACACAAACACATGATGGATCTATTGCTATGTATCACAATTCTTTAAAAGAATTGCAAGTTGATTATATTGATTATTATCTACTTCATGGCATAGGAATGGGAGGGTTAGACGCTTTTAATCAAAGATATGTAAATAATGGATTGTTAGATTTTTTGATGGAAGAGCGCAAAGCTGGTAGAATAAGAAATCTCGGTTTTTCTTATCATGGTGATTTTGAATTGTTTAATTACATAATGGAACATCAAGATCAATATAAATTTGATTTTGTTCTTTATCAAATAAATTATGTAGATTGGAAATATTCAAATGCAGAATATATTTATAATCAGTTAGAAAGTCACGGAATATCAGTTTTGATTATGGAACCATTGTTGGGAGGTAGATTGTCAAAATTGCCACAACATTTGGCTCAAAAATTACAAGAAAAGCGACCTGAAAAAAGTATAGCATCTTGGGCATTCCGTTTTTGTGGTTCATTGCCTAATACACTTTCAGTATTAAGTGGTATGACTTATATGGAACATTTACAAGATAATATATTATCATATTCACCATTAGAACCATGTTCTGATTCAGAATTAGAATTGTTGCAAAATGTTGCACAACAATTTATGGAATTTCCATTGATACCTTGTACCGCTTGTCAATATTGTATGCCATGTAAATATGGAATAGATATTCCAGGAATATTTGCACATTATAATAAATGTGTCAACGAAGGAAATAATCCACCAAACAATCAAGATCCTAATTATGCCAAAGCACGTAGAGCATTTTTGGTAGGTTATGATCGCAGTGTACCTAAATTACGACAAGCATCACATTGTATAGGATGTAATGAATGTGTTTCTCATTGTCCACAAGGAATTAGAATTCCACAAAAATTATCAGATATAGATGCTTATGTTGAAAAATTAAAAACAGAAAAGTTTTAAAAAAATATTTCAATATTAAATAAAAGGTGCAAAATTAATTAACTTTTGCACCTTTTTTGTTTATACAAAGTATGAAAATAACTATATTATGGATCTTTAAGCAAAAATATTATTTATAAATTTTAGATTTTCAATGATTTATGTATATTGTTAAAATAATGTTTCATAAATGATAATTTTTTGTCCAAAAAATTTTGAGTTAATAATAAAAACACATAAATTTGAATATATAATTTACATAATTTAGTATTTCATATAATATTATAAATCAATAATTTAGTATTGAAATAATTTTTCTGAACTATTAATTTAAAGAAAATGGTTAAAGAAAAGGAAAATAAAAAACTTTTTCAGCAAACAATGCTTTTTGAGGTTGCATGGGAAGTATGTAACCAAGTTGGTGGAATTTATACTGTAATAAGATCAAAAATTCCTGCAGTAGTAAGTAAATGGAATAAAGATAATTACATTTTATTAGGTCCTTATTTTGAAAGTCAAGCATCTCCAGCTTTTGATGCCATTGATGATTTGTCAGATCCAATAGGATTAGCAATTCACACAATGCGTGAAAGAGGTTTTGATGTTAGATATGGTCATTGGTTGGTAACAGGTCGTCCAAAAGTAATTCTTTTTAATCCTTTTACAATATTTAATCGATTAGGAGATATTAAATATAAATTATGGGCAGATCATTATATTTCAATTGATTATGACGATGATTTAACAAATCAAGTTTTATCTTTTGGATATCAAGTAACAGAATTTTTAAGAATTCTTGTTAATAATGATATGCAACAGCAAAATATTATAGCTCATTTTCATGAATGGATGGCAGGAGTTCCAATTATGGACATTCGTAAAGAAAAAATGCCAATAAAGACAGTTTTCACTACTCATGCAACAATGTTGGGTAGATATTTAGCAATGAATGATCATAATTTTTATAATAATTTGCCTTTTTATAATTGGGAAGACGAAGCAAAACACTTTAATATATATCCAATTGTTCAATTAGAACGTGCAGCAGCTCATGGAAGTCACGTTTTTACAACAGTAAGTGATATTACAGCTCTTGAATGTACTCATTTATTGGGTAGAACTCCTGATTTTGTATTGCCAAATGGTTTAAATATTGAACGATTTGAAGCCTTACACGAATTCCAAAATCTACATTTTGATTATAAAGAGCAAATTAATGAATTTGTGATGGGTCATTTTTTCCAAAGTTATTCTTTTAATCTTGACAAAACTTTGTATTTCTTCTCTTCAGGTCGTTTTGAATATCAAAACAAAGGTTTTGATTTAACGCTTGAGGCTTTGGCAAGATTAAATTATAAAATGAAACAAGAAAATATAGATTCAACTGTTGTATTCTTTTTAATAACACGTCAACCTTATTATTCATTTAACGCACAAGTTCTTCATTCAAAAGCACTTATGGAAGAAATTAAGCGCAATACAGAAGAAATTGAACGTAATTTAGGACGAAATTTATTTTATTCTGTTACCCAAAATAATGGTTCTTATAAGTTGCCAAATCTCAATGAATTAATTGAGGAACATATGGAACTTAAATTAAGACGTAATGTTCAAACTTGGAAAAGTAACAATTTGCCATATATTGTAACTCATAATTTAAAGAACGAAAATGATCCAGTTCTTAATTTCTTGAGAATGTCAAATTTGATAAATAATCGCGAAGATAAAGTTAAAGTTGTTTATCATCCTGATTTTATCAATTCAGCAAATCCTTTGTTCCATATGGAATATGGTCAATTTATTCGTGGATGTCACTTAGGAGTTTTCCCATCATATTATGAACCATGGGGTTATACACCATTGGAATGTATGGCGAGTGGTATTCCTTCTATAACAAGTGATTTAGCTGGTTTTGGCTCTTATATTAAAGCACATTTTGATGATTGCGAAAAAATGGGTCTTTATGTTGTTAATAGAAAGAATGTTAGCTATAATGATAGCGCAGAACAATTAGCAAATTTAATGTTGCGATTTGTTAAACTAAATCGTCGTGAACGTATTAGTATGCGTAATAATGTTGAAGAAAATTCTACACACTTTGACTGGACAAATTTGGCTCTATATTATTTTAAAGCATATGATGAAGTATTATGTCGTTAATTATTAGATATTAACCACAAAAAAAATCCCTATGAATTTTATTTCATAGGGATTTTTATTTATAAGTTATTATTTATTTATTTATTTATTTAGAATTTTCTTAGCTACAATTTGCGCAATTTTTTCAGCTTCTTTATCATTTGGATGTATAGAGTCAGGAAAATTATCTCCATCATTAATTAATTCGCTGTGAAAATCAATTAATTCTAAATTATTTTGTTTAGCAATATTTTCAATAATAGGAATAATTCCGTTAACAATGCAACTATCACTAATAGCCCAAGCATTTCCAAAAGCAGGAGCTGGATTACAAATAATAATTCTAGGATTAGATTTTAAAGATTTTAATGTATCAATAAGTGATTGATAATCAGATTTAAATCTTTCTTGGTTCCAATTTTGAGGTTTAGAGTCGTTAGTACCAAGTTTTACAACAATGATGTCTGGATTAAGAAGAATTGCATTTGAAAATTCTTTTGTTGTCCAATAAGTGTAGTCACCTTCTTTTTGTAACGTTGTTCCACTACGACCACAATTTTCAACAATATATTCGTCACCTAAAATTTTGTTAAGTTGAACAGGCCACGTGTATTTACTTTGATCAGAAATTCCGTGACCTTCTGTAATACTATTTCCAATACAAGCAATTTTGATTTGTTGTTTAACATTTTGTGTATTATTATTTTGACAGCAACTGCTGATTATACACAACAAACTAATTATTAAAAAATATTTTTTCATTTTAAACATTTAAATTTAACAATATTAATTTATTTTTTTATTATTTCTTCAGCTTCAAACCCAATATTAAAAATCATATCTATTATGCTTAGATTAGGAACAAATTTGAATTTTTGATCGAAAACTTGTGGATAAATTATTGTTTTATAATAATTTTCATTTTCAATTTGTTGTTTTTTGGGATGAATTATATTTCTTAAATCAAAATAATTATTATCATTTTCTTTAATATAATCTTCTGATAATGAAATGTTTGATTTAATGTGTAAAATTTTACAAATTAGATTGGTAATTTCAAGATTATAGTCTAATAAAAATTCATATTTATTAGTGAAAAAAGGTTCAAAATCATCTCTAAAATATTCAAAAAACGGAGATGAGTTGTATGCAGAAACAATAGTGTGCCAATGTTGCGATTGCCAATGTTCAGAGTAACTTATTTTTGTATCTTTCAAAAAATGTTTAGAATTCCCTTTAATAATAGGAATACTTAAATTAACCACGCCAGCAGTAGTTAAAATTTGTGCTCTATTACGAAAACTTTGTTTTGGAAAATTTTCGAATTGTTCTATAATAACATTGTTGTTTTGAGATATTGCTCTGATATACTGAATGTTTGGTAAATAAGCAGTGCTAAGTAGAATTTCAGACATAGTATTTTTATTTTGTTATTGCAAATTTAAAAAATATCTTAAATTATTCAATATTGAAATAACTATCTATTTATTTTTTTTATTAAATTTGTAATTGTAAAATCTATTTAGGAGGTAAACATCCATGAAAAAAATTCTCAAAAAATTAGGTAAAGTTTTATTTATAACAGTTATTGTTATATTAGCTTTAATGGTAATTATTCCATTCTTATTTAAAGATAAATTATTGAATTATGGAACTCAATTGGCAAAAGATTATATCAATGCCGAAGTTTCAATTGATGATTTAAATTTAAATTTATTCAAAAGTTTTCCTGATGCATCTATCAGTTTGTCAAATGTTTCTGTAAAAGGTGTTGATGAATTTAAAAATGATACTTTAGCACAATTTAAACAATTAGATGCTTCTGTAAATTTGATGTCGTTGTTTGGAGGAACTATAAAGGTAAAATCTGTGTTGTTAGATGATCCAAAGTTTAATATTATAGTTTTAAAAAGTGGAAAACCAAATTATGATATAGTAAAATCAGATTCTACAGAAGTTGTTGAAGAAGACATAGATACAACAAGTTCTTCATTTGCTTTGGCTCTAAAAAAATTTGAAATCAATAACATGAAAGTTACTTATACTGATAGTATTACAGATGTTCATGCAGTTATTGATACTTTAAATTTTAAACTTCATGGTGATTTAAGTGATAAAGAAACAATATTGGCTATGCTAATGAATATAGCTCATTTAGATGTTGCAATGGGTCCTATAATTTATATCAACGATGCAATTGTTGATGTAAAATCAAATTTAGATGCCGATATGGAAAATATGAAATTCTCTTTTAAAGATAATTTATTTAAAATAAATCAATTAGGTTTAAAACTAGATGGTTGGTTGGCAGTTCCTGATACAAATATTAAAATGGACTTGAAATTTGGGGCTGATAATACTGATTTTAAGAGTGTTATGAGTATGATACCAGCAGAATATGCCAAAGAATTAGACGGTGTTAAAACTGCAGGAACATTTAAATTTGAAGGTGGAGCAAAAGGTAATTTTAATGCAATTTCATTCCCTGAATTTTGGGTAAATTTATTGATTGATAATGCTCGTTTTCAATATCCTGATTTACCAAAATCTGTTGAAAATATAAATGTTGATGTTAATGTTTCTTGTCCAGGCAATTTAGATAGTTTATTTGTTGATGCTAAAAAGGTTCATTTAAATATTGCAGAAAATCCAATTGATGCTCAATTAAAAGTTCAAACATCAGCTAAAGATATAGAATTAGCAGGTAATGTGAATGCAGCTCTAGAATTAGCATCTCTTGCTGATGTTGTTCCATTAGAAGATATGACTTTGAAAGGTTTTGTTAAAGCTATTTTAAGTTTTAATGGATTTTTGTCGGATATTGATAGTGAACAATATGATAAATTTAATGCAAAAGGAGATATTAATGTAACTAATTTTCAAACTGTTATGACAGATCTTCCTCCTATTGATATTCAAAAAGCTCATTTAACTATTTCTCCTAAAAATGGAGATTTAGAATATTTGAATATGAAAATGGGTAAGAGTGATTTTAATCTTAATGGTAAATTATATAATATTTTCCAATATGTTTTTGCTGATAGTACACTTAAGGCAAACTTTAATTTCAAGAGTTCTTTGATTGATGTTAATGATATATATTCTTATGATCATTCAGTTCCTGAGACAGTTGAAGTTGAAGATACTTCAGCAATCGAAGCTCCAGAAATTCCTAAAAATATTGATTTTGTTTTAAATTCTAATATAGGTCAAATTAATTATGATAGTTTGGTTATAAATAATTTAACTGGTGTTATTGGTTTAAAAAATGGTGCAGCATTTCTTAATGATTTAAAACTTCAAATGTTGGGAGGAAAAGTTTTTGCATCTGGAGTTTATGATGCAGGAGATATTATGCGTCCACTTGTAGATTTACAATTAGATTTAAGTCAAGTTGATGTACAACAAACAGTTAAATCATTTAATACAGTTCAATCATTAGCACCAATTGCAGAAAATTGCTATGGTGATATAACAGTAAAACTTAATTTTAAATCTTTTATGGATCATTATTTAAATCCAGAATTGCCAACAGTAAATGGTGACGGTAGACTTGTAACAAATTCGATTTCAATTAAAGATTCTAAATTGTTTAACATGATTGGAACTGCAACTAAAAATTCAAAATTGTCAAATCCATCATTAAAAAATATTGATATTGATTTTAAAATTGTTGATGGCAACGTAATAATTGATACAACAGATTTTAAACTAAATGATCAAGCAGCTAACTTTGGCGGAAAATTAGGTTTAGATCAAAAACTAGATTTTAATTTTGGAATGACATTGGATAATTCAATTGCAAATGAATTGTTAGGAAAAGTTGCAGGATCTGAGCGTAGTGGTTCTATAAAAGTTATCGCTAAAATTGGTGGAACTGTTACAGATCCTAAATTAACAGGTTTTAGTACATCTGCAACAGATGTTCTTAAGGAAGTTGTTACTGAAAAAATTCAAGAAGCTAAAGAACAATTGTCAGAAAAAGCTAAACAATATATTCAAGATGTTAAGAAAAAAGCAGATGCTGTTATTGCAACTGCTAAAACTACACGTGATTCTTTGATAAATATTGCAGAAACACAATGTGAAAAACTTAAAAAAGAAGCAAAAGAAATTTCTGATAAAGCTATTGCTGATGCCTCTGCACAAGCTGATAAATTGATTGAAAAAGCAGGTTCTAACCCACTTGCTCAAGCAGCTGCTAAAAAATCAGCTGAAGAATTAAAGAAGAAAGCTCAAAAAGAAGCCGATAAAGCTCTTGCTGAAGCTGGTTCTAAAGCAGATAATCTTGTTTCGGCAGCTAAAACACAAGGTAATAAAATTGTTTCTCAAGCAGAAGAAAAAGCTAATCAAATGAATAATGAAGCTATGAAAAAAGCTGAAAGTATCAAAGATTAATTTTTAATTATATAAAAAAAGCGAGTGAATTTTTCACTCGCTTTTTTTTTAATGTATTATATTGATTTTTTGCTTTATTATACCAGATTCTCCACTTAATTTTAAAATGTAAATTCCTGATTTTAAATGTGATAAATTAAATACATTATTTGTTGAATTTATATCAAATTCTATTGTTTTTTTGCCTAAATTATTATAAATAGTTAGATTATCAAATTTTTTATATTCATCTATTTGAATGTGTAATTCGTCGCTAACTAAAGTTGGGAAAATTTTAATATAATCTTCTTTTTCAGGAGTTCCAACTGTAATTTTGTAATTTTGTTCTACTGTTTGATTATGATATTTAGCGCAAATATTAATAAAATCAATTTCATGTTTGTCTGGCGCAGTACCATAAAGTTTTGCTGTGCCATCTCCATTGTCTACAAAATTTAACCAATATGGAAGATTTTTAACTTCTATAATATTATTTTTTTGATAATTATAATTGCATGGAGGAAAAATAATATTATCAACCCAAACTTTGTCTTCGTATTGCTTTATTAAGTCATCTTTATAATATAACCATTTTAAAGTATGTTCGCCTTTTGTTAAAGGAATTGAAATATTTTGCCAGTCATTTAATCCACCCCATTGTTTTATAGTAAAATTATCAATGCTAAATTCTAACCTATCGTGATAAATTCCATTAATTTTATTATCGTCTTCACATGAAGTTTTAATACAAAATTTTATAGTATCATCTTGATAATTATTTATATTTATTTTAAAGTAACTAGTACTTTTATTTGAAATTTCAGAACTTTCAAAACAATATTTACCTGAATATGGATTTTTATCTGTTATAGTCCATGGTCTAAATGAATTTGTAATAATATTGTTATTAATTTGTTCTTCATTTTCAAAATCTTCAATTTGGGCATTTATTGTTATTTTATTTATATCAATAAGAGGATAACCATCATATATACACGATAATTCAAGATTTATTATTTCTGAATTTGTATAATTTGAATCTAATTTTACTTCAAATTTCAATTCTTCTTCTTCTCCTGGTGATAAATAGTTTATTGTCTGATTGGGATTTTGAATTTTTAATTTTTTGCAATTTGATATTAGTTGTGTTTCTATTTTATTGATATTTAATTTCCCAGTATTTTTTAATATGTAAATTAAAGTTGCATTTTCATTATTATCTAAAATTCCGTTTTTATTTGTTGCAGTGGTTGTTATAATTTTATATTCATAATATTGATTTTCAGATAGTTCTGTTGCTGGATTTGATATAATATTTAGTTTATTTTCTTCATCAATTATTTTGACGTATTTAGATTCTAATGAAGGAGTTATTACACTTGTATTAATTGGATATATTTTTTGTATTGTATCATTATATTTTATAGTCAAGTTAAATAATGCTTCAAGATTTTGCGGATAAGTTTTACTAAAGCAAATTGCAAATTTGTTTTTCAATAATTCATAATTTAAAGGTTCAATTTTATCAATAGTTATTTTATTATTTAGAATGTTAACATCTTTATTTTCAGTAGTTAATTCTATTTCAATATTATTTGCAATATAATTTTTGTTATCAGATATATTTTTGATTTCGCAAGACAAATATGTTGTATCAGCTATTGATGGTTGATTACTAAAGTAATATTTGTTTAAATTTAATTCAGCTTTATTAATTTCTAGAACAGGAATATTTTCAATAATTGTTTTTTTATTTTGTGCTGATATCACAATAGTAATTTCTCCGCATTTTATTTTATTTTCATCAAATTTTAAAACTGCATTACCTTCTTTGTTAGAAAATTCAGATGTAATTAATGTATCGTTTTGTGATATAGCTATTAAAGAATAAGGTTCTGTTTTTATATATATAATATTAATTCCTTTAGTTAATTTTTGTGGATTTATTGAAAAGCTATTTTCAGAAGGCTTTTTCCAATTTACTAACATGGAAGGGTCACCCATTAAATTGATAGTTTCCCAATAATATTGATATCCAATAATATTTGATTCCGTAACAGCCAAATTCCCTTTATTAACTATTTGCCCAGCTGTAATGTATTGATTATTAATATTTTGTTCGTTTTCTTTGGTATGAAATAAAGCATCTAGAACACCACTTCCTGATTTATTGTAATTATTACTTATTTCATTTTGAACACCACTTCCAATTAACCAAATAAAATCAGCACCCCATTCTGTATTGTTTGCTGCTCCAATATAACCAATAGCACCTCCATTTTTTTTGCGTAAAAGAGTCTCTGAAAAACAATTTTCTTCATTATATTTACTAGTTAAACAACAGTTAATTATCCAAAATCCAGGCATATTGTTTTCTGGAAGATTATTAATATCTTCACTTGTTATTTGAGGAGAATCAAATTTTGTTGGATGTCCATGTCCGCTATAAAATAGAAGACCTATACCTTTATTAATATTTTCTAATATTGAAGAAGAACAATTTTCGTTTTCGCAATCCATTTCACCATAATTTTCTTGATATGGATAAAGAATTGGTGTTATTTGGTTTGTTTCATTTGCATAATTATTTGTTAAATATTTTAATTCAGTATTGCTATATTTTTTACAATATCCCATTCCATCGTCATTACCTGAAATAAACATTAATTTGTTTAAATAATCAGTATTCTCAAATTCACATTTTTCGTATGATATTATTTTGTCAATAATATTTCCCATTGTTTTAATATCTATAGCACTAATTCGCCCATACATTATTTCTGGTAAATAATCATTAGTATATTCACAATATGCTAAATCTGTTACTTCTGTTTTTTTAACAACAATTGTTGCAAAAGTTTGCGTACCTTCATTTGTTGGAATTATTGTTTCGTCTCCTGCAAATAACACATACGCAGGTGAATTGTATCCTTCTGGAGGATTATAATAAAAATTTTGTAAATATTCTTTGATGGAATCTTTATTACAATCTATATCTTTATTTACGTATGCAATTTTAACATTATATCCTTGAATTGTTTTCCATTTAGAAAATTTTTCTATTTCACTTTTAAACTTTTGATGAGTAATAATAACATAAGTGTTTGATTTATTGTTAATAATTTCTCCTTGTGATGCTTTTACTAATTTTTGATTACTTTTTATATTTATTTTTATGTCAATAGAATAGAATACTGTCAATTGATTTTTTTTAGGATTATAACTAAATGGCTTTATTGTCAGTCTTACAAGATGTTTATTTCGCATTGTTCCTAAATTAGTGATTTCAATTTCAGGATTTTGTGAAATAGATTCATTTTGATAAGAACTTTCATTGATAAATATATTATTTGAAATTGAATTTTGTGCCGGAATTATTCTTTTATTTAAATCAATATCTTGCGATTTAATATTTGTTATTTCGTATTCACATATTCCATCTTCTGGAATTTCTATAATTTTGTTATAATTAGGCAATAATGGTTCTCCGTTACCATAATAATCGTTTAATTCTTTTGAAATAATTTTATAATATGAGTTATTATCATCTTTTACTTCAGATAAATCAATATATGGAATTCTAATTTCAAATATAATTTGATTGTTATTATCACGATATTCAAAATTACATTTTTCGT
Organism: Bacteroidales bacterium; assembly: GCA_024413595.1. Classification (GTDB taxonomy): domain Bacteria; phylum Bacteroidota; class Bacteroidia; order Bacteroidales; family UBA3824; genus UBA3824. Next base: position 113,362 of record JAKSUC010000004.1, read on the forward strand.
TCTTATTCAAAAAATTAATTTCTTGTGAAAAACTTAATATATATGTAGAAATAAAAAAGATAAGTGTAAATAATTTTTTCATAGTTTATATTAAATATTTTTCATATAAAACGGTGAAACTTAGTTTGTTATTATAATAAAAAACGGCGGATTTATTCCGCCGTTTAAATTTATATTTTAGACATAGTCAAAAATATTAGTCAAAAGTAACGATGTTTTTAAGATCTTCAAGAGTTTTCTTAACTGCTGTAGCAGAAGCATCTAATAAAGCTTTTTCATCTGCGTTAAGGTTAAGTTCGATGATTTTTTCAACACCATTGCTACCAAGAACAACAGGAACACCAAGATACATATCTTTGTAACCATATTGACCATCAAGATAAGCACATACAGGAACAACTCTTTTTTGGTTACGAACAATTGCTTCAACCATATAAGCAGCTGAAGTACCTGGAGCATACCAAGCAGAAGTACCTAATAAGTTGGTTAATTCGCCACCACCTTTTTTAGTACGTTCAATAATAGCTTCAAGTTTATCTTTAGCAACTAAATCTGTAACTGGAATACCACCAACAGTAGTAAATCTTGGTAGAGGAACCATTGTATCACCGTGACCACCAAGTAATAAACCTTGAATGTCTAATGGAGTAACACCAATTTCTTCTGCTAAGAAAGCTTTGTAACGAGCTGTATCAAGAGTACCAGCCATACCAAATACTTTGTTAGACATAGTTTTAGCTGTTTTGTAAGCTACGTATGTCATAGCGTCTAATGGGTTAGAAACGATGATGATGATTGCGTTAGGAGAAGCTTCGATAGCTTTTTTTGTAACGTCTTTAACAATACCAGCGTTAACGCCAATTAAATCTTCACGACTCATACCTGGTTTTCTAGGAACACCTGATGTGATAACAATAACACCAGAACCAGCTGTTTTTGAATAATCGTTGGTAATACCAGTGATTTTGTGGTTGTAACCTGCTAATGATGATGTTTGCCAAATATCCAATGCTTTGCCTTCTGCAAAATTTGGTTTTATATCTAGCAATACAACTTCGTTTGCTAAATCTTTACGTGCAATTACATCTGCACAAGTAGCGCCTACGTTACCAGCGCCAATAACTGTAATTTTTTCCATAATGTTTATCTTTATGATTCAATTTTTACTTTTGCAAATTTACCAAATTGTTTGTTTTTTTCAATAAAATTTTATTAAATTATAGTAAAAAAAGTTTGTTTAAATCATTTTCATCGTTAATTTTGTACAAATCATAAAAATCAGTCAAATTGGGAAGAATATTAGCTATTGATTATGGTGGTGTAAGAACTGGATTAGCTGTTACTGATCCGTGTAAGATTATTGTTTCTCCTTTGGAAACTGTTGCTACATCAACACTTACACCTTATATTAAAAATTATCTTGAAAAACAAAAGGTTGATAGAATTATTGTTGGTTATCCTGAAAATCCTGAAGGTGGTACTAATCCAATAGTTGAAAAAATTTTGTTGTTTGTTGATAATCTTAAAAAATTATATCCAAATATCCCAATTGATTTTTATAATGAAGAATTTACTTCAAAAAAAGCTATGTCTGCCATGTTGGCTGGAGGTTTTAAGCGAAAATATCGCCAAACCAAAGGAAATACTGACAAAATGGCTGCGGCATTTATTTTGCAAGGTTGGATGGATGAAAATCCTTTTTAATTTAGTTAATTTAAATTTAATAAAATGATATTACCGATAACTATTATTGGAAACCCAGTTTTAAGAAAAAAAGCTGAGTTAGTTTCAAAAGATTTTCCAAATCTTAAAGAATTGATTGATAACATGTTTGAAACCATGAAAAAATCTGATGGAGTTGGTTTGGCTGCTCCTCAAATTGGTTTATCTTTAAGACTTTTTGTTGTTGATGCATCGCCTATGACAGATGATGAAAATGATACTTTTACTAAAAATTTTATTCATGCTTGTATTAATCCAGAAATTATTGAATTTTTTGGTGAAAAGGTAAATTATAATGAGGGATGTTTAAGTATTCCTGGTTTGCATGAAGATGTTTTACGTTTTGATGGGGTTAAGGTAAAATATTATGATGAAAATTTTCAATTGCATGAAGAAACTTTAACTGGTCCTACTGCCAGAGTTTTTCAACATGAATTTGATCATCTTGAAGGTACTCTTTTTACTGATAAAGTTGGGATTTTAAAACGTAAATTAATTAAAAATAAGTTAGCTAATATTTCCAAAGGGAAATTTGAACATACTTATAAAGTAAAATTAAATTAGATTATTAACTTTTAAATTACTAAAATATGAACTTTGATAAATCTTCTAATCCAGTATTTTCTGAAAAAATGTTCGAAAATGCTGTTTCTGATTTTGCAGGCAATGGCGTAATGACATTTCAAGGTACTGTTACAAAAAGCATTTTGTTATTGTTGCTTGTTATTGTTACTGGTACAATTTCTTGGAAACTTGCTATTGTTGGTAATTCAATTGTTGGTCCTTTAGCCATTGGTGGTGCTATTGGAGCTTTAATTATGGCAATTGTTTGTTGTTTTAAACCTGAAAAATCTTACATTTTTGGTCCTATATACGCTTTGTGTGAAGGACTTATGTTAGGTTCTATTTCTGCTTTGTTCAATACTCTTTATAGTGGAATAGTTTTACAGGCTATCTTGTTGACTATTATGGTTGTAGCTGTAGTATTTTTTGCCTATAAAGTTGGTATTTTGAAAGCTTCTAATACTTTTGTAAAAGTTATTACTTTTGCTACTATTGGTATAGGTGCTTTTTATTTGTTGAGCATGTTATTAAGTGTTTTTGGTGTTCACACTGTTTCTTTATTTGAATTAGGTTGGGTTGGTATTGTTATTCAACTTGTTATAGTTGGTGTTGCAGCTTTAAACTTAGTTCTAGATTTTAATCAAATAGATCGTGGTGTTGAGTCAAATGCACCTGCTCACATGGAATGGTATTGTGCTTTTGGCATGATGGTTACTATTGTTTGGATTTATGTTGAGATTTTACGTTTGTTAGCTCTTTTATCTAAACGTAATTAATTACATTTTAAATAGAAAAAGGATTTAGTTTTCTAAATCCTTTTTTTATTTTATTATTTCTATAATTTTTTTGTCAGCTTCTGTTAATTTTATGTTTTTTAATTCTTCTATTGTATAAAATCCCATATCAGCATGCTCTTTTAGAGTAATTTTGTTTTTTATTATATCAACTTCAAAAGGACATAATTCAATTTCAAATTCTGGATATTTTTCTATAATATGTTTGTACGTTTTTGTTATATTTACTTCTATATCAAGTTCTTCGTAAAGTTCTCGTTTTATACAATCTTCTAAAGTTTCATTTGGTTCAAGTTTTCCACCAGGAAATTCCCAATATCCACCATAGTTTTTATTTTGAGGACGTTGTGCAATAAATATTTTGTTATCTTTACGAATAATAGCGCATGTTACAATTATTTTTTTCATATTTCTTTTAATTTTTTATCGTTACTTTGAGGTTTTAATCTAATTTGATTTGTGTGATATACAATCATTCCTTCAGGAACACTCGACGTTATCCAAACATTACCACCAATTATACAATCTTTGCCAATAACAGTTTCTCCTCCTAAAATAGTTGCATTTGAATATATTATAACATTGTCTTCTACAGTAGGATGTCGTTTTGTAGAAGCGAGTTCTTTTTTTACTTGTAATGCACCGAGTGTTACTCCTTGATAAATTTTGACATTATTTTTTATTATAGTTGTTTCTCCAATAACAATTCCTGTTCCATGGTCAATAAAAAATGATTCGCCAATTTCTGCACCTGGATTTATATCAATTCCAGTTTCTGAATGAGCATATTCGCTAATAAGTCGTGGAATTAGCGGAACTTCTAATTTTTTTAAAATGTGTGCTATACGATAAGCAGAAATTGCAAAAAATCCAGGATATGTTATAATCACTTCGTCAAGATTACTAGATGCAGGGTCAAAATCGCAAATTGCTTTTGCATCTTTCATTAACATTATGTATGTTTCTGGAAGTTTTGAAATAAATGTCTGGCAAATTTCTGATATTGAATATTTTAAATCGTTTTTTACTGGCAATAGGAGAGATGTTAACATATTATCAAGACGATAAATTTCTGCTTCGTCTTCTGAATTACAGCGAGTTTTTCGTGCATTTATTGGAAATAAAATATTAAAACATAAATCTGTAAAATCTTTTGCTTGTTTTTTTGATGGACGATCTATTTTCATTCCATGTTGAGCTTCTTGTAAGTTTTTTAGTACTTCTGATATATTTTCTGCTCTATTTTTTTCTGTATTTGCCATTTTTACTTTTTTATTTCAAAGGTAATGAAATAATTTTAGATATTTAGAAATAAAATTTATATAAATTTTTAATTTTTTTTGTAAATTATAGTGATGTCAAGCCAATAATATATTATATTTGTTGCGTTAAAAAATTAGAATATTATGAATAATTTACTTTCGATTAACTTTGATACGCTCTATATTTTTTTAGGAGCTATTTTAATTGAGTTTATTGTTTTTTTGGTTATTGTATCAAAAAAGAAACTTAATATTTTGAGAATATTTTTTGCAGTTTTGGTTGGAAATGCAATTTCAACTTCGTTTTGCTTTTTCTTGCCTGGAACTGATGGTGAATACGGTTTAAGTTTTTATATTTGGTTAAGTATTGCTTTTGCTATTGCTTTAATTTTTGAATGGCTTGTTGATATAGCCTTTTTTAAAAATAGAAAATATACGGTTTCTAATTTAAGATTTTTCTTTTGTTCTTTAATAGGAAATCTTTTAACTTTTTCTGCAACTATAACTATTTTCGCTTTAAGAAATGGTATTTTATAAATAGACTTATTTAATTTTAATAATAATAAAAAAACTCATCTAAAAATTTTAGATGAGTTTTTTTTGTTATATTTTGTATTACTTATTTACTATAAGTATTGCCAGGGTATGCTTTTAATCCTTCTTCAAGACATTTTAAAGCCTTTTCAAGATATTCGCAATTATTTACGTAAGCAAGACGTACTTCATTTTTACCTAATCCTTCAGTAGCATAAAATCCAGCAGCAGGAGCCATCATAACTGTTTGATTTTCATATCTAAAAGTTTCTAGCATCCATTTACAGAATATTTCGCAATCATCAATAGGTAAACGTGCAATTGTGTAAAAAGCACCTTTTGGCATAGGACAACTTACACCTGGAATTTTGTTTAATCCATTAACTAAACAATTTCTACGTTTTACGTATTCTGCTCTAACTTCTTGAAAATAAGATTCTGGAGTGTCAATTGATGCCATTCCAACAAGTTGTCCAAAATATGGAGGACTTAAACGAGCTTGTGCAAATTTCATTAAAGTATCTAAAACTTCTTGATTTTTTGTAACAACAAATCCAACTCGTATTCCACATTCACTGTAACGTTTTGAAGTACTATCGATTAGAATTGCATTTTGGTCTAATCCTTCGATTTCCATAACAGATGTATGTGTTGTTCCATCGTAACAGAAATCACGATAAACCTCATCTGCAATTATATACAAGTCGTATTTTAATGCTATATCTCTAATTTGAAGTAGTTCTTCTTTTGAATATAAATATCCAGTTGGATTATTAGGATTTGAAATTAAAATGGCGCGTGTTTTTGGTGTTATTTTCTTTTCAAATTCACTAATTGGCGGTAATGCAAATCCACTTTCAAATGAGGATTGAATAGGAACAATTTTAACACCAGCCATTGTTGCAAAACTATTATAGTTAGTGTAATATGGTTCTGGAACAATCATTTCGTCGTCAGGATCCATTGTGCTCATTAACACGTATATAAGACCTTCAGAACCACCGAAAGTAACCATTATCTGGTTATAATTTACATTTATTCCTATTGAAGCATATTGTTTTGCAAGTGCTCTTCTATAAGATTCAAAACCTGCTGAATGACAATATTCTACCACTTCACCTTTGTATTCTTTTAATACAGCTAAGGCTTGTTTTGGTGTATGAATATCAGGTTGACCTATGTTTAAATGATATACTTTAACTCCGTTTTTCTTTGCTTGTTCTGAATACGGTACAAGTTTTCTAATAGGGGAGGCAGGCATAACTTTTCCTGTCTGCGATATTTTAGGCATGACTTTTATTTTCTGTATTTAAAATAGGCTTTAATAAAATTAAAGCCTATTTTGTTAATTATTATTTTGTTGATATAATACGTTACCTTTTATTGATAAAACTACAGGTGAATTTTTTGCATTAGAAAATACAGTGATAGATTTTGAAAAACTTCCAATTCTTGAAGAGTCGTATTTTACTTTAATCACACCTTTTCCTTTGCATGGTATCGGTTGTTTTGACCATTCTGGTGTTGTACATCCACAAGATGTTGATACATTAGATATTATAAGATCTTCTTTTCCTGTATTTACAAATTCAAATTCGTAAGAAATGTCAGAACCATTTACTACTGTTCCAAAATTATGGTCGGTATATTTGAACGTCATTTCAACACCATCCACTAATGTTTCTTCAAGTTTTGCTATTGAGTCCGCCGCCGCCGCTGCTTCAGCTTTTATTTGCTTTTTAGATTTTTTTTGTGCAAATGTGTCGGTGCTAAACACCGTTGTCAATAGCATTGCTATTGCTGTCATCAATAGTACTTTTTTCATGATGTTAAAATTATTAATTTATAAATGTTTGATTTATATAATAAACTTAATTCACTATATTTTATTATCTTTTTTAATATTATTTAATAATTAAAGTGTGTGAATTACTAAACCACTGCGTAATTTGGGTTCAAACCATGTTGTTTTTGGAGGCATAATGTTGCCTGTATCTGCTATATTTAGTAGTTGATCCATACTTACAGCATACATTGCAAATGCTGCTACCATTTCTCCACTATCTACACGTTTCTTTAATTCTTTTAGACCTCTTATGCCACCTACAAAATCTATTCTTTTTGAAGTTCTTAAATCTGTAATATTTAAGATTGGTTCTAAAACTTGTTTTGTAAGTATTGTTACGTCTAATACTCCAATTGGATCTGAGTCGTTATAAGTTCCTGGTTTTGCTTCAATTCTGTACCAATTTTTATTTAAGTATAGACTCATTTCGTGAAGTTTTGCAGGTTTATAAATTTCGGTACCTTTATTTTCTACGATAAATGATTGAGAAATTTTGTTTAAAAATTCTTGTTCTGATAATCCATTTAAATCTTTGATTACTCTGTTATAATCCATAATTTTTAATTGATTATCAGGGAAAATTACTGCTAAGAAATAATTGTAATCTTCGTTTCCTGTGTGATTTGGATTTTTTGCTTTACGTTCAAGTCCAACGCGAGCAGCTGCTGCTGTACGATGATGACCATCTGCTACATATAGTGCAGGAACTTTTTCTGCAAATAATTTTTCAATTTTTTTGTTTGTATCACTATCGTTGATTACCCAAAAATGATGTCCAAAACCATCAACCGAAGTAAAATCGTATTCTGGAGCTTGATTTTTTACTATATTATTAACTATTTCATCAATTTCTGGAACTGCACGATAGCTTAAAAACACAGGTTCTGCGTTTGCATTTATTGTGTTGATGTGAACCATACGATCGTCTTCTTTATCTGGACGTGTTAGTTCATGTTTTTTTATTATTTGATTTTGATAATCTTCACAAAAAGCTGCACCTGCAATTCCATATTGTGTACGTCCTTCCATTGTTTGGGCGTATATGTAAAATTTAGGTTCGTCTTCTTTAACTAACCATTTTTTGTTTTGAAAACTTTCAAAATTTTCAACCGATTTGTTGTATACTATTTTTGAATGTGGATCTGTGTCGGTTGGTAAATCAATTTCTGCTCTTGTTATATGTAAAAATGATTGAGGATTTCCTTCTGCCATTTTTGCAGCTTCTTGTGTATTCATAACATCGTATGGCAAGCAAGATAGTTTTGCTGCTATTTCTTTTGCAGGACGTAATCCTTTAAATGGTTTTACTGTTGACATTTTATTTTGTAATTTATTTTTTATCTAATTTAGTTGCAAAGTTAATAATATTTTTTAATCGTAAGTTTTTATGTCAAATAATTAATATGAATTACGTTTTTTTTGTATTGATATCAAATGTGTTTTTTGTGTATTTTATAATAAATGTGATTTTTAAGTTGAATTTTTTTTATTTTATTTTTTTTATATTTATCATATAATTAAGTGTTTATATAAACATTGTATTAAATACAAGGTTGAATTTTCTCAGATTCAACCGATAAATTCTTTTTTTAATCTCAATTTTTCTTTATCAAAGCAATTGCACAAGGCATTCTTCCTTCTACTATTGTATATTCAACATTTTTATAGCCCAATTGAATAAAGAAATTTTTGTAACTTTCAAAATTAAATTGTCTTGCAAATTTTACTCCTATAAAGGTCAATAATTTAGGCATAAATTTTTGTTTTAAATTTATATAAGTTGGTATTATAATCATTCCTCCTTTTTTGCAAACACGCATCAATTCTGATAACGCATTTTCTGGTTTATCTAAAAGATGTATTACATTTCCTGCAACAACTTTGTCAAATATTTCGTCGGAATATTCAAGTTTATTGATATCAGCTTTATAAATTTCTAAATTGCTGAATTTTACAAGTTTTTTATGTACTTGTTTTAACATTCCATCAGAAAAATCTGTTGCAATTATTTTTTTACAATTAGGTGCTAAATATTTGGTTATAGAACCAGTTCCACATGCACATTCTAAAACATAATCTTCTGATATAATGTTTTTTGCAACTTCTTTACCTATTCCTTTATAAACTTTTCCATTATAAATGGTCTCAAAATAATCATAAAATTTTGATAATATATTCCAAATCATAATTGAATTAATTTTTGATACAAAAATAGGTTGTATATTTTGCAAGTCAGTTGCAAAGTTATAGTTCCTGTAATGACATAAAAAAACGCTTTCTAAGTTAATAGAAAGCGTTTTTTTATAATAATCAAATAAAAATTCTATTTGTTAACTTGGAATTTTTTGTTACCAGTTTTGAAGAAATCAACAATTTGGTTAGCTGCTGCAAGACCTGCATTGATATTAGCTTCAGCAGTTTGAGCACCCATTTTTTTAGGTGTTGCGAAATAACGACCTTCAAATTTTGATTTAAATTCTTCATTAGCATCTGGAGCAATGTCGGTAACGTATTTTAAATCTGTGCGTTCTTCCATTAATTTGATAAGTTCAGCTTCGTTGATAACTTCTTTACGTGCTGTATTAACAAGAATGGCGCCTTTTTTCATTTGAGAACACATTGCATAGTTGATGCTTTGTTTTGTTTCAGCTGTTGCAGGAATGTGTAATGAAACTATATCACAATTTTTAAATAATTCTGATTGGTTTGCAACTGCATGAACACCAGCTTCTTCAATAACATTTGCAGGACAGAAAGCATCGTAAGCATAAATATCCATACCAAAACCTTTAGCAATACGAGCTACGTTTCTTCCAACTTGACCAAATGCAAGAATACCAAGTTTTTTACCTTTTAATTCTGTTCCTGATTTTCCATTATAGAAATTACGAACTGCAAATACTAACATTCCAAATACTAATTCAGCAACTGCATTTGAATTTTGACCTGGTGTATTCATAACAACAATTCCGCGTTTTGTTGCAGCTTCTAAATCTACATTGTCGTAACCTGCACCTGCACGTACAACGATTTTTAAGTTTTTACCAGCAGCCATAACTTCGTCTGTAACTTTGTCACTACGAATTATTATAGCGTCTGCATCTGCAACTGCATCTAATAATTGTTGTTTGTCGGTATAATTTTCAAGTAATTTAAATGTGTTACCTGATTTTTCAACTATATCTTTTATACCATCTACTGCTTGTTTTGCAAATGGTTTTTCTGTTGCTACTAATATTGTTGACATTTTTTATTTTTTAATGAAGTTTATAAAATAAGAAAACGGAAACGCCTTTTATTTACTTAATTGACGTTCCCGATTTCTTCATAATTTAACTATTTTAAAATTAATTTTGTTTTTCAAAATCTTTCATAGCTTGAACTAAAGCGTCAACGCTTTCTTCTGGAAGTGCATTGTAAAGAGAAGCTCTAAATCCACCAACAGAACGGTGACCTTTAAGACCAACCATGTTTCTTTCTTTTGTAAAATCGATAAATTTAGCTTCTAGATCTTTGTATTCATCGTTCATTACAAAACAAACGTTCATTCTTGATCTTGAGTCTGCTTGTGCTGTACCTTTGAAAAGACGGTTGCGATCAATTTCATCATAAAGTTTTGTTGATTTTGCAATAGCGTTCTTTTCCATTTGTTTAACACCACCGTTTTGTTTAATCCATTCAAGAGTTTTTACAGCTGCAAAAATTGGAACACATGGAGGTGTGTTAAACATAGAGTTTTTGTCGATATGTGTTTTGTAGTTAAGCATTGTAGGAATTGCTCTGTCAACTTTACCAAGTAAGTCGTCTTTTACAATTACAAATGTAACACCAGCGCATGCTAAATTCTTTTGAGCACCACCGAAAATCAAACCGTATTTGCTAACGTCTAAAGGACGGCTGAAAATATCAGAACTCATGTCGGCTACAACAGGAATAGGGCTATCGTAATCGAATAATTGTTCTGTACCATAGATTGTGTTGTTTGTTGTAATGTGCATATAATCACAATCTGTTGGAATTGTAAATCCTTTTGGAACGTATGTAAAGTTTGCTTCTTTGCTGCTGATGTGGTCATCAACTTCACCAAATAATTTTGCTTCTTTTGCTGCTTTTGATGCCCATGTACCTGTGTTAACATAAAAAGCTTTTGTACGCAAGAGGTTCATTGGAACCATAGCAAACTGTAAGCTTGCACCGCCACCTAAGAATACTACAGAATATCCGGAAGGAATGTCAAGAACTTCTTTGAATAGCGCTACGGCTTGGTTCATTACGGCGTCAAAAGATTTGTCTCGGTGTGACATACACATTAAGGATATGCCTGTGCCGTTAAAATCGTTGATTGCCTTTGCGGTTTCTTCTACTGTGTAATCCGGCAGAATTGACGGACCTGCGAAAAAATTGTGCTTTTTCATTGTGTTTATTTTTTTATAAATGTCGTTTTTTTTAACGGTTATTTTCTATTTTATCCGCGTTGCGCGGTCTTTTAATTTTTTTGCAAATATGCAAATAAGTTTTCTATCAAACTAAAATTTTTTAATTATTTTAATATGAATTATTTTTTTTATCAATTTTTAAGTGTTTTTACTATTTTAAATTCATTTTGTGTTATAATTCTCTTTTTATTTTTAATTTGTTTTTTTTAAAATTTATAGTTGTTGTGCGTTCTTTTTAGTAAAAATTGACGTTTTATTACGTTTTTTTAGGTCGATTTTTATGAAAAATTGCTGTTTTTAGCTCAAAAAAATTAAAAAAAACATATTTTTTCATTTTTTAAATGTTTCATTATTAGTAAAATGAAAAAAAAATGAATTTTTTTTCGATAAAAATTTTGGTGATATAGAAATCTGTTATACTTTTGCAACGTCAAAAAACAAATGACACACGCTTTTTGAAGTGATTTTTTAATCCGTAATATTTCGGTCGACTAAGTAGCTCAGCTGGTAGAGCACATCCCTTTTAAGGATGGGGTCCTG
>JAKSUC010000040.1 GCA_024413595.1 Bacteroidales bacterium
TTAAAACACTTACAGTAGAAAAAGGAACAGAGCTAAATTATGATGATCTTAAACTTATAATGCTAAGTAAATGTCAAGATGATATTGCAGATACAGTTTCGTTTACAGTACATTTTACCCCAACATGTACAAATGTAGAACTATACGAACCAGAACAAGGTTGGAAATATAATACAGAATTAGATCGAGCATTTGATACATTGTCGAAAGATACATCATATTTCAAAACAATACTTGTAGATGATTTTGATGCAAACTACACAGATTTTGAACATATCGAAATTCAATACAAAGCAGGAAGCGAAGCAACGAATTGGACAACATTAATGTCGTTCTATGCTGATGAAGAACTATGTAAAAAACAACAAGAAAACGGACTAAATGCTAGTATGATTAAAGATCATCTAACATCAACAGGTCGTTTAAAATATGATTGGTTCTTTAATGCTTCTGACAATTTATATGATGTAAGAGCAGTATCTGTTTGTAAAATCAATAACGAACCAGTATACACATATTCAGAAATAGCATCAGGTATCAAAGATATGTACCGTCCAAGATTGTTTGGCAATGCCGAACCAGCAGATGGCGTATTAGATCCAAATGATGTAATCAAAGTTTCATTCAATGAAAGTATCTTGGGAGGATATTTAACACAAAATTCATTCTCAGTAACAGGTGTAAGAAATGGAGCTCAAACCAATCATTCAACTGCAATAGAATTTGATGGTAAAACCTCTTATCTAGAAACAGAATTTGATAGAAATCTTAAATCAAAATCATTTACAATAGAAACATGGTTTAATAAATATCAAAATCAAAACGGTGTGATTTTCTCTCATGGTGTAATTGGAAACGAATTAGAACTAAAACTAAATGAAGACAATTCACTAACCCTTACAATAAATGGTAAGGAATATAAATCAAAAACATTGCTTGATAATGGCAAAGCAATAACAAACGATAATTGGTATCATGTAGCCGTTGTAGAAAGTGAAGACGGTTTTGCAACAGTATATTTCAATTTTGAAGCAGTAATTGTTAACGAATACGTTGGAGAATATACATCAAATGGTAAATTTGTAGTAGGTTCATCATTAAATCATACTAACAATTTTAATGGAGCAATCGACAATGCACGTATTTGGACATCACAACGCACAAGCGGACAATTGCAAATAAATAGCAATGTACAATTATCAGGCTCAGAAAGTGGATTATTAGATTATTACCCAATGGACGAAGGCCGTGGCGAGTCAACCACCGACAAAGCCCGTAGCGTAGATTTACATTTAAATAATTGTGAATGGGTATTACCAAAAGGTTATGCAGTAGAGTTGAATGGTAATGGTTATTTAGAAATGCCATCAGGTTCTGCTGTAACCACAGTGGATAATGATTTCACATTGGAATTTTGGTTTAAAACATCATCTAAAAATGGTACAATTATAGGTAATGGTTTGGGTGATGGCAATGATTTTGGTGGTAGTAATGGATTATTTAATATAGGATTAGAAAACAGTAATCTTACTATCACACATAATGGATATAAACATCAAGTACCAGGCACATATAATGATGGTTCATGGCACCAAATGGTATATACATTAAGTCGTAGCAATGGCAGAGCATATATTTATATGGATGCAAAACTAAAGACATATTTTGAAAGTGATAAAGTAGATGGTTTGCAATATAATAAATTATATGCAGGAGCGAGAGTATATCAAGATAATCAAATAACCGATGTAAATGATTTCAAGAAAGATAACTACTTAGTAGGAATGATTGACGAAATCAAAGTCTGGAATTTGTATAAACCACAGACAACAGTAGAGAAATCAATAAATGAAAAACATGTAGGCAATGAAATAGGACTTCAACTATATTATCCATTCGAATATTATTTTACCAATAATATAGGTTTGGAAGAATTAGGCGAATATAGTAATGATAAAACTACAGATAATAAAGTTGATAAATATAATCTAACATTTGTTAATTCTTCGTTCACATCAGATCATGCACCATTAAAAGATGCAGGAAGTGTTAGTCAATTAAATTACACATTTGTATATTCAGATGATGCAATAGTAATTAATCTAACAGAACCAGCAGATAGAATAGAAAATACGATAGTTACATTTACAGTTCAAAATGTATATGACTTAAATGGTAACAAGATGATTTCACCTATCACATGGACAGCATATATCAATAAAAACCAACTAATATGGGATGAAGATTTAGTAGAATTAGAAAAAGGCCTAAAAGAACCATTAGAATACAAAACGTCTTTCTCAAATAAAGGAGGCAGTGTAATAAATTATGAAATAAGTAATTTGCCATCATGGTTAAAAGTGGCCGAAACAACAGGAACAATAAATCCAGTATCAACACAAAATATAACATTTGTAGTAGATGCAGGACTAGGAGCAGGAGTATACAACGAAGAAATCTATCTTACTAATATAGATACCAAAGTAACAGATATATTATCATTTAATATAACAGTTAATGGAGATAAACCAGATTGGAAAGTAAATCCAGCAAATTATCAGTACAATATGGTAATATTAGGAAAAATGAGATTCAACGGGGTATTTTCAACAGATAAGCGCGATATGGTAGCAGCATTCCATAATGATAGTTGCGTAGGTATAGGCTATAGTCAATATAGTCCAGAAGCAGATATGTGGTATGTGATGTTAACAGTATATGGCAATAAACCACAAATATCAAATTATGAATATCGTATGTGGTGTGCATCAACAGGACTAACATATCAAGCAGAATATGATAAAACCTATAGTTTGGATATCTTTAAAAACGATAACTTCTTTGGAACCCCAGCTAATCCTGTAATATTTGAAGGTAAGGAAACAAGATATGAAAGTATTCATTTAAATAAAAATTGGAACTGGATATCATTTAACCTCACCAATGAAAATATGAGAAAAGGAACAACCGCTTACTTGGGAACAAATTTTGACAAAAATGATTTGATAAAAAATCTAACCGCTCAAAATTCATTTTCACCATATAACAAAGAATGGCAAGGAAGCAATCTAGTATTAGATAATCAACACATGTATATGTTTAGAGCGTCAGAAGAAAAAGACCTTAACATAAGTGGAAGTCTAGTAGATATTGCCAATACACCAATTCAAGCCAAAGCAAATCAATGGAGCTATATTTCATATTTGCCAATGGTAACTATGGAAACCGAGAAAGCTTTAGCAGATTATAATGCAGAAGAAAACGATATCATTAAAGGTATTGATGGATTCTCAATGTATTATCGCAATAATTGGATTGGAAATCTAGATTATATGGAACCCGGACGCGGTTATATGATTTATAATACAAGTAATGTTGATAAAACATTCCATTATACATCAAAGGCAGTAAGTAAAAAATCAGCAATAAATATTAATCATAATGAAAATATTTATGCAGATAATATGAATATTATTGCAAAAGCAGATATCGAGGATAATCAATCACTATATGCAATAGATTCTTATGGAAAAGAGTTTAAAGCAGAGAAAGTAAATATTGATAATCAAAATTATTATTTCTTAACAGTAGGCGGACAATCAAGCAATAATATAAGTTTTGTAGCAAGAGATAATAATAATCAAAAAATTTCAGATGTTTTGATCAAATATCAAAGCAACAAAATTTTAGGCAATATCAATAGTCCACTTTATATAGGATTTGATAATAAAACAGCATCATTAGAATTATACCCAACCGTAGTAGAAGATATAGTTTATATCAATGCTGAAAATATTGAACAAAGTATAAAAATAGATATCTTTAATGCAATAGGAAGACAAGTTTATACATCAGGAACAATAAATATTCAAGATTCTTATCAAACCCAAATCAATACTTCTAATTTATCAAAAGGATTGTTTATTGTAAAAGTCATGATAGATGATAAATTATTTGTAGAAAAAATAATAAAGAAATAAAATGAAAAAAGTATTAATAATAATAATAGTTGCAATATTCTGTATAGGAACATCTTGCAAAAAGGACGAAAGTTATCGAACCTTTGAACGCCCAACATGGCAAACATCGTATGATGGATATTCAGTATCGATGACATGTGTAATGACATTGGATAAAAAAATTATCGGTTATGTAGATTCAACAGATATACTAGCTGCTTTCATAGGAGAAGAATGCAGAGGAATAGCAGAATATACAAAAGATAAGTTTTTCCTAAATATAGTTGGTAAACCAGAAGAAAATTCACTAATAACGTTTAAATATTATAGTGCTAAAAACAAATATTTATATCAAGAAGAAAATCTTCATTCATTTGTTGCCAATGATGTATTGGGAGTAAGCGACGAACCATATATATTGCAATTAACATTGGTTCAATAATGAAGAAAGTATTATTGTTGACAATTATACTAAATTATTGTTTAATGGTAAGTGCTCAAGACACAATAAGTCTTGGGTACTCAACCATCAAACAAAATTGGTATGTAGATGGTTTTTATGGCGGACAAATACTATTTAGTACAGACGCTAATAATAGAACCAATAGAGTAACTCATTTTTTTGGAATAGATGCAGGGAAATTATTTACGCCCTTTATAGGTGTTGAAATCTCTTTAGACGCTCTAAAAAAAGGAGGAGCAAACGCTTCGTATGGCTTATACAAAGCCGATGAAATTGGTGGAAGAACAATGTTTGGAAATAATGATCCATATAGAGAATTTGCAACAATAAATCCAGATGGTAGTTATAATGTTGATATAAAATATTGGAGTTCAAAATTATTATTATTTACAAGTATAATGAATATAATCCATAAGGGATATAATTCATCATGTAAATATGATATTTATCCATATTTTGGTTTGGGATATATGCGCGTTATAAAACAAGATGGACTACCAGAAGCAAATGTGTTGACAATGGATTTTAGGTTGAAGGCGAAATATGCTATATACAAAAATTTTGACCTATTTGCACAATGTGGACTATCAGTACTTCCAGATCTTTTTGAAGGAAGAATTACAGGAAGTATGCATCATGCTTCATTAGATTTTGCATGTGGTGTTAGATATAATATTGGATCTAAACATTTTTCTACTAATATACTTAAGGATAAAGAAGAATTTGCTAGTTCAGAACCACCAGAAAATATCATAGAACATGATACTGTTTTTGTTGAAAAAGTTGTTGAAAAAATTGTTGAAGATACAACAGATAAATATGCAAATAAATTTATTTTAGATTCTTTGACTATAACAACAATAGTTTTTCCAATAGGAAAATCAACGCCATCAGTTGATATAAATATAAGATATCAACAAATTGTAAATTTTATGAACAAGTATCCCAAATGTAAAGTGATATTACATGGTTATTCTGATAAAGATACTGGTACTGAAAAAATAAATTATTCATTAAGTCAAAAACGAGCAGAATATGTATATAATCAACTAATAAATAAATATCATGTAGATAAAAATCGATTAGAAATAATAGCAAACTCGTCGAAAGTTCAACATTATGATAAGGCTGATTATAATAGAATAGTAATAGCTGTTGCTGTATTAGATGAATAATTTATAAAAACTAAATAACAAAAAAAGACTCTACAAATATTTGTAGAGTCTTTTTTTTTGATAAAATATATGGAATATTACTTTTAAAGGTATTATTGTAACCATATATAATATGAAATTAAATAAATTCACGTATATCATACAATAAATTATATTATGAAAATCAAATAAAACCTAATAAAATTACTTAAAAAAAAAAAAAATTTTGCCGTTGTATTTGTTATTTTATTAATTTGCAAAAAATATTATGGCGTATTGTTTATACGCGTAAACGCCATTTACAATAAAATTATACTAATAGACACATGGCAAAGAACTTAGTAATAGTGGAGTCTCCTGCCAAAGCAAAAACAATTAGTAAGCTTTTAGGTAGTGACTATCTTGTAAAACCAAGTTTCGGACATATTAGAGATTTGGCTAAAAAAAATTATGGAATAGAAATCGAAAATGATTTTAATCCAGTTTATGAAGTAGATGCTGAAAAAAAGCATGTTGTAGCAGAATTAAAAAAAGAGGTTAAATCGGCAGAAACCGTATGGCTAGCATCCGATGAAGACCGCGAAGGAGAAGCTATAGCTTGGCATTTGGCAGTTACTTTAAAACTACCTATTGACACAACAAAGCGTATTGTTTTTCATGAAATAACACAAAAAGCTATTCAAGACGCAGTTAAAAATCCTAGAACAATAGATATTAATCTTGTTAATGCACAACAAGCAAGACGTATTCTTGATCGACTTGTAGGTTTTGAACTAAGCGAAGTTCTTTGGAAAAAAGTTAAAAGTAATCTTTCAGCAGGAAGAGTTCAGAGTGTTGCAGTGCGTTTAATTGTTGAACGAGAACGTGAAATTTTGAATTTTAAGGTTTCTGATTATTATAAGGCTATTGCCCAATTTGTTGAAGGAAAATCTAATTTTAAAGCTGAATATAAAGGTGATATAAAAACCGAAAATGATGCTAAAAAATTTATTGAAAGTTGTAATGGTAGTGATTTTACAGTTACAAGTGTTGAAACAAAACCAGGTAAAAAAACACCAGCTCCACCTTTTACAACTAGTACACTTCAACAAGAAGCAAGTAGAAAACTAGGTTTTTCTGTTAGCCAAACAATGGCATTAGCTCAAAGTTTATACGAGGACGGATTTATTACTTATATGAGAACTGATAGTGTTAATCTTAGTGATGTAGCAGTAGCTTCAGCAAAAGATTATATCAAAAAAGAATATGGTGATAAATATTCAAAACCACGTGCATTTAAAACCAAAACCAAAGGCGCACAAGAAGCTCACGAAGCTATTCGTCCTACAACAATGCGTACTCAAGTTAGTCCTAAATTAGACGAACAAAGATTATATGACATTATTTTTAAACGTACCATTGCTAGTCAAATGGCCGATGCTGTAACTGAAAAAACTAATGTTACTATTGTTGCTGATAAAAATAAAGCTGAATTTTTAGCAACTGGTGAAGTTATTAAGTTTGATGGATTTTTAAAAGTGTATAATGAAAGTTCTGACGAAGAATTAACTAATGATGAACAATTATTGCCACCTTTAAAAGTAGCTCAAAAACTTAATCTTAACCAACTTGAAATAAACCAAAGATTTACACGACCATCTGCAAGATATACAGAAGCAAGTCTTGTTAAACGTCTTGAAGAATTAGGAATTGGTCGTCCTTCTACTTACGCTCCAATTATTACTACAATTATTAAACGTGGATATGTTTTAAAAGAAGATCGTCCAGGTGTTGAGCGTAAATATATAAGTTATGTATTAAAAAATGGTGAAATTTCTAAACTTACAAAATCAGAAACTGTAGGAACAGAAAAATCAAAACTATTTTCAACAGATATTGCTATGGTTGTAACAGACTATTTGTCAAATAATTTTAATGACGTAATGGATTATAATTTTACAGCCAATGTAGAAAAAGAATTTGATGAAATAGCCGAAGGAAAACTTGTTTGGTCAGAAATGTTACATAATTTTTATACCCCATTTCATCAAACCATTGAAAAAAGCAAAGAAGAAGGCGAACGCAATACTGGTGAACGTATATTAGGAGTAGATCCAGAAACAGGTAAAAATGTACATGTAAGAATTGGACGTTTTGGACCTATTGTTCAATTAGGAGATTCTGAAGGTGATGAAAAACCATTGTATGCAAGTCTTAAAAAAGACCAACATATCGAAAGTATCACTTTAGACGAAGCTTTAGATTTAATTAAAAATGAACAAGGTGGACGTTTATTGGGAGTAGATCCAGAAACAGGAAAAAATATATATGCCCGTGTAGGACGTTTTGGAGCTATGATTCAATTGGGCGATCAAGTTGGAAACGAAAAACCTAAATATGCAAGTTTATTAAAAGGACAATCAGTAGATACAATTACATTGGCTCAAGCTCTAAAATTATTAGAACTTCCTCGTGATTTAGGAGAATATGAAGGTAAAAAAATAACTGTAGCCGTTGGACGTTTTGGTCCATTTATTAGTCACAATAGTAAATTTGTATCTCTAAAGAAAACCGATAATCCTTTAACAATAACACAAGAACGAGCAATAGAATTGATTATCGAGAAAAACGAAAGTGATCAGAAAAAACTTATAAAAGAATTTTCTGACGATTTTAAAATAATAAAAGACCGTTGGAATCGTCCTGTAATATATTATAAGAAAAAATATTATAAACTTTCAGCAGGCGTTGATGTAGAAGCATTAACAGAAGAAGATTGTTTAAAAATTATTGGTCCAGAAGCAACATCAACCAAAAAAACAACTTCAAAAGTATCTTCAACAAAAAAAGATGTTTCTAAGAAAAAAACAACAACAAAGAAAACATCAACAAAAAAGAAAGAATAGCTTGAAATTATAATATTTAGAATACTACATTAACAACAATAATATTTTTGTATGAAAAAATATCTTTTAACATTAGTGATATTAACAATATCATTAAAAATTTTTGGACAACAAGATCCACATTATAGCTTCTTTATGTATAATCAGGTAAGTTATAATCCAGCATATAGTGGAACAGAAGGTATGGTTAATGTAGTAGGAATAAATCGAAATCAATGGATGGGATTAGATGGCGCACCTCAAACATCAGTGATGAGTGCCGACATGCCAATAAACATAGGTTCTATACAATCAGGAATTGGAGTAACAATTCTTAACGATAAAATAGGATTTGAAAATAACTTTTCTGCAAAACTCGCGTATGCTTATCATATTAAGGTAGGTACGGGATTATTAAGTATTGGAGTTGACGGAGGAATGTTTAACAAAGCTATTGAAGGCGATTGGCAATTTCCAGACGAAGCAGAATCAATATTTAGTGGAAAATGTCGAAAAATGGCATTTGATATGAGTGGAGGACTTTATTATAATGTTGGAGAATTAACATTGGGACTATCTTCAACTCATTTATTAGAGCCAAAACTTGATTATGACAAAGATGGAAAAACTTTTTTAGCTCGACATTATTATTTTACATCTTCATACAATATCCCATTAGCAAATTCGTTATTTGACTTGACACCGGGAATAATTTTAATGTCTGATGGAAAATCATTACAAGCTGATATAAATATTAGCTGTTTATACAATAAAAAAATTTTTGGTGGCGTTACATATAGAAACGAAGATGCTCTTTCAGTATTGGCAGGTTTTTCAATTATGAATGATTTTAAAGTAGGAGTTGCCTATGAGTTTGGAATTTCAAAACTTAGAAAAACAAACGCAGGATCATTCGAAGTAATGTTAGGTTATAGTTTTATGCTAGAACATGGAAAACCAGCACAAAAAGTTAGAAGTGTCAGATTTTTGTAGACAATATAGTTAAAGAAAATATATCAGCAAATAAATAATAGGTATTATGAAGAAAGTATATATAGCCGCATTATTCGGAGCTTTGCTATTGAGCAGTTGTGGCAACGGATTAAATGGTGAGCTGATAGGTGCACAAAATAGACCTGCAGCATACGCCGAGATTGATCCGCATGGAATGGTTTTTATACCACAAGGTAGTTTTACCATGGGGCCTAATGATCAGGATGTTCCTTTTGCATTAACTTCTCAGTCTAAGACTGTTACTGTCGACCCATTTTGGATGGATGATACAGAAATTACAAATAATGAATATCGTCAATTTGTAGAGTGGGTAAGAGACTCTATCGCAATGAGAATGTGCGTTATGGCAGGAGTTGGTGACAATGGTAAAGGCAATATGTTTGTTTTCCCTTACGACGAAGACAATGTTGACCCTAACGAATATGATCCTACCGATACTAAAAATTGTTGGTTAAATTGGCTTAACCGTAATAAAGTTTGGGAAAAAGGTAAAGGTGATGATGCTCAAGCTATTTCTGACGTAATTAAAGATTTATATTTAATTAAAGAAGAAAGATTTAACAAACTTCACGAAATTGATACTCGTAAACTTATTTATGATTACAATTGGGTTGATTTAAAACAAGCAGCTTTAAAACAAAACAGATATAATTTTAATGAAGATTATACTGGTGGAAAATACGAAGGTACCATTATTGATAGCAAAGGTAAATTAGTTCCAATTCAAGACCGTCGTTCTTTCATTATGCAAGGTAGAATTCCAGTATATCCTGACACTTTAGTTTGGATGTCTGATTATACATATTCTTACAATGAACCTATGGCACGTAAATATTTCTGGCACCCAGCTTTTGATAATTATCCTGTTGTAGGAGTTACTTGGAAACAAGCTAGTGCTTTTTGTATTTGGCGTACTGATTTGTTGAACAACTATTACAGAATGAATCATCAACCAATGATAGAACAATATCGTTTACCAACCGAAGCAGAATGGGAATATGCAGCTCGTGGCGGTTTGGCATTGTCAATGTATCCTTGGGGAGGTCCTTATACAAGAAATTATTCTGGATGTTTTATCGCTAACTTTAAACCTCTTCGTGGTAGATATTCTGATGATGGTGCTGCTCGTACAATTGAAGTTGCTTCTTATGCTCCTAATGAATATGGACTTTATGATATGGCTGGTAATGTTGCAGAATGGACTTCAAATGCTTTTGACGAAAGTGCATATAGTTATACTCACGATTTAAATCCTGATTATAGTTACAATGCTTTAGCTGATGATCCTCCAGTATTGAAACGTAAAGTTGTTCGTGGTGGTTCTTGGAAAGATGTAGGATATTATCTTCAAGTTGGTACTCGTACATACGAATATCAAGATACTGCAAAAAGTTATATAGGTTTCAGATGTGTTAGATCTTACATGGGTCGCGGTTCTGGAACTGGTTTAGGAGAAGGTGATTATTAGAAATTATAATATTTCATAATACTTAAAACTGATGTTGAAATTATATTCAACATCAGTTTTTTTTTGTAAAATGGAATAATATTTGATAACAAATGTTTGTGTATATGAAATTTGTTTTCATTTCATTTTTTTATTATACTTTTTTAATATATAACTTTCAAATTAGATATTAAATAATGTTTTAAACCTAAAAAATAAAATTACACAAAATAAACCTTAACCAATTTATAGCAAAATAGTTAAACTAAAATACAATTGATAAACTATAATTATAACAAATTAAAATAATAAAAAAATTAAAATAAACTTTTTTTGTATTAATATTTTTCGTAATTTTAGCAATTATTTCTAATTCGTTTTGTTAAAAAACAAAAAAGCGAATTACTAAAAAGAATAATATTATCAACAATAAAAATTAATTATCAATTTTAACTTAAAAAAACACATTATGGGAAAAAAGAAACCATTTAATGAGACTTTGGGTTGGAAAACATTCATCGCAAAGCTTTACGGTATCGGTGCTGGTGTTGTAATTATCGGTGCGTTATTTAAAATTCAGCACTATCCTGGTGCTTCTATCATGCTTTGTTTCGGTTTGATTACTGAAGCTATCATTTTCTTCTTTTCAGCATTTGACCCACTACCAGTTGAATATCACTGGCAAAATGTATATCCAGAACTATTGGAAGATGCAGACGCTGATGAAGATGCAGAACCTGGTGAAGCTGTAACTCCTGGCGCTAAAAAAATTGGAGGACGTCAAAATTTTGCAGCTGTTGCAGCTCCTCAAACTGATGGAAAAGCTTTTGCTGAACTTAACAAAATGATTGAAGAATGCAATGGAAAGAACGTTTTCCAAAGCCTTGGTCAAAATTTTGCTAATTTCAACGAAACAGTACAAAACATGAAAGATGTTGCAGATTCTTCTGTAGCTTCTAAAGAATTTGCTGATAGCTTAAAATCTGCTTCAAATTCTGTACAATCAGCTTCTAGCGCTTTCTCTTCTATCAATTCTACAGTTGAAGATGTTTCTAGTGCTATGAGTAGTGCTCAAGCTCAATTTGCTAAAGCTGCAGAACTTGATTTTTCTCAATTAGCTGACAGCAATAAAAAATATAGCGAAAGCATTACTAAATTAAATGGTAATCTAGGTGCTATTAACGATGTATTTGAACTTCAATTGAATGAAATAGATTTTGAAAAAATGATTTCAGAACTTAAAGGTTCAGTTCAATATGCACAACAATATTCTACTGAAGTTTCTAAACTTAGCAAGAATTTAGCAGCATTAAATACAGTTTATGGAAACATGTTAACTGCATTAAATGTTAAAATGAACTAATTTAAAAATCTATAAATCTATTTATTAACAAAATATTCATAAGACACTATGAGTTCACCTAAAGAAACGCCAAGGCAGAAGATGATTGGTATGATGTACCTTTTCTATACCGCCTTGCTAGCTTTGAACGTGTCTGCCGAAGTGTTAAGTGCTTTCAGTCTTGTTGATGGTAGTTTAAGAAAAACTAACGAAATTACTGAAGGTTCTATTGATAATGCTCAGTCAGAATTCCAAAAAGCTTTTACAAATGACTCTGCGTCTGTTGCTCCTTATAAACTTTTATCAGAACAAGTTGTTGCAGAAGCTAATAAAACATATGATACTATTCAGTATTTTAAAGATTTGTTAGTTTGTGTGCTTGAAGGTGCTGTTGACGCTACTGCTACTATGCCTGATACCGCTGCTTTAAGAGCTAAAGCTTTTAGTGATGGTATTCTTGATGCTCATACCGTAGATGTTGATGAACTTCTTACTAAAAAAGACGACAATAATGTTGGTGGTCAAATTTTTATCCAAGATGGTCGTTCGAAAGAAATTCAATCTACTATTGAACAATATAGACAAGTTTTAATTGATATTGTTAATAAAGATACTTCTTCTATGCCTCAAGCTGTTGCTGGTAGAAATTCTTTAATAACAAATATTCAGTCTACTTTAAATACTAATAAAATTGCTTCTTCTAACGGTGAAGCTGATTCTATTGATTGGAGTATTGCTAACTTTGAACATTTACCTGCTGCTGGCGTTCTTACTCTTATGACTAAGATGCAAGCTGACGTTCGTAACACTGAATCTTCTATGTTGAATTATCTTTTGAGCCAAATTGGTAAAAATGATATGAAATTCAATTGTATTAAAGCTGTTGTTAACTCTCCTTCAAACTACGTTTTAGTTGGTCAACAATATAAAGCTGAAGTTTTCATTGCCGCTTACGACTCAACTCAAACTCCTGATATCGTTTTAAACGGTGGTGGTACTATTCCTGTTTCTCAAGGTGTTGGCGTTTTCACTGGTAATACAAGCTCTGTTGGTATTAAATCTTGGGGTGGTGTTATCAAATTGAAAAACAAAACTACTGGTGAAATTAAAGAATATCCATTTAGCAGTCAATACGAAGTTGGTCAACCTAGTGTATCGGTTTCTCCTACAAAGATGAACGTTTTCTATATTGGTGTTGACAACCCTGTTGAAATTCAGGCTTCTGGTGTTCCTGCTGAAAAAATCAATGCTTCTTTAGCTGGTGCTGGTTCTATCACTAGAAAAGGTGGTGCAAATTGGGTAGTTAGAGTTAAAACCCCAGGTAAGGTTAATATCAGATGTTCTGCTCAAGTTGATGGCGGTACAAAAGATTTTGGTTCTAAAGAATTCCGTGTAAAATCAGTTCCTGACCCAATTGCTATGGTTGGTAACTTAGGTGATGGTCAAAGCGTTTCTAAATCTCTTTTGACTTCTCAATTCGTTAGAGCTGAATTAAAAGACTTTGACTTTGACTTGAAATTTAAAATTACTAAATTCTCTGTTTCTGCCAACGTTAAAGGTTTTGAAAAAACTGCTCATTCTCAATCTGCTAGTTTTACATCTGAACAAAAGAGTTTGATCAATGGATTACCACAGAACTCAAGAGTTTATCTTGAAGGAATCACTGCTGTTGGTCCTGATGGTACTCCTCGTAAACTTGGACGTATTATGTTTACAGTTAAATAATTTGGCTTGAAACATTAAAAAAATGTCTTTTTAAGACAATATCTTATTAAAAAGAGAGTTTTAATAATACAATAAAAGTTTATTAAAACTCTTTTTTTTTGACTATTTCAATATCACTGATTATGAAGAAAATATTCTTATTATTGATGGCGACTATGTTTTTGCAATGTTTTATTACTAAGAATTCTAATGCTCAAGTGCTTCAAGAATTACCTTACGTAAAAAATCATACACAAGATCGTCGTCCTGTAGCTTATCAATTTGTTAGAGAAGCAGACGTTATGTGGTCTAAAATCGTATGGCGTCGTATCGAATTATCTGAGCGTGCTAATCAACATCTATTTTTCCCTACAACTCCTATGGATGGTCGTATGAGTTTGATTGATGTTTTGCTTGAAGGTATTCATACTCAAGGTTTAATTGTTTATGGTGACAATGGTAACGATGAATTTGCTAAAATTCTTACTGTTGATGAAGTGCATTCTAACCTTGGTAGTGAAATGCAACAAGTGCAAGTTATGAAAGAAGATGGTAGTCAAGTTTTGATGAATCAAGAATCTGGTTACACTTCTTCTGAAATTCTTTCTTATCTTATTAAAGAATTGTGGTATTTCGATAAACAACGTTCTGTAATGGAAGTTAGAATTATTGGTTTATGTCCTGTTAGAGTTTATCAAAAAGATCCTAACGTTCCTGACTATTCTAATGTTCAAGTTTTTTGGGCTTATTATCCTGACATTCGTAAATTACTTTCTAATGCTGAATGTTTTAATCCTCAAAACGATGCTGCTCGTTTAAATTTTGAAGATGTTTTTGAAAAACGTTTATTCTCTAGCTACATTTATGCTGAATCTAACATGTATGACAACCGTTCTATTAATCAATATGCACAAAATCATGAAATATTGTTAGAATCTGAAAAAATTAAAGAACAAATCTTCAATTTTGAACAAGATCTTTGGGAATATTAAAATGGTTATTATATAGTTTATTTCTAGCCTGAATATCCAAAGATATTCAGGCTTTTTTTTATTTCAATTATTTTGTTTGGTACATCTATCTACGCTAATATTAATGATAAAATATTATTGCTGTCCGAGATAATTTAAAACAAAATTGGAATATCGTCAGTAAATTTTATATATTTTTTTGTTGAAGATTATAAAATTTCTGTTTAAAATATGATTATGAATATTTTAAACCTTTGTAATATATTCCTATATGTAATAAAGTAAATAAAAATTCTATTTGGCTATATTAATGATATTTTTCACAATCTTAACTAAATTGTTGTGTAAAAAAACAGATTTTCTTATTTTCTTTTTATTGAAATCTTTACTTTTTCTATAAGTAATAAAAATTCTATTCAGAAATATTATTTTATTTATTAAAAATAGTGTATCTGCTAATTCTTAATTATTAACAACTTTTCCACCCATCAATTGTTCTCAATTTGGAATTGATATTTATTCCACATTTAACTACATTTCGACCTTTTAATCTATCTTGATATGCAATTGCATAACCTTTTTCGTCAATTTGTTTTAATGCTTCGTCGGCAGATGAGTCTACTTTAAATTCAAGTACATAAACCGTATTTTCAGCAAACATAACAATATCTGCACGTCCTCGTATTGATTTTACTTCTATGTATGTGTAACGATTAAACAATCCAAACATTACAAATATCAAAACTTGATAAAAACGTTCGCATTTTGCTTTGTCTTCCCAATCTTCTTTGGTCATTACATCGTAGGGAATAGAGGCAATATATGATTTTATCACTTCTAATGCGGTGTTTAAATCGTTTGCTCTTATGGCAGTTGCAAAATTTATTACTGTACTATTACTTGTTATATTGTCTATTTTAGTAACCATAGGTAAAAGCGACTCTGATAATCCTACACGAACTTCTTTGTTGGGAATTCCAATTAAATATACTTCAAAATCTTTGTCATAACTTTTTATTGTTAAATATCCACTTTGAAATAATAATGGAATTGCGTTAGTTAATTCCGTTGCAGGCATATCAAGTAATGATGCAGGTAATTTTTCATTTTCTAATTCTGCTAAATTTGTATTAAATCGTTTTAGTTGATTTATCAAAAATGTAGGTGTTCCACTATCAAACCAATAATAATTTAATCTTTTGTCATTAAGTGCTTTTATTAAACTAAATGGATTAAATACTCGAGTATCTTCATCTGAAAAATGATAGCCATCATAATATTCTAATAGTTTATTAAAAGCTTGATTAATGGTTATTTCATTCTTTTGCGCAAAAACTTCTAAATATGGTAATAATTGTGTTTGTAATTCTTCTTCAGTTATTCCACATATTGCATCATAATCAGATAATAAAGAGATTTTATTAAGGTTATTTAGCGTTGAGAATATAGATAATTGTGAAAATTTTGTTATTCCTGTTATAAAAGCAAATCGCAAATATCCTTCATAATCTTTTATTACTTGATAAAATTCTCTTAAAAAGCCTCTTACTTCGTTTAATAAATTTGGTTCATCAAGTATATTTAATAATGGAGCATCATATTCATCAATAATGATAACTGGTTTAGGACCATTATTTTCCATTGAACGTTCAATTAATCCAGACAATCTAGCACCAGGAGTTGTTTCTTTAATATTATCGCCATATATTTCTGCATACTTATCAAGATTAAGCATTAATTTATCTTTCATTTCTGAAACAGAGCAATCTTTCAATGACGACATTGAAAAAAAGAAAACAGGATGTTTTACCCAATCTTTTTCTAAATCATAAATCTTGAGACCTTGAAATAATTCTTTGTTACCGCTAAAATATTCTTTTAAAGTATGACACAACATTGATTTTCCAAATCGACGTGGTCGACTTAGAAAGGTGATTTTACTTTCATGGGTTAATTTATAGACAATTTCTGTTTTATCTACATACATATACCCTTCTTCCATCATACTTTTAAATGTATATGTATCTATTGGTAACTTTTTTAACATGATATTTATACAATAAATTTCTTGATTGTTATTGCAAAAATAATAAATATATTCTAAATTCTGTAACTTGAGATAATTATAAAAAATTCTCAAATTTAGATTTATTTAATTTCTTGGTATAATCAAACATCCCATCTCGATATAACCATAAATTTTGTACAAATTTATCCCTATCTATCTTTAATGTTTCTAATTTTTCACATTTATAAAACATCATACTCATATTAAACACATTTTTTGTTTTAAAACTACTTAAATCTAGTGATGTTAAGGATGTACAATTATAAAACATCCTATTCATATCAGTTATCTTTTCTGTATTAAAACCACTTAAATCTAGTGAAGTTAAGGATGAACAATCATAAAACATCCTACTCATATTAATCACATTTTCTGTTTTAAAACTACTTAAATCCAGTGATTTTAACGATGAACATTGCTCAAATATACTACTCATATTTGACACATTTTTTGTTTTAAAACTACTTAAATCCAGTGATTTTAAGGATGAACATTTATAAAACAACCTATTCATGTCAGTTATCTTTTCTGTATTAAAACTACTTAAATTTAGTGATTTTAAGGATGAACAATCATAAAACATCCAACTCATATTAGTCATATTTCCTGTTTTAAAACTACTTAAATCTAATGATTTTAATGATATACATTTATTAAACATTTGACTCATATCAGTCACATTTTCAGTATTAAAACTTCTTAAATATAGTGAAGTTAAGGATGAACAATCATAAAACATCCAACTCATATTAGTCACATTTTCTGTATTAAAATTATTAAACTGAATTTCTGATAGTTTTTCGAACTTATAAAACATTGATGAGCAATCTTTTGGCGCATAAATAGTATATTTGCTTAATACATAATAATTTGTTTCTTTTTGGTATATTTTTATGAATTTTTGTTCTGTATCAACCAATTGCTTTTTTAATTTAAGATTTTTTGTATTTACATTATCTATATAATCAAATATTATTAATCTGGCATTTAGAGATATTACTTTACGAAATAATGTCTTATCTATAATTGAGTAGTTAATTGTAAGTTTGTTATTAGGTCCACAATTTCCTTTTAAGTTATTTGTATTTTCAAAAATCGTTTTATCTTCTTTGATTGCGAATATCTCTTGATCAATTTTTATTTCTTGTAAGTTTTCTGCTCCTGAAAACATACATTTCATATCAGTTACTTTTCTCGTGTCAAAATTATATAAATCTAATAAACTCAAACTTTTACATCCACAAAACATATAACTCATATCTGTTACATTGTTAGTATTAAAACTATTTAGATTGATTGTTTTTAATGAACAGCAATTGTTAAACATAAAACTCATGTCTGTAACTTTAGCTGTATCTAAATTATCAATTTTAAGAGTTTCTAATTTTCCCCAACCTGCAAACATACTTCGCATATTGGTGGTGTTAGATGTGTTAAAGTTTTTAAGTTCTAATTTTGTTAAATTTGTTTCAAAGAATTTTACTTCATTGCTAGGTGCTGAAAATAATTCTGTGCAATCTTCGGGAGCTATTATGTCTTTTTTACTTAAAACATAGTATATATAATCTTTTTTTATTTTTTGAAAATATACTTTATAATATTTTTGGTTATTATCTACATATTTTCCTGTAAATGTGAGATTATTTGTGTCTACATTTTTTTTGTAATCAAAAATCAAAACTGATATTTCTTGTCTTGGTATTGCATCTAGCAATAACTCTTTTTCTAAATATGTTGTTGGATATTTGTCGAAAAATAACATGATTTATTATGTTCTGTTTGTGTTACAAAAATAAGAATTATTATTAATTTTAGATTTAAAATTCAATAAAAAATATCATATTAAAGTTAATAATACTTGGAATTTATTCGTGTTAATAAGTTTGGTATTTCCCATTTCTAAAATTTATTACGCAAAAATTCACCAGTGAAACTGCCCATAAAAATATATAAAATTTTATGTAAATTTGTTATTTTTGTTGGTTTATTGATTAAAATTTATTTAATGTTATGTTCTATTTGTTCTATTTTTTTGTTACCAGGTTTAATTAATATTAGGTAATATAACAAACTTGGAAGTGCTCCTGTAATTATTATTAATAAAATTATTAAACCTATTGAATTAATGTATTTATGTATATTAATAATATTTAAGAGTAATAATACTAATATAAAACCTGATAATTTAATTGTATATGAAACAATTTTTCCAGAAGTTTCAGAGTCAAACTTATTTTTAATAATAACAGATTTGTTTTCAATTTTTTCCCATGGTTCTGGACGTTTATAGTTATATTCAATTATTGGTAATTTAATTAGTTTAATAACTTCTCCTTTAAAATATAAGTCTTGATTTTCGTTTTTTTCGTTTATATAAATATTATCATCTTTTTCAAAAAATTCATAATCGTATTTATAATTTAAAAAACTATTGTAATCGCTATCAATTTTAGTTAGTTGTCTTTGTTTATTAGTTTTTTTAACGTTTTCAAATGTTAAATAATCTTCTTTAGTAATGGTTTCACAGAGCCAATAGTTTTTTTTATAATATTTTATCCAACAATATCTTTTATCATTATTATTATAAAGTTTTAGTTCTTTTATATCTAAAGATGTATAATGATAACTTTTTCCAATAATAAAATATTCTTTGTCTTTGAATATAAAACCATTACCAACTTTAATTTTATTTTTAGTAGATGCGTTACTTTTAATAACATCATCGTTGTGAAATTTATTAATGTCAGGAATAATTTCGTCGAATATTTGTTCGTAAAGTTGAATATTATCAGTATTTTTTAAATCGTTAATTATTTCTACGCCTTCAAAAAATTTATTGTTTTTTTGGGCTAAATAACATGGCGTGATAAAATATTGTTTGCACTTAACATTATCACCTTCACACCAAAGAGTATCACCAATAGTTTTGTTAACATAAATATCTTGAGTAATGATAGTTATTTTTTCTAAATTAAGCAGAAATCTATAATAGTAATAATTTATATTATCTTTGGTTTCATAATAAAATACTATTTTGTCAGATGTTAAATAATCGTCGATGTAATAATATTTCCCCTCGCTTTTAACTGTGTATTCTATATATGAAGAAATATCATCTTTGTCTTTGTAAATATTATGACTAATACCTACAACAGTATAACTTCTAGATTTAGTGTTAATTGTTTCGTTAAGTTTTAATTGAAGTGCCATATTATGTTAATTGTCAAAATTTTTCTTTTCTTTATTTACTTTTATTTTGAATATAATTGATTTTATGATTAATATTGGAATAAAAATATAGATATATAAAACTTTATAAAATTTTAAACCTAATAATATAAAAAAAATAATGAATAGAAGCATTACTAAGTCACAACCATCTGATATTCCTTTTCGATGATATATTTTTTCGTTTTTTATATTTATTAATGAAATGGGTCTTTTATATTTATATTCTAATAAAGTAAGTTTGTTTATTATAATTCGTTTTCCTATAAAATATAATGCTTTATTATTATTTTGTTCGTTAATATAAATATATTCATTTTTTGTGAAAATATTATAATCATATTTGTTGTTAATAGTAGTTTCAAAATCTGTATCGTTGTTAATTAATATTCTACTATTTTGAAGTATTTTAGAACCATTAGAATAAAAAGTAAAAGTTTCACTAGTAGTTTCTTCACAAAGCCAATATTTTAGTTTGTAATATTTAAGCCAACAATATTTTTTTTCAATATTGTTGTATATTTTATATTCATTAGCTTTAGAAATATTTTTTATTCCGCTTTTACTAATAACAAAGTATTCATTGTCATTAAAAATAAAACCATCACCTACATTTAAAATACCTTTGTTTTCTTTTTTAGTGTTTTTAGCTAGATTATCGTTGTGAAATTGTGTTATATCAGGTAGATTATTGTTGAATAATTTCTCAATATTGTTATTGTCGGAATAAATATTTAATGAATTAATTTTAAATCCTATAAAATTTCTATTATTTTTTTTAGATAAGTATAAGTTGTTAGCAACGATATATTGTTTGCATTTTAAAATTTCACCTTCGTTCCAAAGTGTATTTCCTTCTGCTTTATTAATGTATATGTCTTTTTTTATTTTAGAAATATTATCAGCAAAAGATCCTGTAAGTAAAAAATTAGCAAGTGCATTATGATTAGTTTCTCTATAAATATAATATTCATTGTTTGAAAAGAAATATTCATCAAGATACCAATAATTATTGTTACGAAACAATACGTATTCAATGTATGATACAAAATTATTATTGCTTTTGTAATAATTAATATTTATTCCAACAACAGTACATTTTTTGTCATTTACTAAAATAGTATCGTTTATGTATGCTTGTAGTGCCATTGTGATTAATTCATCATATTTATATTCAAAATTAAGAATTACAACTAATATTACAAATAGTATTTTTCTAAAATTGTATCGATTATGAATTTAAAAATATGTTTTTTTAGATTGCACGAACAATCTAATTGTCTTTAACATTAAAGAAAAAGTGAATTTAAAAGAGAATTTTTAGATTGTTGAGCAATCTAATTAATAATGTTAATTCATCATATTTATATTCAAATTTAAAAATAATATTACAAATAGTATTTTTCTAAAATTTTATCGATTATGAATTAAAAAATATGTTTTTTAGATTGCTCGACAAGCTCGCAATGACAATTTGTATTTTGAGAGGGTGGGGGAGCGAGGAAGAGGACGGCAAAGCCGTCCTCTTCCTCGCTCCCCCACTCATAACCGACATTATTGTGTCATTGCGAGCTTGTCGAGCAATCTAATTGTCTTTAATATAAAGTTATGAATGAATTTAAAAGTGATTTTTTAGCTTGTTGAGCAATCTAATTTTTATTCCTTTTTTGCTAAATTAGGATAGTATTCTTTTAGAAAATTTTGTACTTCTTGTTGATAGGTTACTTTTTGCTGTTTTGTTGATGCTAAATCAAATAATGTATTCCAATTAGGATTGTTAGAATTTATTAATTCTTCTTTTTTTTCACGAGACCAATTTTTAAGTTGTTTTTCTCGTTTGATTGCATCATCGGGGTTGTCAAATTCTTCATAATAAATACAATTTGTTACATTATATTTGTCAGTGAAACTATCTTTGAAAGTATGATTTTTATGTTGTTGTAAACGCTTTATTAAATTACTTGTGAAGCCAATATATAACACATTCTTGTGATAATTTGTTAATATGTAAATGTAATATGTTTTCATTGTGATTAATTCATCATATTTATATTCAAAATTAAGAATTAAAACTAATATTACAAATAGTATTTTTCTAAAATTTTATCGTTAATGAATTAAAAAAATTGTTTTTTAGATTGCTCGACAAGCTAATTTAAACAAAAGAATTGTTAATTAACTAGGTTTTGAGGCGTATTTGTATAGTATTTTTTTGTTAAGTTGTTTTGTTAATTGAAATATATTATCTTTGCGCATTAAAATAAAAACGTTTTTATATTTATGGATTCAACACGTCAAAGTAAAATTAGCCGTCTTGTTCAAAAGGAGACTGCTCAATATTTTATAAATCATCAGTCGGAATATACAGGTTGTATTATTTCTGTTACAGAAGTTAGAGTAACAAGCGATTTGGACGAGGCTAAGATTTTTATTAGTATTTTTCCTCAAAATTTTAGAGATAAGGTTATTGCAAAAATCGAAGAAAATAATAAACAAATTAGATTTGAACTTGCTTCTATTATGCGTCATCAATTGCGTAGAATTCCAAATCTTGAATTTCGTCTTGATGAAACTCTCGATTATGCTGAACGTATTAATGCTCTGTTAGATAAGAATAGCAACAAGTAGCAAGTACTCTTAATTTAAGAAAGCTATAAAATTTAAATTATTTTAATTATGCAATACGATCCAGTAAAACGTTCGTTAGGTAATGTTTTTAATAAAACTCCTTGGCTTAGAAAATTGTTTTATAAGTTATTGGATATTCTTTTGCTTCGTGCTTGGTATATTAAACGCGAAATTAAAAATATCTATAAATCAAACCGTAAAGCTAATGTTTCTGTTTTAGATGCTGGTTCTGGTTTTGGTCAATATAGTTTTTTTGTTTCGTCTTATTTAAAGAATGCCAATGTTTTAGGTGTTGATGTTAAAGAAGAACAAATTCAAGATTGTAATAAATTTTTTACTAAAATTAATCGCAACAATCGTGTTAAATTTGAATATGCTGATTTAACAAAGTTTGTTAACGAAGATAAATTTGATCTTGTATTGTCGGTAGACGTTATGGAGCATATTTTAGAAGACGAACTTGTTTTTAGTAATATTTGTAAAAGTTTACATATTGGAGGAACTCTTTTAATTTCAACTCCTTCGGATCAAGGAGGAAGTGATGTTCATGGCGAAGATGAACATTCTTTTATTGACGAACATGTTCGCGATGGTTATAATATTGACGATATAGAGCATAAATTGTTAAAAGCTGGCTTTTCTAAGGTTGAAAAACATTATTCTTATGGTACTCCAGGTAGTATAGCTTGGCTTTTGAGTATGAAATGGCCTATTCAAATGATTAATTTTAGCAAATTAATGTTTATTTTGTTGATTCCTTATTATTTAACAACATTTCCTTACGCATTTTTGCTCGATTGGATTGATACTATTACTTCACATAAAAAAGGTACTGGCTTGATTGTTAAGGCAATAAAATAAAATATAAATTTATGAACCTTCCACTCGAAATATCAAAAAAATATCTCTTTGGTGGTAAACTCAATCTTGTAAATATTATTTCAATAATTTCAATGTTGGGTGTTGCTGGCATGACATGTGCTTTGGTGGTTATATTGTCGGTGTTTAATGGTTTTGATGTGGTTGTGAGTGGTTTGATGAACCAAGTGGATCCTGATTTAAAAATTGAGTCTATTAAAGGTAAATCTTTTTTGATTGATAGTTTAAAAAAGTCAGAAATTCTTAAAATCGAAGGTTTAAAGTATTTTGTAGAAAGCATTGAGGAAACCTCTCTATTTCAATACGAAAAACACCAAAATATTTCTGTTATGAAAGGTGTGGATAGCAATTATGTTTTTTCAAACGGTGTTGCTGATGCCACTTTTGTAGGTGAATTTGTTTTGGAAGACGAGTTAAATAATCCTTATTGTGTTTTGGGAAGTGATATAGCATCAAAACTTGATGTAATGATAAATGGTTTTACATATTTAAAGATTTATGTTCCTATTCGTACTGATAAAATAACTTTGATTCCAGAAGAAGCATTTCGACGTTCGTTGGCTTTACCATCGGGAATTTTTCATATTCATCAAGATTATGATTCTAAATTTGTATATGTAAACATAAATTTTGCACGTCAACTTTTGGGATATGCCAAAAACGAGGTTAACTCTGTTGAAATAACATGTTTGCCAAATTATAATCCTGATAAAATTGCAACTCAAATTCAAAATGTTATTGGTGAAGATTTTACAATAAAAAATCGTTATCAACAGCAAGATCTTTTGTATAAAATAATGAAAAGTGAAAAGTTTTCAATTTTTGTTATGTTGAGTTTTATTTTGATTATAGCATCGTTTAATATTGTAGGTGCATTAACAATGTTGATAATTGATAAAAAAAATGATATAGAAACACTTACACATTTAGGCGCAACCACAGAATTTATTCGTAAAATATTTATTAATACTGGTCGCTTAATAACAATTATTGGTGCTTTTGTAGGAGTATTTTTTGGATTAGTATTGTGTTTATTACAACAACATTTTGGTTTAATTTCGTTTCCTGAAGGTTCGTTTATTATAGATTCTTATCCTGTTGATATTCGGTTTTGGGATATAATTTTAACTATAGTAATTGTAATTTCTATTGGATTTGTAGCTTCTGTTATTCCTGTTAAAAAGACTATTAAATAGTTTTTTTTTACTGTTGAAGTTGGTGCCTTGATGTTGTAAAAATTATTTTGCAAATAAAAATCGTGTTAGCTGTTGTAATCGCAATGGCAGGTGTTTGGGTATTTCCCAAGCAAACAACAATTTGCAAATGAAAAATGTGGAGGTTTTGGCTAGTGGTGAGTTACCAAAGTAATTTAAAAATAAAAATTAAAATGAAATTAAAATATTTAATAATTATTATATTATTTATAACTAGTTGCTCTTTTAATACAACTGATGTATATCAGACAAATAGAAATAATTTAATAAATATTCAAGATAAAATCAATGTAATAGATTTTGAAACCTCCATATTTAGTAGATATTCTATGATTTCAACTACAAAAGATTATTTAATTGTAGCTGATAATGATTCTCCTGATACAGTTATGCAAATATTTGATAAAAATAGTTTCAACCATATTAAATCATTTGGCATCAAAGGACAAGGTCCATTTGAATATATTTCTATTGGACCAATAAAATATGATGAATTAGATAATAGTATTTTAATAACAGAATTTGCAAAAAAAGAAATATATTCATATAATCTAGATAGTCTTTTAGAAATTTCAAATTACATTCTAAATGTTAAATATAAATTATTGCCAATATTCCCTTCATATTATTATCAAATAAATGATTCAATTTCATTATGTGAATTAATACAAATCGATGAAAATTCTTGTATAAAATCTATTGCAAAATGGCATATGAAAAATAATTTTTATGAATATTATGATGATAAAGATTCAAAAATTGAAAATAGTAGTATTTCATTAGCAGTTAGTAGAAGTAATAAAATATTTGCAAAATGTTATGAAAATTTAGATTTGATAAGATTATATGATTTTGAAGGTAATTTATTAAAAAATATTTATGGTCCAAACAGAAATGAACATGATTTTGTTAATTATAATTTATCTTTATTTACTAAAGATTATTTATTCGCATTATTTATTGGTGAAAGAATTGAAAAAAATATAAATATTACCAAAATTCAAGTTTTTGATATAAATGGTAATTATTTAGCTACTTTAGATTTAAAATATAAGATTCGAGATTTCTGTTATGATGAATACACTAATAGATTGTTTATATTTTTTGATGATGAAATTCAATTTGGTTATATTAATATAGATGAATTGATGTTGTAAAAATCATTTTGCAAATAAAAATCGTTTTCTATATTTGCGGTGTCGAAACTAACAAGAAATTTATTTCTTAATTTTGTTTGTGCGCAGAACAACCTTATTTAATACTATCTCTGTAAGTTTCCTCAAATTATTAACAAGCTTGTTAACTTTATTTATTAACTAATTTTTTTTTAATAACAAACAAAATGAAAAAAATCGTATTAGCTGTTGTAATCGCAATGGCAGGTGTTTGGGTATTTCCCAAGCTAATGACAATAATGCTCAATTGAGCGATTTGCAAATGGAAAATCTAGAAGCATTGGCACAATATTCAGAAGAATTACAACCTTATTGTCATCAGTTATGTCATAGTGCTTGGTATGTTCATTGTGATTTAGGTTATAGTTCAGGAGGTGGTTGGTGGAGATGTGAGGGTTTTTGGCCAAATTAATCGTATATAACATTATTCTGTTATTGTGGATATATTATCCATAATAACAGAATATTTAATATTAAAATTATGAAAGTATATTTTTTGTTATTATTTATGAGCATTTTTAGTATAACAAATGCACAAAATGATATTGTAGTAAAAGGAGGATCAATGATAGACGATCCAATATCAAAAATTTATCGTAATGGTCAAATTAAGTTAAATATTCCAAGCATAGCTGATTCTTCCAAAATTTTTATTTTTTCATATAATTTTAATGATAAAACAGATTTTTCAAATGGAAAAACCAAAGCAATACTTAGTATTTCTAAAGATACAAAATATATTTTAGCTATGTCATTATATGATAATGATATATGTTATACATTTGGTAGTGCTAAATATAATGGATTTTATTATAATAATCTAAAATTAGAACAACTAAGAAATATTAAATTAAAATTATATCCTTTTAAAAATATTAAAATTACTACAAATAAATATATTCCTTTAGCTATTGTTTTAGATAAAAAAAATATTGTTTCTGAAGAAATACTAAATCGATTTTTAGAAACAAATGATATTTCCAAACTTAACAATCAAGATATAAAAAATATAAAAGATAATTCAACATATTTTGAAATATTAACATTATGTATAAAAACATGGAAAAAATAAAAATATTAGCATTCTTAATTTCTTTACTTTTAATTGGTTGTAATTCTAAAAAACTTGATAATACAATAAAAAATATTTCTTATGATGATTTTCATATTAACGAAAATCTAGATTATGAAATTTTAAATTTAGATACGATATGGAAACCTAATAATATTTATTATTCAAATAATAAACTTATAATAATTGATAAAACACAAGATTTTTTCGCACAAGTTTTCGATTTAGAAAAAAAAACTAAAGTTTGTGAAAACATTCCATTTGGGGTTGGTCCACATGAAAGCGTTGGTTGTTGGAGTTTAGAAATAACTAATGATTATATTTTATCGTTTTGTTTACAATCAGGATATTTAATAAAATATTCGAAAAATGATTTTCTTTCAAAATCAAAAATTGATATTATAGATACTTATGATGTTGGAGATTATTATCCTAGTACAATGGTTCTATTATCAAATGGTAATTTATTAGCATCAAGTCTAGAGGATACAAATAATGCCTTATCTCTTTTCGATAGGTTTGGAAATAAAATTGATAATAAAACTACTTTCCCAATTTTAACCAATACTCAAAAATTTGGTGATTTTGAAAAGAAAATAGCTTTCGAAAATAGAATATATTATAGTGAAGCAAACCAAAAAATTGTAGTCCCATACGCTTATACAGATATTATCGATATTTATGATATTGATTTAAATTTAGTATCTCGTATTCATGGTCCAATAGGATTTGAACCTATTATGTCTGATAAAAATGGAATGTTTGGACCAAGTGCTTCATGTACAAAAGTTTCTTGTGTAATTGCTTGTTTATCTAAAAATTATATTTGGCTTGTATATAATGAAGGCAAAGATCCAAATACAAGTAAACAATTATTAGTTTTTGATTATAAAGGTAATCCTATAAGTGTTTACAATTTTAATATCAACATTCATGGAATAGCTGTTGATGAAGATAATAATACAATTTATTCTATTGCTGAAATTCCTGAAATAAACATTGTTAAATTTAAATACAAAATTAATGATTAAATATTTTAATATATATATATTGATTTGTTGTATTTTTTGTGTAGCTTGTAATATCAATCAAAATTACATTAATATTATTAAAGAATGGTCTAACAAAACTATAGAATTACCAAATTTAAATTTTACAAAATTTGGATTGGATACTATTGATTATGAAAGTAATAAAGAGTTAAAAATTTTATTTTATATTGATTCTACTGGTTGTACTAATTGTAAAATGCGTTTAATTGATTGGAATTCTTTTTTGCATTTTATTGATGATTATACAAATAATAGATGTGCAAAATTGTTTATTATTAATCCGAAAAATAAAAAAAATGAAATTTTAGAAATTCGTTCAAATTTAAGATTGGCTAATTTTGAACATCCTGTAATTATTGATTATAAAAATAAAATTTATAATTTAAATAATTTTCCTTCTGAAGAATATTTCCATTGTTTCCTTTTAGATTCCAACAATCGAGTTATCCTAATTGGCAATCCAGTTCAAAATCCCAAAATCAAAGATTTGTATATTCGTACAATTTGTGAACGTTTAGAAATAGATACAACAAACATAAATAATGTAGAAACTCAAAAAAATCGTTTTTCGTTTGGACGTTTCCCATTTTCAGAAACAATGAAAACGCAATTTGTTTTAAGAAATGATAGTTTGCCAGAATTAATAATTGATACAATTTTTACGTCATGTGAATGTACAACAGCAAAAATTGATAAATCATTAATTTCAAGAAATGATTCTGCAATAATTTCTGTATCATTCAAAACCGATAAACCAGAAGAATTTACCCGAGATGTTTATGTTAAAACAAATTTGAGCGAAAAACCTATTGTTTATACGGTTGAAGGTATGGCGTATTGATGTTGTAAAAATCATTTTGCAAATAAAAATCGTTTTCTATATTTGCGGTGTCGAAACTAACAAGAAATTTATTTCTTAATTTTGTTTGTGCGCAGAACAACCTTATTTAATACTATCTCTGTAAGTTTCCTCAAATTATTAACAAACTTGTTAACTATTTTTATTAATTAACTAATTTAAAAAACAAACATGAAAAGGATAGTTATTTTTGTAGCCATAATGGTATCAAGTGTTATTGGCGTAAAAAAAACAAATATAGATGTCAATAATTGTGAATTGTTGATTGATGACATTGAAATGCTAGCTTTAGCTCAACAAGAAAGTCCGTCTAATAAAAGCGGTAGTATAACCATACAATTTGATGCAAATAGAGGTTCTTCCAATATCCAAAATAAACTCAATACCTCTGTAAATTCTAGATATAGTTCTCAAAATGATAGTGCAAGTGTAACGCAATTTGAATTGGAAAAAGAAATGAATAATAATAATTCTGATACCACTGCAACTCTAAAAAAGGATTGTAATGGTATTGAGATACATTATAAGTCAATGCCACAATGCTTAGATATTGACTTAATAATGGAATGGAATGGCGTCGAGATGACTGCTGATCAAGCTACTGAAATATTGAAAGCATTTTTACATTAAAGATTTATAATTAAATGTTAATATATTAGTGAAGGTTATTTAATCTTCACCAATTTATTATTAAAATGATGAAAAAAATAATACCTATTTTATTATTATGTTTAATATTATTTTCTTGTTCTTCTTCAATAAATAATAAATCAAATGAAAATATTGATATTATTAACCTAACTGATTTAAAGAATGTTTTTCATTGGGATTCATTACCATTTGATAGTGTTAAAGTTATAAAATTAGAAACTTCAACAGATGATAGTTATATTGATTTTGGAAGGGTTTTATTTGGAAAACATTGTATTTATGTTACTGAAAGAAAACAATCAGGAACAGTTGCAATATTTGATATCAATGGAAAGTTTTTAAAAAAATTAAATAAAGGTAATGGTCCTGGTGAAATTTCATATGCTTATGCAGTTGATTTTGATAATGAAACCAATCAATTGGTTGTTCTACAAGATAATAAAATTATAAAGTATGATGAATATGGAAATTTTATTGAGGATAAGCAAATAATATCTCCAAGTATCGATTTTACTTGTATTCCTGATGGATATTTATTTTATAGTCTTGGTACATTATTTAATTCAGAAAGTCCATTATATCAAAAAGCAATAATTAGAACTGATAAAGATTGTTATATTATTTCAACAGATATTTATGATGATAATAATCGTTTGAAATTTTCAGCTGATTATAGGTTATTTCAAAAAATAAATGATGGAGAAGTGCTTATTTCAATTCCTTATAATGATACTATATTTATATATAAAAATAATACCATAACTCCTTATGCCTTTTTAGATTATACTCCAACAAAACTTGATATTAGTAATCATAACACTCTTCAATCTTTTGAAGAATTGGTATCTTCTAGTACAAAAAATTATTATAATGGAGGTTATTTAGAAACAAATAATTTTAAATATGTTTTTTTACAAAAGTGTGGTAGTAGTGATTCAGAAGGATATTTTATTGATAAAAATAGCAATGAAATATATGACGATTATATTTTTGTACCAATGGACGAATTTCCTACATTAGGAATTCCATTAACAGTTTATCAAAATTATTTTGTTTATTTAATAAATCCTGTTGATGATTTAGTAGTATCAGAATTTCTATCAAAAAGAGGAATTCCATATTCTAGTAAAATAACTAAAACTAAATATTTAACACAAGAACAAATAGATATACTAAATAATGTTGAAGATGAAGATAATCCAATATTATTTTTGGTTAAATTCAAAAATTCTATATAAAACTTTATAAAATTGTGTTAAACTTTTTACGTCATGTGAATGTACAACAGCAAAAATTGATAAATCATTAATTTCAAGAAATGATTCTGCAATAATTTCTGTATCATTCAAAACCGATAAACCAGAAGAATTTACCCGAGATGTTTATGTTAAAACAAATTTGAGCGAAAAACCTATTGTTTATACGGTTGAAGGTATGGCGTATTGATGT
This sequence comes from Bacteroidales bacterium, assembly GCA_024413595.1. GTDB lineage: Bacteria > Bacteroidota > Bacteroidia > Bacteroidales > UBA3824 > UBA3824. The sequence goes on from JAKSUC010000040.1 coordinate 31,194, forward strand.
TGTAAAAATCATTTTGCAAATAAAAATCGTTTTCTATATTTGCGGTG
>JAKSUC010000041.1 GCA_024413595.1 Bacteroidales bacterium
TTTATCATTTTTTTTAGAATATGTATTTTTTTGACAATTATTAAGATTTTAGAATTGTGTAATAAAAATGTATTTTCTACTTTTGGGACATTAATTATGAAATTATGAGAAACAAATTAATATTAATTTTGGCTTTTATAGCTATAGCATTTAATGGTTTTAGTCAAAAAAACAACGCATTAAATTGGAAATTCTATGCAGAAAATCAAGATAATGGAAATGTTAATTTGATTTTTGAAACAACTATCAAAGATGGTTTTCATCTTTATTCACCATATAATCCCCAAGGAGCTTCTCGCCCACTAGAAATTAATATTAATGATACTCAAAATTTTACTAAAATTGATAAAATTAAAGAGGCATATACACCACAAGAAAAATATGAGGAATTTTTTGAAGTTACAGAAAAATTCTTTGTTCAAAAAGCAAAATTTACAATTGAAATAACCCCTAAAAACTCAGATAAACAAACCGTTACAGGAACTATTTCAGGACAAGTTTGCAAAGAAGATGGATTTTGTTCAATGGTTGAAGAAAACTTTTCGATTGAAATCAACCCAATAAGTCAAAAAAAAAAGATAAAATAGAAGAACCTAAAAAAGAAGACAAAGTTGAAGTTGTTGAAAATCAACAACAAATAAAAAACAAAACTGAAATTGAAAAAGAGCCTAAAATTGATTCTAGTATAATAATTATTGAAGATAGTTTGTCAATAAAACCAACTCAAGATACTTCAAATGTCAATAATACAACAACAATATCACCGACAAATATAGACACTCCAAAAAATAATTCTCAAGAAAATTTATTTGGAATATTTATTATAGCATTTCTAGCAGGATTAGCAGCAATTTTTACACCTTGTGTTTTCCCCATGATTCCAATGACAGTAAGTTTTTTTTTGAAAGGAGATAAAAAACAAGGGAAATTTAATGCAATAGTTTATGGATTAAGCATAATAGCCTTATATACAATTCCGATAGCATTATTAATAATAATATCGAATATAGCTGGAGGACAAGAATTTACAGCAGGAATTTTTAATGCTTTAAGTACACATTGGCTACCCAATATTTTATTTTTTATAATATTTATGTTGTTTGCCTTGTCATTTTTGGGCATGTTTGAAATCACTTTGCCGTCAGGGATAATAAATAGAGCAGAAAATCGAGGAAATAAAGGAGATTTGATTGGAATTTTCTTTTTAGCATTTGTTTTGGTTTTAGTAAGTTTTTCATGTACAGGACCAATAGTAGGTTCGGTATTGGTAGAGTCGACAAATGGCGGAAATGCCATAAAACCAATAATTGCAATGTTAGGATTTTCGATTGCATTTGCAATGCCATTTACATTGTTTGCATTTTTTCCAGAAATTATGAAAAAAATGCCCAAATCAGGCGGTTGGTTAAATACTGTAAAAGTTGTTTTGGGATTTATAGAACTTGCATTAGGATTAAAATTTTTGTCAGTTGCCGATCAAACTTATCATTGGCATCTATTAGATAGAGAACCATATTTAGCAATATGGATTGCAATTTCAATAATGTTAGGACTTTATTTAATTGGAAAAATAAAACTTCCCAACGATGATGATTTAGAATTTATAAAAGTTCCAAGATTGATATTAGCCATAATATCATTTGCATTTGCAATATATTTGATTCCTGGAATGTTTGGAGCACCACTTAAAGCACTTTCAGGATATATTCCGCCAATCACAACCCAAGATTTTGTGATATCAGAAGGAGGAATAAATACTCAAAATACGATTTCAAAATTATGTGAAAAACCTTTGTATTCAGAGAGTTTAAAACTTCCACACAATCTTGAAGGATATTTTGAATATAATCAAGCTATAAATTGTGCTAAAATACAAAACAAGCCTCTCCTATTGATATTTACGGGTCATGGTTGTGTTAATTGTAGAAAAATGGAAGAAATAGTTTGGAAAGATTCTAAAGTAAAATCAATAATGCAAAACGATTATATATTATGCGCATTATATACCGACGATAGAAGTGAAGATATTTCAGGAAAAACAACAATTGGCAAAATTAATACAGAGTTGCAAATATCAAAATATCAAATAAATGCGCAACCATATTATGTAATTTTAGATGCAAAAAATCCCGAAAATCCATTGTTAAATCCTCAAGGATATAATCCTGATATAGAAAATTTTATAAATTATTTAGAAGAAGGAATAAAAAACTATCATAGATTAACTATAGAAAATTAAAATTCCAATTCCAATTAATAAAATAGAAATAATAATTCTAAAATTGATTTTTTCGTGTAAAAAAACACATGAAAGAACAGGAACAAAAACATATCCTAAAGATTCTAAAATAGGCATTTCTTTTAAACCAATACCATTTTTTACACAAATAATATTAACAAAAAGGCAAATAAAAAATACAGAATAAGATAAAATCATATGCCAATTTAACATTTGACGGACAAAAGATTTATGTTGAGTAGAAGCACTTTTTTTTAATAAAATTTGACAACAAGAAGTTGCAAAAATACCAATTATTGAAAGAAAATAATAAAAATTTATCGTTTCCATACCAAAGCAGTTAACCCAGAAATAATAAAAATAATTCCGATAATGTTTTTAACAGAAATAGATTCAGAAAATAATAAATATGAAAATAAAGAGACGAAAAAAATTGTAGAACTTTTACATAAAAAGGCACAATTTAAATCAACAACAGACAATATTTTTTGCCATAAAACAGCATAAATAGCCATTGCAATAACAATAAATGCATAAATTAAGAAAAATTGCCAAGAAAAAACTTGGTAAAAAGATGCATATTTAATTCCAATTAAGGAACTTGAATAAATAAGAAACGCAGTAATTAATAAAGGTACTGAGTTAATAAGTTTAGTTGTTTTCATATTTAATAATAATTTGTTTTTGAAAGCAAAGGCAAAAATAATTTTTATTTTGAAATAATAAAAAGGAAAATGAATATAAAAAACAAGAATATGTATAAAAAAAAAAGCAATTTGTACTTTTAAAGAAAAAATAAGGAACTAAAATAATTGATAAAAAAACGAGATGATAATTTAATCATCTCGCAATAAACAAAAATAATAAAAAAATTAATGATTAACAATATCATTCATTTCGTTAGAAGTGATAATAATAGATTTTACTTTATCGCCAACACTAATATTAAATTTAGCGTCAACCTTTTCAGAAATACAAAGATCAATAAAAGTTTTATATTTTTCGTCTTGTCCCGAAAGATCAACTAAAGATTTAGCAATTTCTTTAACAGAACCTTGAGCCACAAATTCATCCGCAATTTTATCAAAAAACATATCAAATAATTGAGACGGAATACCTTGAGATTCTAATTTGTCTTTAATCATTATTTCATCAACAGCTAAATCAAAAATAAAAGTATTTTCTTCAAATTTAACTTGATTTAAAACAAACCCTTTGAATTTAGAATTAGGACACTGAGCATTAATTTGCTCAGCAACTTGATTCATCATGCTATTTTTACAAGAAAACAATGAAAATGACATTGTTATAAAAAATAGAAGAATAGAAAAATTAAGAAGATTTTTTTTCATAATTAATTTTATTAAATATTAATAACCAAATTGAAGTTTTTCACCATTTTTTAGTTTGTTCTCAAGAATAGCTTTATCGATTTTAAATTCAGAAGTAGCAAATTCAGGAACATTATAACTATACATAAGATTTCTATTGTGTTCTGGATTTTGTTGCGGAACAACAAACGCTTTTTGAGCTTGTCCATTATCATCAATATAAGCGATATAAGCACGAGTATAAAAGCCGTCATCACGTCGAGATTCAAAAACAATCCAATGAGAATTAGTAGACCAAGAATGATAACTTTCAACATTATTGCTATTTGCTTTAGACAAAGGATAAGTTTGATTAGTTTCTAGATTTAATAACCACAAATCAGCTTCGGTATGCCAAATAGCAAATTGTCCATAGTCACATTTAGTATACAATAAATATTTACCATCATATGAAGGACGTGGAAAAGCAGCCGAACAAGAGTCAAGCGATGCTTTTACTAAAGTGTCAACGCTATTACCAAAAGTTTTAGATTCTGAATTAAATTCAATTCTACAAATATCATAAATAGGTTCTGTAGTTTTTCGAAGCATATTTAAAGTATCAGTAGAAATAAAATATAGATATTTACCATCAGGCGAAAAAGAAGGTTCAGATGTAAAAGTAGTATCACAATCAAAAAGAGGCGAAGAAATTAATTTGTTGTCTTGAATATCATAAACCACAACTCTAGATTCCATATCAAACACTTCTACCCTATTTTCATCACTACAATGGAATGATTGAACAGTGTTGTTTTGAGAATAAGCAATAAAATTTCCAGAAGGATGCCAATATGGATAAACACAATTTAACTTATACTTTTCTGTTTTTGCGTTACATATTGTTAAATTATCATTGTTTTTCAAAACAGTACTACCTAAATCTCCTCGAATATGAAAAGTAGATAAATCTGTATTACCTTTACAAAAAGAATGACAATTAATACAATTAGAATTGATTAATTTGTTTTCAACAACGGCATTTTGTTCAAAATTAGTAAGATTTCTACAATATATCCCCATTTTGCTATAAATTTGATATCCTGGAGATATTAATCTATAACATAAAAAAGGATCAATTTCATAATTAGCAATAAAAATAGAGAAAGGATTATAAACATATTTAATATTATTTATAACCTCAGACACATATAATTCAATATTTTGCCCTTTAGATTTTTGAAGAATATCAGTCCATTTATCAAAAGGAAAATCAATATAATTGTCACCAGAAAAATAAAATTCTTCATTATTAGGTAAAACAACTTTAACATCAATAAATTGAATAGAGTCAAAATTAATAGTAGAAAAATTCATTGGAGCAATATTATTTGGAATAGTTACCCCAATATAATCAGGCCATAAAACAGGTGTAGATTCAACTTTTTTAGTTTCTTTAATAGTTGGACTACAAGAAAATAAAGAAAATGATAAAATAAAAACAAATATAAATTTAACAAAATTCATTTTAAAATAACGATTAATAATTTAATTTAGCAATAATACAAATATTTTTTAAAGTAAAAAAAATACTTTAGCAAATTGAAATAATTTATTTATTTTAGCACAAAAATTAATTTGAAAAAGAAAACAACAAAAAAAATGAAATTCTATAAAAAATATTTATCATCAATACTTTTATCATTAACAATACTAATAACAATATTATTTTATTATTCTCCAATGTTTGCCTTTGAAGAAGGTTTACAAATATTTATGTTAACCACAGATTTTTTTGTAGACACATGTTTTCAACCAGGAGGATTCAGTAATTATTTAGGATATTTTATTACACAATTTTTTATGTATAATAATTATTTGACAATCTTTATGATTTTGATTTTTACTGGTTATCAATTAATTATAAAAAAAATATTTGAAAAAATTGGATGTGAAAAATTAAGTGATTGTTTAAGTATTTTATGTTCAATTTCATTATTTGTATCGATATTAGATTATAACATTCTTATTATTAGTAGTATATCAGTATTAATAGGAACATCTGCAATATTATTAGCAGATGTTTTTAAAAATGAAAAAAACACCTTAATATTTATATCAATTTTAACACCTATAGTATATTGGTTGAGTGGAGGAATAGGTTGTATAATCTATATAATTGGAACATCGTTAATTATATATCAAAAATTTGGATTTAGAAATTTATTAAAAACAATAACAATTGAAACATTTTTGTTAGTATTAACATGGTTATTAACCAAAAATATCTTGCAAAATGATAGTTTAGGAAATTATTTTATAGGAATAGAATATTATCGTCATCCAGATGAAAAAAAATCAATATGGGCAATTGCTATAAGTATAATAATAGTATGTTTATTGTTGTCGCAAATAAAAATAAAAGAAGAGAATAAAAAAATAATAAATATATTAAAATCAGGATTTTATGCAATATCAATGATATATTTCTTATCAAATTCAATAACAAAATATAGTAGTGATTATTTTTCATTTTATCAATATGATAAATTGGTAAGATATAGAAGATTTGGAGAAATAATAAATTTGGGATTGAAACAAAAGCCAACCAATGAATTATCAAAATGTTATATAAATTTAGCCTTGAGTGAAAAAGGACAATTAGATTCAAAAATGTTTAACTTTTTTCAAACAGGGATTGATGGATTAATATCCACCGAAATAGATACCCAAGATAAAAGTATAGTAAATAGTGAAATATATTTTAGATTAGGCTTGATAAATATAGCAGAACGCTTAGCAATTGATAGTGAAGAAAGTAGTTGTACATTTCAAAAAAGTGCACGACAATATAAAAGATTGGCAGAAATAGCCATCATAAAAAAGAATAAATCCTTAGCAATAAGATATTTAAAAAAATTAAAAGCCACACTATTTTATAAATCATGGGCATCACGAGCAGAAAAATATCTAGAAGATTCCACTTCAGTAGAAGCAATGTCAGATTGGAAAATAGAGCCATTAAAGATGAATTATGATTTCTTTTTTAGCGAAAAATATAAATCCGATTTGTTTGTACATTTATTAATAAACAATCCCAATAATATAAAACTATTAAATTATTATACTTGTTCATTATTATTAGAAAAAGATTTAGAACAATTAAATAATTTTTTGTCACACTATAATCGCTTAGACAATTTTGGACTACATATATGTGAAGCCTTAATTTATTATTATTCCGTAAATAAACATGAAGAATTTCAAAAAATGATGCAACTAAGCAACGAATTAACAATAAATTATCAAAATTACTATAATTATGTTACATCTCCGTCATCATCAAATTTAAAAGAGGCAGAAAAATTATTTGGAAATACATATTGGTTTTATTATCATTATGTTAACTAAAAGTATACATAAAAAGTCATATAAAAAAACAAAGAATAATAAAAAACTCTATTAAAATTACTACATTTGCCAATCGAAAAAGATAAAAATGTAAATGGAAACACAATATTATAAAGTATTTACAGGTCAAGCAATTGATGTAAAAATGGTAAAAAATTTTCTACAAAAACATAACATAAAAAGTTTTGCAGAAAATCGTAATGAAGTAAATTCAAATGAATGGAATGAACCAACTAATTTTGATCCATATATGGAATTGATGGTAGCAGCAACCGACTTAGAAAAATCAGTAAAATTAGTTGATGAATTTATGAATTCACGAGCAAAATAATTAACACTTTATTAATTAGTAAACTCATAAATAGAGTTGAAAAATAATAAATAAAAGACTACATTTGTACCCAAAGAAATTAAATAATAATCCTTTTGTGATAAAAGCATTTAAAACATTATTCGAATGAGCAATATTGTAGCCATAGTCGGATGTCCAAATGTTGGAAAATCAACACTTTTTAACCGACTAACACAAACAAGAGATGCCATAGTGCATGAAACAGCAGGAGTTACTCGCGACCGTCATTATGGTAAGAGTGATTGGAACGGAAAAGAATTTTCTGTTATAGATACAGGTGGATATGTAAACAATTCTGACGATATTTTTGAAAACGAAATCAAAAAACAAGTCATGTTTGCAATCGACGAAGCCGATGTTATTATCTTTATGGTAGATGCCAATTTAGGAGTAACAGTAGGCGACGAAGTAATAACCCAAATATTACGTAAAGCAGACAAACCAGTATTTTTGGCAGTAAACAAAACAGATAATCCAACACTTCAAATTGAGGCACAAGCATTTTACAGCCTCGGTTTAGGAGAATTATATACAATATCGTCGGCAACTGGCAGTGGAACTGGAGATTTACTAGATGCAGTTGTTGAAAAATTTGTAGATAAACCAGATAATAACGAAGATGGAATACCAAGAATAGCTGTAGTTGGACGTCCTAATGTTGGTAAATCATCATTAATCAACGCATTAACAGGAACAGAACGTAATATAGTAACTCCAATAGCAGGAACCACTCGCGATCCTATAAATACACGTTATCAAAAATTTGGATACGATTTTATATTAGTTGACACAGCTGGACTTAGAAAAAAAAGTAAAGTGTCAGAAAATATAGAATTTTATTCAGTATTAAGATCAGTACGTGCAATAGAAGAAGCCGATGTTTGTATACTTATACTTGATGCAACACAAGGACTTGAGTCGCAAGATATGAACGTTTTCAGATTAATAAAAGAAAACAACAAAGGTCTTGTAGTTGTAGTAAATAAATGGGATTTAATAGAAAAGACTGATGATAATGCGACAAAACGATTTGAAGAATATATTAAAAAAGGTTTAGAACCATTTGATGATATTCCAGTTGTGTTTACCTCAGCAGTAACCAAACAACGCATACTAAAAGCAATGGAAGCTGCAATGCGCGTATACCAAAATCGTACACGAAAAGTATCAACAGGTCAATTAAATAGATTAATTCAACAATATGTTGAAGAAACACCACCACCAGCATGGAAAGGTAAATTTATCAGAATAAAATATGCAACACAATTGCCAACATATTATCCAACATTTGCATTATTCTGTAATTTACCACAATATATACGAGATCCATATAAACGATATATAGAAAATCGTTTGAGAAAAGATTTTGATTTTTGTGGAGTTCCAATTAAGGTATTTTTCAGAAAAAAATAGTTATGAAAAAATCTATCTACAAATTATTAATAATAGTATTATTTACAGGTATATATGCTTGTGAAGAACTAGAGTCGTATGGTCCAATGCCAGAAGTTGAATTTGTAAAAGTTTATTTGGCAGACACTATAGACGCCTTGAAAAATAACGTTATTCATCAAAAAATATATTTAAATGTTATAGATGGAGATGGAAATCTTGGATTAAACAAAGAAGATTCTTCAGGAAATTTTTCAATAGATTCAATATATTATCACAACTTATTTTTAACTGTAAATTATAAAGATAGTACAGGTAACTATAATTTGTTGAAAGATTTAAGTGAAAATTTAAAATATCGAATTCCATATAACAAACCAGTAGGTCAAAACAAATATTTAAAAGCAGAAATAAAAGTAGATCTCGATATACCCAAATCATATATCAAATATGATACAATACAATATGAATTTTATGTGTATGATCGAGAACTAAACAAAAGTAATATTTGTAAAAGTTGCGATATTCCAATAAATTTACACGGCACAGTATACGCAGATGGAAATATCAAAAAGGTAAAAGAAAAAGAAGACACTAAAAAACAGTAAAATAAAATATTAAAAAAAATGAATAAAAGTCCTTTACAAATTGCCCGTGCAGCATATCAACCAAAAATGCCAGCATCAATCTGTGGCAATACAAAATTAGTAGAAGGCAAAGCAACAGATTCAGTTGCTGATCAAGCCGACATAAAAAAATTATTTCCAAACACATACGGATTACCAATTGTAACATTTGAAAAATCAGACGTTGCAATGTCACAAAAAGCCATCAACGTTGGTGTAATTCTTTCAGGAGGACAAGCACCTGGAGGACACAATGTTATTTCAGGAATTTTTGACGGAATAAAAGCCATCAACAAAGATTCTAAACTATACGGATTTTTGGGTGGTCCTTCAGGTTTAGTTGATCACAAATATATCGAACTAACTTCTGATATTATTGATGAATACAGAAATACAGGTGGTTTTGATATTATAGGTTCTGGTCGTACAAAACTAGAAGAAGTAGAACAATTTGACAAAGGTCTTGAAATCTGCAAAAAACTAAATATCAACGCAATAGTAATTATTGGTGGTGACGATTCAAATACAAATGCTTGCGTATTAGCAGAATATTATTTAGCTAAAAATACAGGTATTCAAGTAATTGGATGTCCAAAAACAATTGATGGTGACTTGAAAAACGAAATGATTGAAACATCATTTGGTTTTGATACAGCAACAAAAGTATATTCAGAAGTTATCGGAAACATTGAACGTGATGCCAACTCAGCAAAAAAATATTGGCACTTTATAAAATTAATGGGACGTTCAGCAAGTCACGTAACATTGGAATGTGCATTAAAAACACAACCAAACATCACTCTTATCGGAGAAGAAGTTGAAGCTAAAAATCAAACACTTGACGATGTAGTAACATACATTGCCAATGCAGTAAAAGCACGTGCAGACAAAGGCTTAAACTTTGGTACAGTGTTAGTTCCAGAAGGACTTATCGAATTTATCCCTGCCATCAAAAAACTTATTGCAGAACTTAACGATATGTTAGCTGCAAATCAAGCAGAATTTGATAAAGTAGCAGCAGACAACAAAATACAATATGTTGTAGACCATTTATCAGCAGAAAATGCAGAATTATTCAAATCATTACCAGCAACAGTTTCAAAACAATTAGCTTTGGAACGTGACCCACACGGCAATGTTCAAGTTTCATTAATTGAAACAGAACAATTATTAGCTGAAATGGTTGCTAAAAAATTAGCTTGCTGGAAAAAAGAAGGTAAATTTAATGGAAAATTCTCAACACAACATCATTTCTTTGGTTATGAAGGACGTTGTGCAGCTCCATCAAATTTTGACGCAGACTATTGTTATTCATTAGGTCGTGTAGCTTCATTATTAATTAGCTCAGGCAAAACAGGTTATATGTCATCAGTACGTAACACTACAAAACCAGCAACAGAATGGTTAGCAGGTGGTATTCCTATCACAGCAATGATGAATATGGAAAAACGTAATGGTAAAATGAAACCTGTTATTCAAAAAGCTCTTGTTAAATTAGATGGTGGACCATTCAAATTCTTTGCATCAAAACGTGAAGAATGGGCTATTGAAACAGCATTCCAATATCCAGGTCCTATCCAATACTTCGGACCTTCAGAAGTTGCTGACTTAACAACTGTTACAATTCAATTAGAACACTAATTTTTAGGTTTTAATATAAAAAAAACGGATTTTCTAAATAGGAAATCCGTTTTTTTGTTTCAATAAATTTAATCACAAAAAATATATAATAAAATAAAACTTATTCAGAAAAAAGTATTAATTTTGAAAAAAAGAAAGAAATAAATGTTAATGTCGATAATATCTCCAATATATAGAGGAGAAAAAATGTTAAACGAATTAGTTTCACGTATCGAAAAATCAGTTGAAACATTTACACAAGATTATGAAATAATACTTGTAAACGACTCATCACCAGACAATTCATGGCAAATTATCAAAACTATTTGCGAAAAAGACAAAAAAGTTAAAGGAGTAAATTTAAGCAGAAATTTTGGACAACATTATGCAATAAGTGCAGGATTAAGTATAAGTAATGGAGAATGGAATATAGTAATGGATTGTGATTTACAAGACATACCAGAAGAAATACCCAATTTATATAACAAAGCATTAGAAGGATATGACATAGTATATGCTCGTAGAATTCAAAGGCAAGATGGATTTTTCAAAAAAATATCCTCAAGATTATTTCATAAAGTATTTGATTGGTTGAGTGGAACAAAATCGGATAGTTCAATAGCGAATTTTGGAATATATCATTCAAAAGTAATAAAAGAATACAATAAAATGTGCGAAGTAGCACGTTCATTTGGTTCATTAATAAGTTATTTAGGCTTTAAAGTAACCGCAATAAATATAAAACATTCCACACGAGCAGAAGGAAAAAGTTCATATACACTATCAAAATTAATACGGTTATCATTAGATATAATAATATCAAACACCAATAAACCATTGAGAATGGCAGTTGGATTTGGATTTTTTATGTCATTTATTGCATTTGTTTTGGCAATTTACAATATTATTGCTAAACTTACGGGCATAATAATAGTAGAAGGATATACAACCACAGTGTTTTCTATATGGTTTGTAGGAGGAATGTTGTTAATGATGTTAGGAATTGTAGGACTTTATATTGATAAAATATTTAATCAAGTAAAAGGACGACCAATTTATGTAATAAGTGAAAAACTAAATTGTTAAATTATGGAATTATCGAAATATGGAGTTACATTAAAACGACTAACCGAAGATAAAATCGAATTAGTTCGTCAATGGCGAAATAATCCCAAAATACAACAATATATGGAATATAGGGAATATATTACCGAAGAAATGCAAAAAAATTGGTTTCAAAAAATTAACAACGATAATAATTATTATTTTATAATAGTTTATAACAATAAAGAAATAGGATTAATCAATATCAAAAATATAGATTATGAAAAAGGAACTGGCGAACCTGGAATATTTATTTGGGATGATGAATATATAAATAGTGATGTTACAATTAGAGCATCATGCTGTCAGGGAGATTTTATATGGAATACTCTAAAATTAAACGAATTACATATTCATGTATTAAAAAGCAACAAAAGAGCAATACAATATAACAAATTTTTTGGATATGAATTAACTAAAAATCAAGAAAACAAAGAAAATCAAGAATATATTCTTACAAGAGAAAATATGCTAAAAAATTATAAAAAAACAGAAAGATTAATAAAAACAATAATAAAAAACTAAATAAAATGGACATAAACGAATTTATAACACATTTTGCAGAACAATTTGAAGAAACAGAATTAAGTGAATTTAAACCAGAAACAAAATTCAAAGAATTAGATGAATATTGTTCACTTATAGCACTTAAACTGATAGCAATGGTAGACGAAGAATATGACATTACTATAAAAGGAAATGATATACGCAATTCAAATACAATAGAAGATTTATTTAACATAGTAAAAAACAAAGAATAATGGCATTTCTAAAAGTAGAAAATGTTTCAATTAAGGGCATTTCTGGCTGCGTTCCCAAAAATGTGGAAGAAAATATCAATCTTCCATTCTATTCATCAAAAGAAGAAGCAAAAAAAGTAATAGAAGCAATTGGAATTGAAAGGCGACATATAAGTACAGAAGAAATAACAGCTTCTGATTTATGTTTAAAAGCAGCAGAAATATTAATTGAAAAACTTGGATGGGAAAAAGACTCAATAGATTTATTGGCATTTTGTACACAAAATCCAGACTATAGAAATCACCCAAATTCTTTTGTTGTACATGAAAAACTCCATTTAAAAAGTAATACAATGTGTATCGATTTTTATCATGGATGTCCAGGATGGGTTGTTTCGTTAAGTAGTGTAGCAACAATGGTACAAAATGGCTATATAAAAAGAGCAATTTTACTTGATGGCGATACAGTAACAAAAGATCAAAATCCTAATAATCGCGAATCACGTCCATTGTTTGGAGAAGCAGGAACTGCCACAGCTATAGAATATACATTAGGAGCAAAGCCTATTTATTTTGAATCAGGATCACAAAGTGAAGATGGTCATGCATTACATGATGAAATTGGCGGATGGAGAAAACCATTTGATTTAGAGACAATAAAATATACATTGGATTTAAAAGCAGGAAGAATATCTGAAGAACAAATGCGATTTAAAATGGATTCAATGGATGTATTTTCATTTGCCATTTCAAAAGCACCCAAATCATTAAAAAAACTATGTAAAGAATTTTCAATAAACATAGAAGAAATAGATAATATTGTTCTTCATCAAGCTAATAAGTATATTTTAGAAAATATTGCTAAACGAATGAATATAGACATGACACACGTACCAATGTCTTTAAAAAATTTTGGTAATACAACAAGTGCAAGCATTCCTCTAACATTTGTTTCTGAACTACATGACAAACTTACTACCACAAAACAAAAAAACTTAGTATGCGGTTATGGTACAGGTCTTTCATGGGCGTCAGCATATTTTGAAACAGAAAACATTGTATGTCCAAAAATTCAAGAAATATAAACTATGTATAATCCATATTCATTAGAAGGAAAAACGATATTAATAACAGGTGCGTCGTCAGGAATTGGACGTGCGACAGCTATAGAATGTTCAAAACTTGGTGCAAGATGTATAATTACAGCTCGAAATCAAGAAAGACTTCAACAAACACTAAATCAACTTGAAGGTGATGGACACATACAGATATTTGCAGACTTAACAAAAAAAGACGAATTAGAAAACCTAATAAATCAAACACCTAAAATAGACGGATTAGTAAACAGTGCAGGTATTGTGTATTCAAAGCCAATCACATTTATAAAGCAAGATGATTTAGACAAAATATTCTCTATCAATACATATGCGCCAATTATTCTTACAAAAAGTCTGATTAAACAAAAGAAAATAAACAAAAGGGGGTCCATTGTAATAATATCATCAATTGCATCAGACACACAAACTCCAGGAAATACAATTTATGGTATGGCAAAATCTGCATTAGCTTGTTTTACAAGATATTGTGCATTGGAGTTAGCTCAAAATAAAATAAGAGTTAATTCTATTCATCCAGGAATGATTAATACAGAAATGACCGCAAATATTTGTATTTCAAAAGAAGAAATTGAAATTGACAAAAACACATATCCATTAAAAAGATACGGAGAACCACAAGAAATTGCTTGGGCAATTATTTACTTATTATCAGATGCTTCTTCATTTGTAACTGGAAGTAAGCTCACTATAGATGGTGGTAAATCATTAATATAATAAAAATTAGCATATTAATATTTTTGATAAAATTAGCAAAATGTGGAAAAAAAAGTAACATTTTGGAATTTTTTATTTATGATGTTAGCCTTTGCAATATACTCATCATCAGGTATATTTAGCAAAATGGCTTCATATTATGAGTTTTTATCTCCAATGTATATTATTAACATTGGAGGAGTAATTTTAGTTTTAGGAATTTATGCTATAATGTGGCAATTAATATTAAAAAAAATGCCATTAACTATAGCTTTTATGTGGAAATGTGTTTGCTCAATATGGGGACTATTATTTTCATATTTTATTTTCAATGAAAATATCACACTAAATAATATTTTAGGTATAATAATTATTATTGGTGGATTATTATATTTAACATGGGAAAAATAAATTTATATTACATTTTGGTAGTTTTTGCAGTTTTTGCCTCAAGTTGTAGTCAAATTTTACTAAAAAAAAGTGCAGACCAACAACATAAATCATGGTTTCATTTTTTTTGTAATTGGCGAGTAATATTGGCATATTCTATTTTTTTCGGAGTTGTTATATTAAACATCACCGCATTTTCACATGGCGTAAATTTAAAAGATATGCCAGCTCTTGAATCATTATCTGCTGTGTTTGTTCCTACATTATCTTATTTTATATTAAAAGAAAAAATTACCAAAAAAAGTATTTTAGGAATATTAATTATAATAACAGGATTATTTGTATTTTATAGTTAATATTATCTATTCCATTTCTTTTAAAATACCACTTCGATAAGCGCATAAAAGTTTTCGTAAATTATTAATTTGAGTTTGCAATTGACGACCTTGATCTGTATCTTTTACACGCATTCTATTATATTTAAATTCTTCGAGTTGAACGCGACTATGAATGTCAGACCCTTCTTTTATTGCACGTTCTTTGCTTTCAAAGGCTTCGTGTTGAATAAGTTGCAATCCATGACTATTATAAATTAAAGTATATCCTGCAATACCCGTAGTTTTATGATATGGTTTTGAAAAACCTCCATCTATAACAAGTCTACGACCTTCAGCACGCATTGGCGACTCTCCTTTTATGGTGCGAACTGGTATATGTCCATTAATAATTCGAGATTTTTCTGGTTCTAATCCAAATTCTGATAATATAAAATCACATGTGGATTTTGAGTTTGCTAATTCATAATATGCTCCTTTAATTTCTTTTGCAACTAACTCATCATCAATAAAATAACGTTCAAATGTTGTCATTTTATCCTTATTATATAGCGGAGAATCAGGACCACACCATAAATACCACATATAATCAAGAGCAGAATTTTTTTCTTGAGAACCTAAATCGGCAAAATATGCAGTTCTAACAATTTGGTCAAAACGTTCCATCAATTGTTTTCCTTTATATTTATAGCCTTGAATTTCAACTTCTTTAAAACTACCATCATTATTCATTGGAATTGCAGCATGATAAAGTAGTGTATTATTTCTTACTAAAAACAAACTTCCATGAGAATATAAACAACGTAAATGTTTTTGTAGTTTTTCGCTATGTGTAAATGAATGATATAATTGAAGCATCAATTGTTCTTCTTCAACACTTAGTTTATATGGATTTTTAGGGTCTATAGTAGGAAAATTATTATCTGTTAAACTATAAACTTTATCATCAATTTTAATTGTATTATTATCAAAATCAATCAAATGTAAAAGTTTATGATTTTCCATATTAAATTCTGGATGACGACTAATAATTTGCCCTTCTAATTTAAATTGAATAATAGAAATAGCTTTGTGCATTTTGGCCATAAGTTGACGAGAACGACTCATACGACTATTTTCTTCAAATTCACAGGTTTGAAAAACATCACAAGTATCATTTCCATACGTATCAAGAGCAAAAGTTGCAAGAGGTAAAAGATTTATAGAATATCCCTCTTCAAGAGTTTCAACATTAGCGTAACGAATCGAAATACGAACAACATTTGCAATTAACGCCCAATTACCAGCAGCTGCCCCCATCCAAGAAATATCATGGTTTCCCCATTGAATATCAAAATCATGATAATTACAAAGGGTTTCCATAATGCCACAAGCACCAGGTCCACGATCATAAACATCACCAACAATATGCAATGTATCAATAACTAAACGATGAATTAGTTCACAAATTGCAATAATTAATTGTTCGGCACGACCAATTTCAACAATAGAATTAATTATAGCAGAATAATATCCTTGTTTATCTTCTTCTTCAGATTTTTCGAAAAGCAATTCTTCAATAACATAAGCAAATTCGTCAGGCATTTGTTTACGTACTTTTGAATGTGTATATTTTGAAGCTACGAAACGAGCTACTGCAACTACTTGAAAAAGCATTGTTCTAAACCAATCATCAATATCTTTTTCAGAATTTTTTACAAGAGCAATTTTTTCAGCAGGATAATAAATAAGAGAACAAAGTTGATCTTTGTCGCTTTTACGTAAATTCATACCAAAAATATCGTCAACTTTTCTACGTATTACCCCTGAAGCATTTTTTAAAATATGAGTAAATGCAGTAAATTCGCCATGTAAATCTGATAAAAAATGTTCAGTACCTTTAGGTAAATTTAAAATAGCTTGCAAATTAATTATTTCTGTTGCAGCGCTTGAAATATTAGGGAAACTATGAGATAGTAACTCTAAATAACGTTTATCTTCAATTAGTTGACTATTAGAAAATGAATTCATAATTAGAATTTAAGAGTTTGAGTTTTTAACGCTCATTCTTTTTACTTACAAATATAAATATTTTTTTTGAAATATCTGAAAATATAATGGATTATAATTTTTTATAGCAATATTTTTTTTGTAATTTTTACAATAAAAAAACAAGCAAGATTTAAATTTAAATCTTGCTTGTTTTTCATATTTGATTTAATAAAATACTAGTTGTTTTCAACTAAACCTGAATATCTAATACCTTTAACATGGTAATGTTCGATTGTTACCCCATAATAATAATCCCAATATCCAGTAACAGAAGCGTAATCATCTTTAAAGAAGATGTCAAATTCAATAGCATCATCAACACTACCATTATTTTGAGTAGCACCATCATAAGAGATTTTACCATTTACAATTTTAATTTGAGAATGTTGAGGATAATCAGGATCGCCTTCTTCCCATTGATAATTATCTTCAATATTGGTAACAAAATCATTATTAGCAGTATTGAAATTTCCAGAAGTTTGATCAATATCAATTTCAACATTGAAACAGAAAAAAGGCCAAATATTACTAATACCACTAACGCCACTTCCAAAAGTAGCCATATCAGAAATTTGCATTTTATTTGGAACATTAGCAGAAGTATTAAAAGTACGAATAATACCTTTAGCATTATCAAGTTCTCCTAATTCAACAAATTCTTCTGAAGTGATGACTTCTCCATTATTGTCAATTGCATCAAAAGAAACGTACCATTCACCAGCAACTTTTTGAGTAGCAGTACCACCAATTTCTTCTTTCTCGCAAGAGATAAAACTCATTGCAAGAATCATTGAAACAATATATATATACTTTTTCATTGTAATTTCAATTTATTTGTGATTATTTACTTATTAATGTTACAACAAAATTATAATCAATTTGCCATATCAGAAATTAAAAAACTTTTTGGGAATGATATATATATCAATAATCAATTAGATAGGAAAACAGTTAGTAATTTAGTTTTTTCAAATCCTGATTTATTAAAAAAATTAAATGAAATAATTCATCCTCTTGTAAAAAGTTCTTTTGATGTTTTTGTTGAAAATAATAAAAACAAAGACTTTATAATAATTGAAAGTGCTATTTTAGTACAAAGCGGATTTTATAAATTTACAGATTTTAATGTTTTGGTTACAGCTCCTTTAAATATTAGACTTGAACGAGTGGCTAAACGCGACAATCTTTCAATAGATGCCATTAAAGCTAGAATTTCTAATCAACTTGATGATAGTGAAAATCAAAAATTTTGTAATTATTCAATAATTAATGATAATAAACATTCTGTTATTGAGCAAGTAAAGGAGATAATAAATAATTATTGTCAAGTAAATTGAAAAAAATAATCTAAAATTTATTATATAAATAGAGACTATTCGATTTTGAATAGTCTCTATTTTTTTGTAATTTATTATAGTTAAATTTAATTTATAAATTAAATTTAATTATCAATATATCCCAAAAAATAAGGCTCTATAAATATTTATAGAGCCTTAATTTTTTTTAGTTTTCTTGAATAAAAATAATAATTTTATAAATTAGATATATAAATATTATTCTGCCCACCAAATTTTTTTATTCCAAACGTAATTACCATCGCCGTATAAAACTTTAATGTTGTGATTATTAGTTACATCGGCGTTGCCATAAGGTAAACGTTGTGGAAATTTAGAAGCATTTAGAGGATTGTCTAATTTAATAATATCACCTTCTCCATAAGAAATAAGTCTACGATAATCGTTGTAGCATTCAATAGATTCTCCATTAGCACCCCAAAAAGCTAGATATTTTTGAATCATAATTTCTTTAAGAGGATTTTCATAATATAATTCTGAAATATTATTAGGATACCAATTATCAAAATCTTCATCACACGTAGGAATTTCTTGAATATCAGTATCATCTAATCCACCGTAAGCTAACAATTGAGGAGCTTTAATTGCAGAATTAATTGAAATTTCGGTATTAATAAAACTAGCTAAAATTCCATCTTTTAAAGCTTGTTCAGCTTCTTCAATTCTTCCTAAGCGACATAGAACTTCTGCTTTAATAAATAGAAGTTCGTGATAGCTTAAAAAGTGTGTAGGAGCAGTTTGTGCATATAAAAATACATTATATAAATATTCATATTGTACTTGGCGAGGTGTTCCATTAGGTGCTAAAGGTAAAACACCATCAGCATCTTCTTCTGATTGAGGTTCTGTTACAAAATACCAATCGTTACAATCTACAAAACATCTTTGAGCTCTAGGATCGTTTCTTTCTGCAAGTTTATTATATAAACTTTGACTAGCAGCAATACCATCTCTACTCCATTCAAAATCGAAAAGAGGGTTAAGATTTGAATCATCATATTTTTTAAAAGACGCTTGTTCGTCTGCAGATTTAAAAGAATTATCTATAAATTTTAAAATATCTTCTAAAGTTGCATTTTTATCACTAGACTTATTCAAAAGATGAAGTTTGTAACGTGCTTTTAAACCATTAGCAAATTTAATCCAATTTTTTGTGTTACCGTCGTATAAGAAGTCGTAACTATGTGGATTATTTCCTTCTTGAGAATTTAAATCTTCAATTCCTTGGTCTAATAGACTAAAAATTTGATTATATATTTCCTCTTGAGAATCAACTTTTGGAGCTTTGAAATTTTCATAATCACACGCTTCTGTCCATGGTGCATCACCAAAATAATCTGTTAAAAGTCCAAGATTATAAGCTACCATAATTTCAGCCATGCCTTTTTGCATTATATCTTGGGTTTCTTCAGCAAAATTAATCATAGTTTTGGCATTTCTGAGAGTAGAGTATATATTAATCCAAAGATTATTGAATGTTGTTGAAAGTATACATTCGTTTGCTCTAGTTTCTGCATTCCAAAGTTGATTGTGAATTCCAACTTGATGTTCTATATATGTTGAAATATAAGTGTTTGCGTCACCTCCAAGATTGTTGAATGCTGTAGATGTGATTAAATCTGGTAAAATAAATTGAGCTGGAACTTTTGTTGTGTGATTAATATCTTCGTTTATTTCATCCATCTTGTCTTCTGAACATGATGTTATTAGACTTAAACACAAAACAGAAATTAAACTTATTGAAATTTTATTAAATGTCATGATTTTTCCTCCTTTTTAGAAAATAAAGTTGAATGAAAATCCAAAACTTTTAGCGTTAGGTAATGAAAATCTTTCAAATGCACCACTCATATTGTTGTTACCTTGAGAAACTTCTGGATCAAAACCTTTAATTTTTGACCAAATTAAAATGTTTCTCGCATAAATGCTAGCATTAATAGAAATATTCTTTTTGTTAAATATAGGATAGCTTAAAGAAATTTCTCTTAATTTTAAGAAAGATTTATCTCTAATATTTGATTCTGAAATTTCACTTAAATAATTATAATAATCTTCAGCAGTTACACCGTTGCCATCAGGACCTAATAAAATATCGTTGTCAACATAACTGTTAGTTTCTTCATCAAATTTAACAGCATTTTCAAACATAAAGGTAGATCTTTCTCTTAGTTCTTCAGATTCTTTACTTACACCATAAACGTTTAACATACCTGGTGTTGCATAATACATGTAACCGCCTTTACTATATTCAAATGTTGCTTTTAAACGAGCTTTGTAAATATCAAGAGAAGTATTGCAACTTAATGTAAAATCAGGAGTTACTTTACCTAATACTTTTTCTTCTCCTAATTCAGGAAGTCCATCTTCGTTAACAATAATTTTTCCATTATCTGCTCTTGCGTATGATGTACCATAAATAACAGGATAACTATCTCCTGCACTAGCTCTAACTTGAGGTTCAACAAATCCTCCTAACATTATACTTTCTACACCTTCAGCCAACTCGTCAACAATATTGTCGATTTTTGAATAGTTGAATGATAAGTTCCATTTTATATTGTTGAAATCTATTGGTTTTAAATTAACTGTAAGTTCGTAGGCATTTGTGTGTATTTTTCCTCCATTGGTTCTGAATTCTGATACACCAGTAGAACCAGATAATGGAATGTCAAATATTTGATCTTTTGAATTTTGACGAGAATATGTAAATTCTAATCCAAATCTACCATTTAAAAATGATAAGTCTGTTCCTATTTCGTATGATTTTGTATTCTGAGGTTTTAATTCAGGGTCATATACTCTATAATAAGGTGTATATGCAACAACAGAATTTATAGGATACATAATAGGTGTTCCGCTAGAAAAGCCACCACCGTATGCTGGAGTACTTAGGAAAGTTGGAATATAGTCGCCCGCTTGTCCAACTTCGGCATATGATAATCTAATTTTACCAAAAGATAAGATTGGGTTGTCTTTTAAAGCCTCTATTTGTGTAAATACAAATCCTAATGATGCTGAAGGATAAAAGAATGAACGATTATTTCTTGGCATATTTGATACTTTGTCGTTACGTCCTGTTAATGTTAAATATATCATATTGGAATATGATAATTCTATATTGCCAAAAAATCCAACAGAACGTCTTTTTGAATAACCAGATGCTGCTGTATATGTTTTTATATTAGACATATTGTTCCAGCCTTCAAAGTTATATCCATAACCATGAGAATCGTTGTAAGTTTCGTGGTGATGTACAATTTCGTTTCCAACTAATACATCAAGTCTAAAATCAGAATTTATATTCCATGTATATTGTGTTGTAAACAATGAATTTAATTCTCTTTCTGTTAATTCTTGATTTTCAATTTCGCCATTACTATTTGAATGTCCATAACCCCAATTATCTATATAGTTGGTTGTATAAGCATCTGTACCTATTTGATATTTAACAACTAAATTTTGACTTCCTGAAAGTTTTGTGTCAAATTTTAAATAAGCATTACCAAAAAATCTTTGACTTTCTTCTGAGAATAAATTATTTTCTGTGGCCCAATAAGCATTGTCAAAGCTACTAGTGCTACGATAATTAACTTGTGTGTAAGGATTGTTTGCTTCATGATTAGGGATTCCTTCTAAATCGTAACTAGGAGGACATGGTAATATTGTGGCAATTAATCCATTGTTAGCACCAGTTTGTTTGTTCATATTTGATGTAACATAATTTCCACTAAATCCTGATTCAAAATGTTCGCCTAATTTTGTAGAAGCATTAAGTTTTACATTATATTTTTTTAGCTCTGTTGAAGGTATAATACCTTTTGTATAAGTATTTCCAAATGATAATGAGTAATTTGCATTACCTGTATTTTGTGTTACGTTTACTGAATTTGTATTTGAAATACCTGTGTCAAAATAATTTTCTGCACTATTATATGCTTGAGGATAAGCCCATGGATTTAATCCTGCTTTAGCTCTTTGGTCTACATAATATTGACCTTGATGTAGACCTTCTTCTGCTGTGAATTGGTTTTCTACATTGCCACCATAATTTGGATCGTTTGCAAGTTCTGAAATTATAGGACCCCAAGACATTGAAGAGTTTGGTGAATAATTTCCTCCTGTTCCTTGTGCATATTTTTTTTGTAGATCAGGAAAAACTGAAATTTTGTCGAAAGAAGTACTTGTGTTTACTGTAACAATTGCACGTCCAGCTTTTGCATTTTTGCCACTTTTGGTTGTAATAACAATAACACCATTTGATGCTTTCATACCATAAAGAGCTGCTGCTGCTTGTCCTTTTAATACATTTATACTTTCAATATCGTTTGGATCTATATCTAATGAACGATTAGAATAGTCAGAACCTGTTACAGAATCGTAGGTGTCTAAGTCAAAACTTGAAGCTATTGGCATACCATCTATAACATATAAAGGTGTATTGTTTCCTGTAAATGAACGAGAACCTCTAATAGTCATTTTTGCTGAAGCTCCAGGCATACCTGATGATGGGGTTATTTCTAGTCCTGACACTTTCCCTTGTAATGCAGTGGCTATATTTGAGTTTGATGCTTGGGTTATATCATCAGAGTTAACTTCTTGAACTGCATATCCTAATGATTTTTTTTCTCTTGATATACCCATGGCTGTTACAACTACTTCGTCAACTTCAATATTACTACTTTTCATAATAACATCAATTGTACTACGATTTCCAATTGCTTGACGTTGTTCTTCCATTCCAATAAATGAAAAAATTAGAGTGTCACCTTTTATTGTTGCCGGAATTTTAATTGTGTATTTTCCTTCATCTCCTGAAATTGTTCCTACTGTAGAGCCTTTTAAGGAGATTGTGGCACCAAATATTGGTTGTCCATCTTCATCAATTACTTTTCCTGTTACTGTTTTTTCTTGCGCTTTTACCCCTGTCCACGCAAATAACAATAACATAAGTAATAACATTACTTTTCTTTTACACATAATTATGTTTTTTATTAAAGATTTAAAATTACATTGCTAAATTTGTTTTTTTAACAAATTTATTTTTATATCAACTTTTTTTTAAAATATTTGAGCTATTATTTTTGAAATGAGTTATTTAATGCTCTGTGTTTCTCTTTTTTTCAAACCACTAAATTATATTAAAATTTGTTAATTTACAATTATTTTTAATAAAAAATTGATTTTTATATTTTTACTTTTTATTATCCTCTTTATTATCAAATACATATATTTGTATTATAATACTATTAATTGTATAAATATTCAATTTTATATTTTTAATTAAAATATGTTTGTTTTATAGATTTTTTATTATTTTTGAAACCAAAACAAATTGTTTTAAATCTAAGTAATTATGGGATTTTTTAGTAATTTATTTAAAGCAGCTGAAGTAATTGGTAAGGTTGCTTCGCAAATAGATAATAAATCAGCAAAACCAAATTCTGCTACTAACCCTATTTCAACAGAACCCGTTGATAATAATTTAAACCATATTCAAGTTAATGGCGAAGAAAATATTCCTGTTGGTAAAAAAATATCTAATATTTTAGCTGAAAAATTTTCTCAATACGAAGTTCGTACTAATGTTTCGCCTACAACTATTGGTGGCACTGGTAAATTTATGGACTATTCTTTTGGTATTTATTTAGCAGGTGTTCCAAAACTATTTATTATGATTGTTGGCAAAACTACTTGTTCTCATCGTCTTTATAGATGGTCTAAAGAACAAGCTTTGCGAAATAATGTTAATTTTATCAATTTTGTTGAACATTATCCTAATGAGATTTCGTACATTGAAGATCGTTTAGCTAAATATTTGTAGATTTTTACATACCTTATTTTAAAGAAAGAGAAACGCATTTTTTTGCACCTGCGGTGGACAAAGCACAACTTTTATTTATACTTTGCAGGTAGTGAGTTGAGGTTCAGTCTGGTATCATAAGCATTGCTTATTTCAAAGCATTTTCTCTTTCTTTTTTTATTGTCAATTTTAATTAAAAATGTCTATTCTAAATAGTTTAAATAATCCAGATATTTGGAATGAATTTTTTATTTTTAAAACTAACAAAGGTCTTTTAAAAAAAAGAGAATTTAAATTTTTGTCTAATTTTATTGAAAATCAAGAATATTTACCTATTGCTAAATCTATTATTTTAAATAATTATCAATTTGATTTTCCTACAAAATATATTATTAATAAAAGTGGAAGTGATAAAAAACGTGTTGTTTATCGTTTTTCAAAATCTGAAACCATTATTCTAAAAATGATTTCGTATTTACTTTATAAATACGATTCTAAAATTTGCAAATCTTGTTATTCATTTCGTAGAAATATTACTGCTAAAAATGCTATTTCTGATATATGTTCTATCAAAAATCTTAATGAAAAATATGTTTTAAAGGTTGATATTCACAATTATTTTAATTCTATACCAAGCAAAAGTTTAGTTATTGTTCTTAAAGAAATTATTGATGATGATAATCAATTATTAAATTTATTATCTGATATTATTCTCAAAAATCAAGTCTATCAATATGATAATGAAAATAATAAAATTTTGATAACCGAAAATTGTGGTGCAATGGCAGGGGTTCCGATTTCGGCTTTTTTTGCTAATATTTATTTAAAATCTTTAGATTTAATTTTTGAAGAAAAAGGAATTAATTATTTTAGATATTCTGATGATATTTTGGTTTTTGCTGATTCTTTAGAAGAAATTATTTTTTATAAAAATTTAATTTTTAATCATATATCAAAAAAAGGTTTATCAATAAATTCTGACAAAGTTAAAATTTCTAATCCTAACGAAGATTGGGATTTTCTTGGATTTTGTTATAGAAAAGGTAATATTGATTTATCAAAAGCTACTTTAGTAAAAATTAAATCAAAAATAAAACGTAAATCACATGCTTTAATGCGTAGTAAAAATCGTAAAGGATATAGTTTTGATCAAGTGGCAAGTGATTTGGCAGATCATTTTAATCGTAAATTTTATGATGAAGAAAATGAAATGAATTTTACTTGGAGTCGTTGGTTTTTTCCGATAATTACTACTGTTGAAAGTTTACATCTTATTGACCAATATTTAATTGAATATATGCGATATTTAAATACTGGTGTGCATTCTAAGAAAAATTTTAATATTAAATATAGTTATCTCAAAGAATTAGGTTTTAGAAGTTTGGTTAATGAATATTATAAAAGCAATAAAAAAAGAAATTTTTAATTTTTATTTTTATTTGCAATATAAAATATTATAGATAAAAGCATTACAGCAATCAACATAGAGAATATTCTAACTGATAAAGAATAATTCTGAAAATAATCGTAATATCCTTTTATATAAACAATAACCATAATTGCGGGAAGGATATATGTCATATAGAATTTTAATTTTTTTGACAATCCAAGTCCTTCTCCTGTATTAACTTCGTTAATAAAATTGTTCCAACCCCAACCTTTTTTTGAAACACAAAATAATAATGTGATTAATGCTCCAAGTGGCAAAAGATTAAATGATAATATAAAATCTTCTAAATCCATTAAATTTGTATTTTCACCAATAGGCTGAATGTTAGATAAAATATTAAAGCCAAATACTGCTGGTAAACTTAAAAACGACATTAATGGAATGTTGATTAATACAGCTTTTTTTCGTGATATATTCCAAATTTCTTTAAACGATGCTACAATATTTTCATAAACAGCTATCATTGTGGATAATGCAGCAAATGTCATAAATATAAAAAAGAAAATCATCCAAATTTTACCTCCTACCATTTCGTTAAAAACATTTGGTAATGAAATAAATAATAAAGGAGGGCCACTTTTTAAAGGTACATTATATGCAACGCATGCTGGTATTATTATTAATCCTGCTATTAATGCTATTAAAGTATCTAATATTACAATTGTTAAAGATTCGCCAACTAATTTTTTTTGTTTATTAAGATACGAAGCACATATTGCCATAGAACCTATACCTACTCCAAGTGTAAAAAATGCGTGTGTCATGGCTATAAATACAACATTTCCTAAGCCATTTTCTGATATTTTTGAAAAATCTGGTACTAGATAATATTTGATTCCTTCCCATGAATTATCTATTAAACATGTGTTTATGGCAAGTATTATCATTAATATAAATAATAATAACATTATGATTTTTGATATTTTTTCTACTCCTTTATTTATACCGAGTGCACAAATTCCAAATGCTATTAATACTGCAAATATTGTATAAAATACCATTTCTCCTGTGTTAGAAAGCATATTATTAAAAACATTTGCAACTTGTTCTGTGTTTATTTTTGATAAAGAACCATTTGCTGATTTTACAACATAGTTGATCATCCAACCACTCACCATTGAATAAAACATCATCAACAAGTAATTGCCTACAAGTCCAAAATATTTAAATTTATGAAAACTACTTTGTGGCTTTTCTAAAACATTGTATGCTTTTACAAGACTATGTCCACTTCCACGTCCTACTGCAAATTCGGTTATTAAAATAGGAAGTCCAATAATTGCTAAACAAATTAAATAAATAACAATAAATGCAGCGCCTCCATTAGCAGCACATATGTATGGAAATTTCCAAACATTTCCTAATCCTATTGCACAACCTGCTGATACTAAAATAAATCCTAAACGTGATTTAAAACTTTCTTGAGACATTAAATATTAGTTCTTTTTATTAAAATTCTGATTGTAAAATTACTATTTTTTTGGAAAACAAAAAAGGCGAGACAATTTCTTGCCTCGCCAAAACTACGATATGGAGACTAAATTAAAATTCTACCTTACCTGATTTTAACATTGTCCAAGGATCTACTTGTTTTGCTTTGTATTTTCCTGCATCAAGTTTTGTTTTACATGCTTTAAACGCTTCTATTGTGCGTTTTACATGTTCTAATGTATGAGATGCTGTTGGAATTACGCGGAACATTACTGTGCCTTTTGGAACTACTGGATATACTACTATAGAACAGAAAATACCATAATTTTCTCTTAAGTCTAACAACATATTTGTTGCTTCTGCAGTACATTCAACATCTGAGGCATTTGGATCTCCGTGCATATATACAGGAGTTACTGGAGATTGGGTTTTCCCTAAATCAAAACCTTCTTTTCTAAATCCGTCTTGTAAAGCATTTACAATTTTCCAAAGATTTTCTCTATATTTTGAATTTTGTTCTATTAAATCAAGACGTTTTAAGTGACCAATTACCATAGGCATTGGTAATGATTTTGCATATATTTGAGAACGAAGGTTCATTCTTAAAAAGTCGATGATATTTCTTGGTCCAGAAATAAAACCACCAATACCAGCCATAGCTTTTGCAAATGTAGCAAAGTATAAGTCAACTTTATCTTGAACGCCAAAATGTTCACCAGTACCACCACCATTAGGACCCATAGTACCAAAACCGTGAGCATCATCGATTAACAAACGGAAATTATATTTTTCTTTTAAATCGGTTATACCTTTCAAATTTCCTAAATCACCAGCCATACCAAAAACACCTTCAGTAACAACTAGAATAGCACCACCTGTTTCTGCCACTCTTTTGGTTGCACGTTGAAGTTGAACTTCTAGTTTTGCCATATCATTGTGAGGGAAAACATAACTCATTTTTTCACCACCACATTTAGCTTTGTGCAAGAAAATACCATCCATGATACAAGCATGAGCTTCGTAGTCATAAACAATAACATCATTACGGTCTACTATTGTATCAAGAATAGAAACCATTCCTTGATAACCAAAGTTAACAACAAAAGCTGCTTCTTTTTTAGCATGAGCAGCCAAACGAGCTTCTAATTCTTCGTGTAATAAAGTTTGTCCAGACATCATTCTTGCACCCATAGGAGCAGCAAGACCATATTTTACAGCACCTTCGGCATCAGCTTTTCTAACTTCTGGATCATTTGCTAGACCTAGATAGTTGTTTAAAGACCAGTTTAATACTGGTTTTACACCAAAAGGAGTTCTGAAATTCATTTCAGGACCAATTTCACCTTCCAATTTTGGAAACATGAAATATCCGTCACCACCTGCTTGATATTTTCCAAGGTCGGTAACTTTTTTTAGACATTTTTCAAATAAATCCACGATATATAAGATTTAAAATTAAACTTTCTACTTTATTAAGGTGATTTGATTTTTTATTTTTTTGAGAAAATAATTTACAAATCTTTTGCAAAGTTAAAAAAACGAGATAAATCACCGAAAAATTATCACAAAAAAAACAGATAAATAAAAAAGTTAAAGATAATTTAGTATTAAACTACTATCTCAATTGAATAAATTACTAAATTTGCATTTGATATTAAAAAGAAAACATTCTTTAATTAATTAATTAATTTATAATAAAATGATAAAATTAGGTATCAACGGTTTCGGCCGTATTGGTCGTATGGTTTTCCGCGCAGCTGTTGAAAACTTCGGCAAAGACATTCAAGTAGTAGGTATCAATGACCTTTTAGACGCTGATTATTTAGCTTACATGCTTAAATATGATTCTGTTCACGGTCAATTTAATCACGACATCAAAGTTGATGGCAACTTTATGATCGTTGATGGCAACAAAATTCAAATCTTCGCTGAAAAAGATCCTTCTCAAATCACTTGGGGTGCTCTTGGCGTTGACGTAGTTGTTGAATCTACTGGTTTCTTCTTGACTGCTGAATTAGCTGAAGCTCACATCAAAGCTGGTGCAAAGAAAGTTATCATGTCAGCTCCTTCTAAAGATGCTACTCCTATGTTTGTTTTCGGTGTTAACGATAAAACTTACGCTGGTCAAACTATTATTTCTAACGCATCTTGTACAACAAACTGCTTGGCACCTATTTCTAAAGTTTTGAACGATAAATTCGGTATCGTTCGTGGTTTGATGACTACAGTTCACGCTGCTACAGCTACTCAAAAAACTGTTGACGGTCCTTCTAAGAAAGACTGGAGAGGTGGTCGTGGTATTCTTGAAAACATCATCCCTTCTTCTACTGGTGCAGCTAAAGCTGTTGGTAAAGTTCTTCCTGAACTTAACGGTAAATTAACTGGTATGTCTTTACGTGTTCCTACTTCTGACGTATCTTTCGTTGACTTAACTTGTGAATTAGCTAAAGAAACTTCTTACGAAGAAATCTGCGCTGCTATGAAAGCTGCTTCTGAAGGCGAACTTAAAGGTGTTCTTGGTTACACTAACGAAGCTGTTGTTTCTACAGACTTCAGAAACGATCCTCACACTTCTATTTTCGACGAAAAAGCTGGTATTCAACTTGACAAAACTTTTGTTAAAGTTTGTGCTTGGTACGACAATGAATGGGGTTATTCAAACAAAGTTTGTGAAATGGCTCGCGTAATTTCTAAATAATTTTGATTAATTAGAAATTTATAATATTAAGGCTGATTGTTTACTCAATCAGCCTTTTTTTGTTGTGTTTGTGTTGGTTTATTTTTTTATCCATTTGTTAAGATTAGTTTTTTATGTATAATTAATGTAAATATCATTCCTATTGTTCTAAACTATTCATTATAATTAACTTTTACTAATTTTCTCAATTATTTACTAATATAAAAAAGATTAAATTTTTTCATGAAAAATTTTGTTAGTTTTGCATCTATATTTCAAAATATAAAACAAAATACATAAATCATGAAAATAATATAATACTTTCACGATTAAATTCTGTTGTATTTTGCTTAACAATAGCAATAAGTGTTTATGCTTATAGCCATAAAAATGTTTAATAATTGAATTTAAATCCATAAATTCCAAGAATTTTATTAACAATTATTATAAAGTTGTTTATTTCAAAATCTTTGTTTTCTATTATAAATAAAAAACATACGATATAAATTGATTTATAATACCTTTATCTATTTTAGATTTAAGAAAATATTAGTTTTAAAAGTTATTAATTAGTATTGATAGTAAAATTCAATAAAACATTAAAAAAAACAATTAATTCAATTAGAAATTTATATATAGATAAAAAAAATCAAAAATGAATTACATAAAAAAGAAAGGCACAAAAAAAACGGCTTCCAAACCGTTTAGAAATCTAATCAAAACCAACTTTTCGTAAAAACTATTAGTGAGCGGGAAACGAGACTCGGACTCGCGACCCCAACCTTGGCAAGGTTGTGCTCTACCA
This sequence comes from Bacteroidales bacterium, assembly GCA_024413595.1. Taxonomy (GTDB): domain Bacteria; phylum Bacteroidota; class Bacteroidia; order Bacteroidales; family UBA3824; genus UBA3824. The sequence goes on from JAKSUC010000041.1 coordinate 30,880, forward strand.
ACTGAGCTATTCCCGCATTAAAGAAAGAATTCTGTCTTGGCTAATCCCCAAAAACTTTGTACCCGAGACCGGCATCGAACCGGTACTGACATTTCTGTCAACAGGATTTTAAGTCCTGCGCGTCTACCAATTCCGCCACCCGGGCTTCCAAGACAGACAAAATTCAGTCCACAATGTTGAGCGGGAAACGAGACTCGGACTCGCGACCCCAACCTTGGCAAGGTTGTGCTCT